>JBDKGV010000121.1:0-10320 GCA_039798005.1 Fibrobacterota bacterium
CCTTGCCTCGCAGTCGCTGGAACAGGCGACCGAGGCCCACCGCATCAGTGTGCGCCGCTTCGAGGAAGGTGTCGGCGATCTCGTCACCCTCTTCGAGGCCCAGGCCACCGCGACCCGCCTGCAACTGGACCGTTCCGCCGCCCGCCAAGAGGCCTTCACGGCCATGGCGAATCTCGCGCTCCTGACAGGACGCGACCCGGCCGAACTCGCCACGCTTTCTCGATAACGCAAACGCAAACTCAAGAACCAAGGACACATCATGAAGAAGACGGCATTGCTTGCGGGCACCATCGCCCTGGCATCCCTTGTGGGCTGCGAGAAGGCGGCTCCTGACACCAAGGTGGAGATCCACCAGGAACCCGGCACCGCCCAGACGGTGCGCGACAGCGCGATGGGACTTGCCCAGGATGTGGTCGGCGTGGCCGAGCCTCTGCTGCGCGCGGACCTTTCCACCCGGCTGATGGGCACGGTCCTCTCGGTCTCGGCCAAGGAAGGACAGAACGTGTCCGCCGGGCAGGTGCTCCTGCGCATCGACGGACAGGAACTGTCGGCCCGTTCCTCGGGGCTTGCGGCCGGGCTCGACGCCGCCCGCGCCCAGCTCTCGCTCGCCGAGACGCAGGCCAAGCGCATGCGCTCCCTCTATGCCGACAGCGCCACCCCCAAGGCGACCCTGGACATGGCCGAGAGCCAACTGGCCGCCGCGAAGGCCGGACTGGCGCAGATCCAGGCACAAGGGCGTGAGCTCGGCTCGGTGGCCGGCTATGCGACACTGGTCGCACCGTTTGCCGGCAAGGTCGTGGCTCGCATGGCTGATCCGGGCGCCTTGGCGGCCCCGGGCCAGCCTTTGCTGCGGGTGGAGGACGCCTCCCGCCTGCGCGTGAGCGTGACGGTTTCGATGAATGCGGCCGCCTCGCTCAAGTCGGGTACCGCCCTGGACGGACGCATCGGGACCAAAGCCGTGAAGGCCGTGGTGGAGGGCGTGGTCCCGAGTGCCACCGGCAACATGGCCACCGTCAATGCCCTGGTGGAGAACAAGGACGGTACCCTTGCCAGCGGTTCGACGGCGACGCTGCTGCTGCCCCAGGGCACCGGCGCGGTGCGTCTGGTGCCGGCAAACGCGTTGGTGCACGAGGGCGACCTGACGGGCGTGTGGGTGCGCACGGCTCAGGGCGACGACAAGCGCTGGATCCGCGTGGGCCGCGCCTACGGCAAGGACCTCGAGGTCCTTTCGGGTCTGCGTGCCGGCGAGACGATCATCGTTCCCGCCTCAGCCACTCTCGTGGCGGAGCGCTGAGCCATGGGCATCGCAGGGCGCATCGCGCGCAGCTTCCTCCAGTCCAAACTCACACCACTCATCACCATCGCATCGCTTGCGACGGGCTTCTTGGCCATGATGGCCACCCCCCGCGAGGAGGAACCGCAGATCTCGGTCCCTATGATCGACGTGTTCGTGCAGGCCCCGAGCCTCGAGCCCAAGGAGCTTGAGAACTTGGCGATCCGCGGCCTTGAGCGCCGCATGTGGGAGATCCCCGGGGTCGATCACGTCTACTCCATGTCCGGCGACGGACAGGGAATGGTCACCGTCCGCTTCAAGGTCGGCGAGAACCAGGAGAACTCGGTCGTCAAGGTGCAGGCCAAGCTAGCCTCCTCGATGGACGAACTGCCCTCCGGAATGATGCCTCCGCTGGTCAAGCCGCACACCATCGACGACGTGCCCATCCTGGCGCTGACGCTCCATTCGGAGCGCTACGGATCGGATCAGCTGCGCGAGATCGCCGTCCATTTGGAGGACGAGATCCGCAGCATCCCCGACGTGGCCCAGACGCTGGTGATCGGCGGCTCGCCGCGCCAGTTCCGGGTGCGCCTGGATCCGGCCCGCATGATGGCCTCGGGCGTGAGCCCGGGCGAGATCGCGCAGGCCATTCGCAAGAGCGATCAGCGCTTCGTGGCCGGCGAGTTCAGCCAAGGGAATGAGGTCGTCAACGTGCGGGTCGGTGCGCGCCCCGCGAGCCGTCAGGACCTGGAACAGCTCATCATCGCGACCCGCGGTCCCACGAACCTGGCCCTGTCCGACGTGGCCGAGGTGTCCGACGCCTGGGCCGAGGCGACAAATCTTGTCAGCCACCACGCCCGCAAGGGCACGGCATCCGCTGTGACGATTTCTGTCGCCAAGCGTCCGGGCGCCAATGCCACCCATGTGGCCGAGATCGCCATGGAACGCGTCGAGGCGGCCCGTGCCCGCCTGCTGCCAAGCGATGTGAAACTTGAGATCACCCGCAACTACGGCGAGACCGCCAAGGAGAAGGCCGACGAGCTGATCCTGCACATCCTGATCGCCACCGTCTCGGTGACGCTTCTGGTGGGATTCTTCCTGGGCTGGCGCGAAGCGCTGGTGGTGCTGGTCGCGGTACCCGTCACGCTTGCCCTGACACTTTTTGTCTACTACGCCTTCGGCTACTCGCTCAACCGCATCACCCTTTTTGCCCTGATCTTCTCGATCGGCATCTTGGTGGACGACGCCATCGTGGTGGTCGAAAACATCTACCGCCACATGGCCATGGGCAAGCGTAGCCCCGAGGAAGCCGCCGTCGCGGGCGTGGACGAAGTGGGCAATCCCACCATCCTTGCTACCATCGCGGTGATCGCCGCCATCCTGCCGATGGCCTTCGTCTCCGGCATGATGGGTCCCTACATGCGCCCCATCCCCATCGGTGCCTCCGCAGCCATGATCGCATCGCTCCTGGTCGCCTTCATCATCACCCCGTGGCTTGCCTTCAAGCTGCTCAAGGGACACGTGAAGGTCGGTGGTCACGGTGAGGAGAAGGAAACCCGCTTCTCCCGCTGGTACCGGCAGTTGATGGAAGGACTGATGGCAAGCAAGGCGCGTCGCCTGGGCTTCTACGCCTTCAGCGTGGCGCTCCTGTTGGGCTCCGTCTCGCTTCTCTTCTTCAAGGCCGTCCAGGTCAAGATGCTGCCGTTCGACAACAAGAACGAGTTCCAGGTGATCCTGGACGCCCCGCGCGGCACCACGCTCGAGACGTCCCATGCGATGGCCGCTGAGATCGCCAAGGCCCTTCTCCAAGTGCCCGAGGTGACCAATGCCCAAGCCTACGCGGGCACCTCTTCACCGTTCAACTTCAACGGCCTGGTGCGCCACTACTTCCTGCGGCGCGGCGGCGAGGTCTCCGAGGTGCAGGTCAACCTGCTCCCCAAGGGTGACAGAAACCGTCAAAGCCACGAGATCGCCATCGCCGCCCGCAAGATCGTGGCGCCCATCGCCGCCAAGTACGGGGCGCGCGCCAAGGTCGCCGAGATCCCTCCCGGCCCTCCGGTGATGTCCACGCTGGTGGCCGAGGTCTATGCCGACAAGGACTCCGTGCGCCAGTCCACCGCTCTCTCGGTGCGCAAGGTTCTGGAGACCACGCCGGGCGTGGTGGACGTGGACTGGAGCGTACAGGCACCGCAGTCCGAGCGCGTGTTCCATGTGGACGCCGTCGAGGCGGCCCGCCTGGGCGCCGACGTCACGAGCCTCTCGCAGACGCTTGCCTTGGGCCTTTCGGGCGCCTCGCTTGGTCGCATGGAAGTGCCCACCGCTCGTGAGGAACGCATGGTCCATGCCCGCCTGGGACTTTCTAACCGCTCCTCGGTGGAGGCGCTGCTTGCCCTGCCGGTGGCCACAAGCCAAGGCACGGTGCCGCTCTCACGCTTCGTGAAGGTCGATACGGTCGAACGTCCCTCGAGCCGCATGCGCAAGGACCTGCGTCCGGTCATCTACGTGACGGCCGACGTCGCGGACACCATCGAGGCTCCGGTCTACGCGATCCTTGCCATGAACAAGCGCCTGGATTCCCTCAAGGTGGACGGGGCCACGGTGGCCCGCTACAACTCCACGGCTCCGGAGCGTCTGGACGAGACGGCTCTAAAGTGGGACGGCGAATGGCAGGTCACCATCGAGGTCTTTCGCGACCTCGGAATCGCCTTCGCGGTGGTGCTTCTCCTGATCTACGTGCTGGTGGTGGGCTGGTTCCAGTCCTTCTCGATCCCGCTTGTGATCATGGCGCCCATTCCCCTCACGCTGATCGGCATCCTGCCGGGCCACGCGCTCTTCGGGGCCTTCTTCACCGCCACCTCGATGATCGGCATGATCGCGCTCGCGGGCATCATCGTTCGCAACTCCATCCTGCTGGTGGACTTCATCCAGATCTCGGAGGAACGCGGCATCCCGCTGGGGCAGGCCGTGATCGAGGCTGGTGCGGTGCGCTTCCGTCCCATCGCCCTGACCGCCGCCGCGGTCGTGGTGGGCGGGATCGTGATGGTGCTCGACCCCATCTTCCAGGGCCTTGCCGTGGCCCTCATGTCCGGCGCCATCGCCGCCACCCTGCTCACCATGGTCCTGGTGCCGCTCCTCTACTGGGAGCTTCGCAAGGACCTTCCCGATCCCGAAGAGGAGCTCCCGTGAACGCCTGCACTCCGAACCAGACAGAAATTGTCATCCGTCGCGTGGCGGGAACCATGGTCCTTGCCTCCCTCTCGCTTGGGTGGTTCGTCCACCCGGGCTGGTTCCTTCTGACAGGATTTGTCGGCCTCAACCTCCTGCAGTCCTCCTTCACCCGCTGGTGCCCGCTGGAGTCGATGCTGAACCGGGGAACGAGGCGGGATTGACGGCGGATTCCCGGCTTGCAGGTCTTCGGGCCTGTGGGCCGGGTCGCGTGCACTACTTTAGCAGGTCACGCACGCACCGAAGGATTCGACAATGACGACTGACAAGCTGGAATGGGAAGAGGAAGATCTCGGCTGCGGCCTGGTGATCACCGGATGCAAGGTCCACCTCAACCCCAATCCTCTCCCGATGCCAGGACGCGACCGGCGGGTCGCCACGGTGAACATCACCATCAACGACGCTTTGATCATCAACAACATCAAGGTGACCGAGGACGCGGTGAAGTCCTGGAGCCTCGAGCTTCCCAGCATGATGGTCAAGAACGACGCCAACCCCAGCGGCAAGAAGTTCTTCAACGTGATGCTTGCCCACGAGCAGCTCGACATCCTGCGGCGCTATTGCTTCATCCGGATCGGCAAGGCCCAGAAAGAATCCGGGTTCTCCAAGCCTGCGGTGGAACCCACGGCACAATAGCGTCGGTTGTTTGGAAAGCCAAGGACATCGACGAATCCAGATCGCCCCGCCCATCCAGGAGTGCCCATGGTGTCAAGAGTTCAAGCCAAGAAGACCTTTCGCTTCCTGCTTGGCGCCTCGTTGTCCATCACGATGCTTGCCGGGTGCAAACCATCCCCGAAGGAGTCCGGCCCAGGGGTGGATTCCAGCCGCACAGATTCCTTGCAGGCAAGTGCCGCACCCCAGGTTCCGGATGCGGTGAAGCCTCTGGATGCGGCGTGTGAGATGTTTCTCAAGCGTCTGGATTCCTTGGTCGTGCCACTTCCCGGCGAATTGGAAAGGAATGCCAAGGCCATTGCCAAGCTGCCTGACTCGCTTTCCAAGGATGCCGCACTGCTTGATCTTCAGGCGAGCTGGGGTAAATTCGACTCCTTGGCCATTGGTGTCGCCTTGGCCTCTCCGGAGTATTTGAGCTGCGCCGTGTCGCAGACCCCGCCTTATGATGACACCATTTTCACGGGAAGGGCCACGGCGATCCTGTACCGCGGCGGGCTGACCATCGTCTCCGAGGAAGGAATGGTTTCCGCGGTTCCCGCCTTGCACATGCGCTCGGATCTGTTGAATCCGGCCCTGACCACGGCCTCCCGGCAGTTCCTGAAGCTGTCGTTTGATGAAGCCAGCAACAAGGCCGACAAGGATGCCGGGATCGTCATTCCCATCGTCGATCTCGCGGCCCGGATGGTGTCCTGGGACAGTCTTGCCAGTGCGTACCCTGCAAGCCCCCTTGCCGCTGCGGCCAAGGGGCGTGCGGCGGCCTGTTTGCGCATGCTCCTGGTGGGAGAGGACAATACGCCTGCTTTCGAAAATGGCCAAGCCGTCGATGCATTTCGCGACGCTTGGAAGAGTGCGGCTGCTCGACCCGTTCAAGGGCCATCGCATCAGATCCTCAAGGACTGGTACGCTCAAGTCTCGAAATCCAACTTTCGCCACACTGGCAAAACGCGCGCTTGGCTCAAGCAGCAGGGGATCGACGGATCAGGAGACCGATCCGAGTCCGATTGAGACTCCCTTCGGGCCATCCCCGGTCAAGATCGTTCGCTTTTGGCGATGGACTTTTTCGCAAAACAGTGGCACACTGGAGGCGAAACAGACATTGCGCATAAAGGAGGCATGGTCATGCAGAATGGTCGATCGTTGGTCTTGATAGTGGATGATGATCCGGTTCAGCTTGCCGTGATCGAGCAGGCGTTCCTCCAGATGGAAGTGCCTTGGGAAACCCGATTTTTCCAGGATCCTTCGGATGTGCTCATCGAATTGCGCAAGCATCCGGGCGCCCTTCTTGTCACCGACTGGATGATGCCCGAGATGAGTGGCGTGGAGCTCTGTCATCAAGTGCGCAACGATGCTTGGCATGGCAAGGGTTTCCATTACTGCATTCTCCTGACCTCCCGCAAGGCCGCCAAGGATGCGGTGGAAGCCCTTGACGAGGCTCACCAGTACCTCGTCAAGCCGGTGGATCCCCAGAAGCTTGCCAATCACATCGAATCGGGGTTGCGCTTTTACGGATCACCACTCCAGATCGATGTCCCGGCCGTTGTTCCCGAGGAGGATGCCCATGCCGATGCCGTGGCACGGCGCGCGGCCTTGCGGTTTCTGGACGCCGAACTGGATTCCGTGGGTGCCGAGAAGGAACTTTCGATCTTCCTTTGCGAGCCCGAGGGACTCAATGCCGTGACGGTCCAATACGGACCTGAAGTCATGGAGGAGATTTTGCGGGAATGGGTCCAGCGGATTCATGGGGTGCTGCGTGACGACGATCAATTGATCCGCTGGAAAGGAAACTGCTACCTGGGGATCTGCCCGAGCCTGTCGCAGGAATCCTTGGGTGCCTTGGCGCATGGAATCCGTTCCGTGATCTCCCGTACGTTGTACCGCACCAGTGCAGGATTCTTTTCCGGTGGGATCTGCATCGGATCGGCCACCGCCGACAGCGATGAGCTGGATTCTTGGCTCCTGCTCCATCAAGCCGAGGAGGCGCTCAAGGAGGCCTTGGCGCGTGGACCCGGATCCATCGTCGCGGCGGAGATGGTCGGCTCGCCCTCCTGAGGTTTTCGGACCAACGAGTCGCCTCGCAGCCGTGTGGCGAGGGGCGTCTTGCCGGCGATGTCGGGCGAAAGGCCACGAAGCAAGCTTCGAGAGGAGACTCGAAGAAAGGAACGCAATGAAAAAGCCCACCGCGATCGCGATGGGCTTTTTTGATCAATGCACCGGGCGCAAGGCTCAGCGGCGATTCTCCTCCAAGGCGGCGATGCGATCGGAGAGATCGGGGTGGGTGGAGAAGAAGGCCATCCACCCCTGCTTGCCTGCGATCTTGAGCGTCGCGAAGGACTTCTCGCTGGTGTCCACCGCGTCGTGGTAGGTCTGGAGCTTGCGAAGGGCGGCGATCATCTTCTCGCGCCCGGAAAGGGCGGCGGCACCGGCGTCCGCGCGGTATTCGCGCTTGCGGGAGAACCAGGCGGTGATCATCGAACCCAGGATGCCGAAGACGATCTGCAAGATGATGATGGTCGCGAACTCGACGATGCCGGCGATCGGGCTTTCCCGACCATCCTCGTCGCGCATGGAGCTGCGAAGGCCCCAGGCGATGATGCGGGCGAAGAACATCACGAAGGCGTTGACCACGCCTTGGATGAGCGTCATGGTGACCATGTCGCCGTTGCCGATGTGCGAAACCTCGTGGGCAAGCACGCCTTCGAGCTCCTGGCGATTCATGGTGCGCATGATGCCGGTGGACACGGCAACCAAGGAGCGGCTCTTGGAAGGGCCGGTCGCGAAGGCGTTGACCTCTTCGCTCTCGTAGTAGCCCACTTCGGGTTCAGGCAATCCCGCTTGGCGGGCCAGTCGCACGGTGGTCTCGTGAACCCAGTCCAGCGTGGCATCGCCGGTGGCGCCGTTGAGCAGCTTGATTCCCATGCTCCATTTGGCCATCCAGCGGGACATCTGGAGCGAAATGAAGGAACCGGCCATGCCCCAGAACAGGCACATGAGCAAGAGGGGCAGGAGTCCGGTGCCGCGCAGTGCAGGAACGAAGGCGGACAGGACGGACCATGCCACCGACAGAGCAAGCATCACCGCGATGTTGGTGGCCAAGAAGAGCAGTATTCTTTTCATGGTGAGTTCCTCCGGTAAGAGATTATGGTAAGATTATACAAGGTGATCGATGCAAAAAGCAAGTCACAGTTTCCCAAGTCACGTCAGAAAATGGTAACAAGCCCACAGCGTTCCGGGTTCGCTTATTGCATAATGGGAAGAATGAAGTTGTCACGGATCCCATCACAAACCCTGCGTGCCGGCTTGGTTCTGGATCGCAACGCCTGTGATTCCTCGGGTGAGATCGTCGTGCGTGCCGGTACGATCCTTCTGCAGGATGCCGTGGATCGGTTGCTGGAGGATGGCTGGTTTCGTCAGGAGGACATTCCCGCGGGTCTTCTTGCCTTGGAGTGTTCGTGGAACCGCAAGGACCGTGCGCCGGGTCTGCGGCTCAATTCGCGCTCGCGCTTCTTTGCCGCCTCCGAACGCCATCTGATGGCGCTTGATCAGTGCTTCGTCTCGCTCTTGGGGGGCAAGCCCGAAGGGGTGTGGTCTTCGCTCTTGGAGATCGCCGGTGGGGTGCAATTGGCACTGAGCCAAGATGCCGAAGGGTACCAAGCCTCGCTGGAGCTCTTTGAAGGGGCCCATTACGGGCTGCTGCATGCCCTGCATTCGGCGAGCTTGTGTGAGCTGGTGGCACGGGCCATGGGCGAGAGTGAACCCGATCGCAAGCGCCTGCTCGGGGCCGCCTTGACACGAGATATCGGTTTCGTGGGCTTGCAGGAGATCCTCGATCTCAACCGGGGAGGGCTCGATCCCATCCAGCGCCGTCAGGTCCAGTGGCATCCGCGGGTGAGTCGCCATCTTTTGGAGGCTGCAGGCATTTCCGATCCCCCTTGGCTTTCGGCTGTCGAGCAGCACCATGAACGGTTGGACGGCAGTGGCTACCCGGAAGGAACCCTTTCCGATGGCATTCATCCCTGGGCCAGGATCTTGGCGATCGCCGACATCTATTCGGCCATGACCAAGGTGCGCGGGCATCGCGATGCCATCCAAGGAACCGGTGCGCTTCAGGAAATCTTCGCCAAGCGGGGAGCTGAAGTCGATGCCGGCATCACGGGTCGCTTCGTGAGCGTGTTGGGGATCTATCCGCCGGGAAGTCTCGTCAAGCTTGCGTGTGGCGAAACCGCGATCGTATTGAGGCCCGGCCCCAACCCTCGCTATCCGATGATCAAGTCCTTGACCAGTCCCTCGGGCCAATTCCTGCCCATCAATCCATCGCGTGATCCGTCCGATCCCCAGTTTGCCATCGAGGCGATCCTGCCTCGAGACAAGCATCTGCTGGGTCGCTTGAACCACCGTCAGCTTTGGGGAGATCCGGAGAAGATCCAGATCAAATCGAGCTTTCCCGGCGGTTAATCCTCCCCGAAGTTCCTCGCCTGCCGCACTTGCTTCTTCTGGGAATGCTGGGTCTTGGCCACGCGATGCCGTCGTTTGGCACCCTTGGAGAGCTTGGTCGCCTTGCGGGGCTTGGGCCGGAAATTCAAGGCGGCGACCCGGGCGCGCAGCTTGGTCAGGCAATGCTGCTTGTTGATGAGCTGGGAGCGCTCCTCCTGGCTCTGGACCACGATGCCGCTGGGCAGGTGACGCAGCCGGACGGCGCTTTCCGTCTTGTTGACGTTCTGCCCGCCCGGGCCGGAAGAGCGGAACGTGTCGACTTCGCATTCGTCCAGCAGATCCTCGTCGCTCTCGGGCAGGATGATCTGCGGGCGCTCCGCGGGCGCTGGCGGTTGTCCGGTCGAAGGATTCGAATGGATGCTGTCGTTCATCCCTTGCGAAGTTAACTTGCCGAACTCCCTCATGAACAAGACTCCTATCAGCAAAGACGGCTTTGCGGCCTTGCGCGCCGAACACGACCAGCTCATCGACGTCGAACGGCCTCGGGTCTGCGATGAGGTCGCCTTCGCCGCCGCCCAAGGCGATCGCTCCGAAAATGCCGAGTACATCTACGGCAAGAAGCGCCTGCGTGAGATCGATCGTCGCATCGGATACCTGCGCCGCCGGATCGACGGAGTGGCCGTGGTCGAACGGCCTCCCGAGGATCTCGGGGTCGTGCG
>JBDKGV010000122.1:0-10114 GCA_039798005.1 Fibrobacterota bacterium
ATGATCGCAAGCATGGTGATGATGCCGGTGTTGACCATCATCTCCGCCTTCGTGGCCTTGATGGGGGCGTTGGGCATGAGCCTCATGTTCAAGGAGATGGAACCGGGCAGGGGGAGTGCGACCTGCCGCTCCAAGGCGACGAATCAGCCGCGGGCGCGCATCACGAAGGCAAGGACTTCCGCCACGGCGGCGTAGAGCTCGGCCGGGATCGCATCGCCCGGTTCAGAACGGGCAAAGAGGGCCCGGGCCACGGGGGGATTTTCCACGAGGGGAACGCCCGATTCGCGGGCGATTTCACGAATCCGAAAGGCCAAGTGGTCAGCGCCCTTGGCCACCACGACCGGCGCGGCATCCACGCCCTGCACGAAACGCAGTGCAACCGAGAAGTGCGTGGGGTTGGTGATCACCACGGTGGCCTTGGGGACCTCGCCGATGGAGAAGCGCTTGTGCATCTCGGCACGCATGCGCCGACGCTTGTTGCGCACCTGAGGGTCGCCTTCGGACTGACGCGCCTCGTCCTTCACCTCCTGCTTGGTCATCTTCAGCTTCTTGTGGTTCTCATGCTTTTGCCAGAAGAAATCGGCCAGTCCAACCAACATGAGCACGATCGCCATCTTGACCACCGCCCAGAAAGCCACCCCGATCGTAAAGGTCACCTGGGAAAGAAAAGGCCAAGCGGCCATGCTGGCGAACTCGGGAATGCTCTTCTGCACCGAGAGCCAGGCCACCCACGCCACCACCACGATCTTGGCCACGCCCTTGAGAAGTTCGACGAAGGCGCGCTTGCTGACCAGTTGCGCGAAGCGATCCAGACTGAAGATCGAGGCGAAGTCCGGGTCAAAGAGCTTCGAAGTCCACACAAAACCAACCATCGCCAGAGTGACAGCCACCGCCGACCCGATGATGGCAAGCAGGACAGGCAGCATGATGAGGAGCATCTCAAGGAGGCCGAAGGCAAGGCCGGTCGTGAGGTTCTCATCCGAGACGGTCCAGGTCGGAATGGCGCGGAAGGTCCGCACCATCAGGCTCTTCATGTTCTCAATGAATCCCACCCCGGTGATCCAGAGTGCAAGCACGCCAAATAGCAAGGTCGTGGCCTGGAGCAGGTCCTGGCTCTTGGGAAGCTGGCCCTTTTCCCGCGCTTCGTCCATGCGCTTGCTGGTAGGTTCCTCGGTCTTCTCGTCTTCGTCCATGCCTCAGTGCATCTTGCCAAGGAGGGCGATCGAAGTGGTCACCAGATGTTCATGCCAACCGCGGAACCCCGCCAGGATCCACGGCAGCGAAAGCGAGGTCACCACGCAGGCCAGCACGATCTGCAACGGCATGGACAGGACCCACACGTTCATGGACGGCATGACGCGCGCGACGACGGCAAGCACGAGGGTCAACAGGAAGAGCGACATCAGCACCGCCCCGGCCAGTTGCAACCCGATCAGGAAGGAGGCCACCAGGACCTGGGTGATCTGGGGCACCAAGGCGGCGGCTTCCAGATGCACCTCCCCGAGCGGGGCGATGCGAAAGGAATCGGCCAGGATCTGGAGCAGGTGCAGGTGACCTCCCGCCAGCACGAAGACCACCGAGGCGCAGATGGACAGGAATTGTCCGAAGAGCGCGGCAGGCGCTCCCGTCATGGGGTCGAAGAGCTCCACCATGGCAAAGCCGGCGGCGGAATCGATCAGGGAACCCGCGGTCTCCAGCGCCGTGAAGGAAAGCGACAGGACATACCCCGTGATCACGCCCAAAAGGACCTCGCGCAGCACCAGGAGCATGTAGGCGGGCACGCCGGTGGGCAGCGCCCATTCCCGGTGCGGAAGCAGCGGAAAGAGCAGGAAGGCGAGCAGCACCGAGAAGACGGGGCGAACCCGGACGGGGACGGCCAAGGATCCGAAGAGCGGCAGGAGCGACATCATGGCGGTGATGCGCGCCAGCACCAGGACGAAGATCTGGATCTTCCCCGAGAACAGGCTGGCAAGATCGGGCAGGTTGTTCATGCCATCGCCCGGTGACGCACCACGGGCGGACTCACCGGGCGTCCCTCAAAGGCCTCACGGCTTGACTTCCCCCATGAGGTCGATCATGTGCGTGAAGTAGTCGCGGAAGAGGTGGATCATCCACGGGAACACCAGCACCAGCACGATCCCGGAGATCACAAGCTTGGGAAGGAAGGTCAGGGTCATCTCATTGATCTGGGTCGCCGCCTGCACGACGGAAACCAGAAGTCCGATGATCAAGGTGGATGCCAGCACCGGGGCGCACAGGAGCAGGGAAACCCACAAGGTCTGACGGATGAGATCGACGATGGACGCATCGGTCATGGCGCCTCCTTACCGAAAGCTCTGCACGACACCGTGCGTGACGAGGTTCCATCCGTCCACCGAGACGAACAGGATCAGCTTGAGCGGCAAGCTCACCATCACCGGCGGCAGCATCATCATGCCCAAGGCCATCAGGATCGAGGCCACCACCATGTCGATCACCAAAAACGGCAGGTAGATGAGGAACCCGATGAGGAAGGCCGTCTTGAGCTCCGAGATCATGTACGACGGAATGAGCACGGCATTGGGAATGTCGTCCACCGTGCGGGGCCTGGGGGTCTTGGAGATCTTGACCATGGTGGCCAGTTCATTCTCGCCGGTCTGGCGGAACATGAAGGCCCGCATGGGCTTCATGGCCCGCTCCGCCCCCTCCTTCCACCCGATCTCCTGCGCCAGGTACGGCTGCAAGGCAAGATCATTCATCTCCTTGAGCTGAGGCTGCATGACAAACCATGTGAGAAACAACGACAGCCCCACGATGACCTGATTGGGCGGAGTGGTCTGCGTACCCAGAGCCTTTTTGAGAAAGCCCATCACCGTCACGATGCGCGTGAACGGGGTCATCATCAGAAGGATGGCCGGGGCCAGCGAGAGGATGGTGAGCAGGAACACCACCTGCATCGCCACGGACCCTTCCTGCGGAGTATTGGCCTGATCCACACCCACGGTGATCTTGGGCACGATCTGGGACACGGCGTTTCCGGCAAGCATCAGCACCGGTGAAAACCGGATGAGGCGCATCATCCTTGGCCTCCCGGCTTGCGGAAGCGATCGAGCAAGGTGTCCAGGGCCACGCTGAAATCACGGGTGGACACCGATCCTGCACCAAGCTCGGCGATGATCTCCGCCGCCTCGTTGTCGCGAAACTCCGTCACGGTCGCCGCGCCTTGGGCCGTGGTCACCACGGCGACCACGCGGTTGTGCAGACGAATGAGGTGCAGACTGCGCCCGGGGGCCAATGTCCGCGTTTCCAAGACGTCCACCACCCCCGACTGCGCCTTGCCGGTACGCCGCCGGAGCCTGGTCCAGGCAAAGAGCGCTCCGAAGCCCAAGCCGGTCACGACCGACAGGGCGAGCAGGATCTGGACGACCAGCATCCCCAAGGTCCGCCCGTCCACGGCTCCTTGCTTGGTCTGACCGCTTTCGGCGTCGATCCGCTTGCCCAAGGCCTCGAACTTCGCGGTCATGGCGCTGTCCACAGACACCTGGGGGGGAGGCGCCAAGGTGTCGGCAAACCCCAGGGTCCCCATCAGGAGAACCAAGGCAAGCAGCATGCGGGGAAGTCGTGCGGTCATCGGGAGGAGACTCCTCAGGAGCGAAGAATGAAGTAGCCGACCAGGAAGTTGGTGATCAAGATGGTCACTGCTGAAGCCTGCACCGAATGTTCGATGGCACGCCCCACGCCTTCCGCACCGTTGCGGGCACGGCATCCCGAGAAGCATCCGTAAGAAGAAAGGATGAATCCGAAGAGCACGGACTTGAACATCGACATCCATACGTCGCGGTCGTTGTAGAAGAGGCGCACGCCCTTCCAGAAGATGCCCGGTTCCATCTCCTTGAACATGAGGCTCATGCCCAGCGCCCCCATCAAGGCCACGAAGGCGGAGATGATGGTCAGCACCGGCATCATCACCATGCTTGCGATCATGCGCGGCGCAACGAGGAACCGGTAGCGGTCAAGACCCAGCACGTCCATCGCATCGAGCTGTTCGGTCACGGCCATCGAACCGAGTTCGGAGGTCATGCCCGCACCGGTTCGGCCCGCGACCACAAGGGCCGTCAACACCGGACCAAGCTCAAGGATGACCGACTTTCCGACGGCCACGCCCACGAAGCTGATGGGGATGATGTCGGCAAAGAGGTACCCCGCCTGCCAAGCGGTCACGGCTCCCGTGAACAGGTTGGTGGTGGCCACCAGGGGGATCGACGAGATCCCGATCGAATAGGTCTGTTCCAAGGTCAGATGGATGTTCTTGAACACAAGGGGCAGCGTCTTGAGCGTGCGCAGGTTGAACAGGACATAGTCCAGGACCACGGAGATTCCGCCTTGAATCCACTCCCCGATCCAGACCATGAGCTGATCGAGGCTGTGCATCCCCTTCTCAAGGGCGGATGGTTCGCGTCCGGGCTTTGGAACGTCTTCAGGCATCCTCTGAAGAATAGTTTCCGATCGGATCGAACGGGAGGGAAACCCGACTATGGATGGGTCCGCCCGCACCAGTGGTCCACGATTTCCCGCAGTTCCTTGGACTGATACGGCTTCTGCAGGACGGCATCCATGCCGGCGTCCATGCACTGGTGATCGATCTCCTCGTGAAGACTTGCCGTGAGGGCGATCACGGGAAGCTTGGCGGCGTCCTGTTGCCTTGGCGTGCCACCAGCACCCCACTCCCGCATCCTTCGCGTCGCGTCCATCCCGCTCATCCCCGGCAAGTGACAATCGAGCAGAACCAAGTCAAAGGAGCGCTGTTCCAAGAGTTCAAGGGCACTCGATCCGTCCTCGGCCAATTCCACTTCACAACCGTATTTGCCAAGAATGGCTCCTGCGATCATGCGGTTGGTCTCATTGTCGTCCACGACCAATATCCGACGGCTGTCGCTTCGACCCGCTTCGGGAGCGGAGGCCACGCCAGCACGACTCTCGACCGGGTCTGCCGGCGCCTCGCAAGGGGGCAAGGGAAGTCTTGCCGTGAAGCAGGACCCCTTCCCCGGTTGGCTTTCCACATCGATGCGCCCACCCATCGCCTCGACCAGGTTGCGGCAGATGGACAACCCGAGGCCCGTCCCCCCGTAAACGTGGACGATGCTCTCATCGGCCTGCCGGAACCGCTCGAAGATGCGCCCCAGGACATCGGCTTCCATCCCGATGCCCGTGTCGCGGACCGCAAGGACGATCTCACCGGCAACCGCATCAAACCGGGCCTCCAGATCCACCTGGCCGTCCTTGGTGAACTTGATCGCATTGGCAAGGAGATTGGTCAGGATCTGTCGCAAGCGCAGGCCATCCGCCAGAAGATGGCTTGGCAGGTCTTCCCGAACGGTCAAGGTGAGGGAATTCCCCTTGGCCCGTGCAAGGACGTCCAAGGAATCGACGACACCTTTCAGGAACGGTGACAGCCCAAGCGGGACCGGATGCAGTTCCATGCCGCCGGCTTCGATGCGCGAACAGTCGAGGATGTCCTGGATCAACCGAAGCAGATGCTCTCCGGAATTGGCGACCAATCGAATCCTTTCGACCTTGGCGGGGTCAAGCTCCTCCTCGAGAAGCAGGTCGGTCATGCCCAGGATCCCGTGGATGGGGGTGCGGATCTCATGGCTGACATTGGCCAGGAACGCACTCTTGGCCCGATTGGCCCCTTCGGCCTCATGGCGGGCCGAAACCAGTTCCCGGGTCCTCTCCTCGACCATCGTCTCCAGATTCTCACGCAACCCTTGGTTGATCTCCAGTTCCCGCTGCACCCGCCCCAGGGCCCGGTCCACGATCGAGACGAATCCCCAGGCGATCGCCCACACCATCACCCGCGAGAGCATTCCGTCGAAAAGGTTGCGCTCATAGACGTCGATGAACTCCGGTCGGGAGAACTCCGGCGCCAGAAGATATCCGAACAGCGGAAGCGAGGCGATCTCGGCCAAGGCAAGCGCGTGGAAGATGCGTCGCCGGACGAAGACGGCCGCCGCGAGCAGGAGCGCATACCCGTAGGTCGCATACCCTTGGAAGAAGGTCCTGAGCATCCCCTCCTGCACCACCAAGGCACCGGCCAGCAGATGCACCCCGATGGCCAAGCTGAAAAGGACGTGCACCGAACGCAGGTACGATCCCTTCCAGATCAGGAGAAACGCCAAGGCCATGACGGCAAGCATCGGTCCGACCGAAAGCAGGTAGAATCCAGCCGATGCCGATCCGGTGAACAGGTCGGAGATCAGGATCCACAGCACAAGCGGAAACCCGACCAGGCTGGTCCACGCCAAGGCGATCGCCTTCTGACGCGTCAGATGGTCGTGATCGGCATAGGTGCGCCGGAGCGATTCGTCGAGAGGGTTGTGCATGGCGGATGCTCGATCACAGAAACCTGCCACCATGGCAAGGTCCGGCGAAATCAAATCCTACCATGCATTTCCCGGGATGGCCCCATGAAATCCTGGACCGGTGCACTTTGGCCGGCAGCGCCGCCGTGTACTCCGGGATGGCCAAGGCCATTCCCTACCCCGGGGATCCCCCACTCCTGCAACCCGGTCCCGCCGCCGAACGATGGCGGGTCGAGCCGACCAGATCGATCAGATGTCTTGCGGCCTTCTCATCCAAGGCAAGGACCGAGGCCATTCTGTGCGCCGCCTCGCTGGAGAGATGATTCCTGCCGTTCAAGATGCGGTGGACATGAGCGACGTCCAGCGCAAGTTTGCCGGCAAGCAAACGGTACGAGTACCGAGGATTGTCCCGCTTGCGCCGTTGGAAGCTCTCGAACAGGAAGGATCGATAATCCTTGAAGTCCTCGATCCGCAAGGCTCGATTCGACTCCGTTTCGACGCACGGCATGGGCTCTGCAACTGTTGGACTCATCTCGCGTGCTTTCAGTGCACCAATACGACGCTGCGGGAATCCATGATCTTCCCGTCCAGGCGTGCGGTCAACACGTAGCGCCCTTCGCGCAAGTGCCCCACCGGCAGGGCGATGGACAAGGATCCCGCAGCGGTCCGATTTTCCGTGACATGAGCAGCGACCCGGCCCATGCCGTCGTAGAGCGCAATGTCCAGGCGTCCAGCCGCCAAAGCGCTGCAACCGATCTCCAGGTTGGACGAGCTGGCTCCGAACCGGACGGAGAGCCGGTCGGGATTCGGTCCCTTGGCCGCGGGAACGGCAAGCGAAGGCGGCAACTTCGGATAGATGTCGATCGCCTCCGATGCCGTCGCTCCGATTTGGAACCAGTCAAAATCCGCCACACCGCCAGCGGCCTTGGTCGCGTAATTGAACAAGCCGAAGCGGTAGCCCATGAAGTGCTCAAGCTTGTACGACATCTGAAGGGTGTTGCCGATCTGCTTCCAGTTGGTGCTGTCGAGGCTGTACCAGAAGGTCGCCTTGTCGGTGCGGTTGGTGAAATCCATGTCGATGCGCAAATACACGCGGTCCTGGTTGATGGCCACGGTCGCCACTTCGGTGGGCGTCGCGTTGGCCGCCTTGACCATCACCACCGAACGGCTCGTTCCGGACTTCTTCACACCCACGTAGCCGTAATCGTACTGCAGGGCCACCAGCCCCGCGACATCCCCGTCCTTGAGCCCCGCCACATCAACGACGGTCCGCCCTGAGGATTTGGGTCCAAAGGATCTTTGGGTGTAGGTATTGCGTGCGTTCACAACCTGGGCATCCACCCGCCCCGTCTTGATCCGGTACCAGCCCGGACGCTGGGTCAGTGACCAATTCGCGTTGTCGGGATTGTGGTTCCATTGCCACTCAAGCTTCGGAGTGGTCGATGCGAAGTCGTCGGAGGTCACCACTCCGGTCCCGTTTGAGGAATTGACGTTCATGTTCACCGACAGAGGCGATGTGCCCCCGTTGAAGGAGGGCCAGGAGTTCGACCATGTCACCGGCATGATCCAAGGGCTGCGACCCACCGACCCGTTGTCTTGGAAGAGGTACCCCCACCAGTTGCCGTTCGGGTCCTGCACCACCGATCCCTGGGCGACTCCACGGCTGGAGTGGGCCACCTTGCCCTCGTACGTGCCGTCGAGGGTCTTGGATCGGTAGACCAGCTCCGTGCGGCCATCGTAGCCGCTGGCGTTGGGCCAGCAGATCAGGAAGATGTAGTAGTAGCCGTTGATCTTCTCGATGTGTGCGCCTTCGGCCACCAGAATTGGACTGGCGACACCCAGCAAGGTCTTGATCGAAGCCGCCGTGATGAGCGTCTTGTTGAGACCACCGGATTGGACCGCGGAAAGGGAGGCGTTGAGCTGGACCAGCTTGATGTCCCCCGTGCCGTACACGACGAAATTGCGCCCATCCTCGTCCAGATGAAGCGACGGGTCGTGGTAGAACGGAAACTGCACTTCCTTCCATGGGCCCTTCTCGACATCGATGGCGGAGTAGAGATGCGTCTTGCCCGTGGTATACGAGGGCACCAATACATGAAAGGTGCCGTCCTTGTGGCGGATGCTGGCGGCCCACGATCCTTTGCCGTAGGCGTTCTTGCCGTTGGCCAGGTTCATGTTGTCGTTGCTTGCCAAGGTCGAATAGCAGTATCCGACGGTCTTCCAGTTGGCCAGATCAGAGGACTTCATGATGGGCACGCCCGGGGCCATGTGCATGGTCGTGTGGCTCATGTAGTAGTTGCTCCCGACCCGGACGATGGAGGGATCGGGGATGTCCGCGAAGAGGAACGGATTGGAAACGGCGGCGGCCACTCCAGCCCAGCTTGCCGAAACAAGTCCGGCGACAAGAAGGATCTTTGCAACGGTTGCCATGGTGCGCATTGGTGTCATCCCCCTGAAATGAAAACAGCTGATCATCCATAAGATGACCAGCCGTTCCAGGGATTGTTTGCGGTTTGTGACGGTCCTCATTGGTCGATTGACAAAGCCGTCTCCACCCGATGTTACGGCAATCCCACCTCGACCTTTTGGGTGACCAAACCTTGTCCGGTCATGCCCGCCTGGGATTTCAGTTCTTGAGGATCTTGCGCCCGAAATTGCCGACAGGGCTTTGGACATCGATCAAGTACACGCCGGGATTCAGGCGATTCCCCACCGTCACCATGCCTTGGCCACGCCCC
Source organism: Fibrobacterota bacterium (assembly GCA_039798005.1). Taxonomy (GTDB): domain Bacteria; phylum Fibrobacterota; class Fibrobacteria; order UBA5070; family UBA5070; genus JBDKGV01. The sequence goes on from JBDKGV010000122.1 coordinate 9,080, forward strand.
GACTCCACCTGGGCACCCATGGTGTTGGTGATGCGGTACTGGAAGGGGGCGTCCAGTTCGACCTTGAATCCATTCTGTTGAAATGGATCCGGCTGCACCTCACGGCTTGCGGAATTCGCCTCTCCAATTCCAAGCGACTTGATCACCCCGACCAAGGTCGTGATGCTCTCCTGGTCGAAGGAGGTCGAGAACGAGCCGTTGATGGCCGCCACGTTGCCGTCATCCTGCACGTTCTTGGTCGCCGACGTGGTGTACTTCTTCCACGTCGTGATGGTGCCTCCCCCGGGCACGGAGATGTTGAGGGTCTTCGCGACGTTGCGATTGACCACGACGATCACCACGCTGTCGTTCTTCTTGAACGCCGAGACGTTCACCTTGGTGATCGGTTCCTTGGTGGCGTCCACGCGCACGGCACCGGGACGGACGAACTTCGCGAACTGCGCCATGGTGTAACCGCGCTTGCTCACTTTTCCATCGGAGTTCTTGATGGGGCCGTAGTCGCGACGGATGTACCACCAGGTATAGAGGTTGAACTGCCCTTCCACGAGGGCGCGATGGATCTCATAGCCCACATCGTAGGCGCGGACCGTGTCCCACACCACTTGAGGCGCCTCCTGGCTCGAGGTCTGGATGTAGCCCTTCCACAAGTTGGCATCACCCTTGGAATCCGTGTAATGCTCCGTCATCCAACGTTCCTTGCCCTTGCCGTCGGCCAGAGGATACTGGAAGAAGGAATTGGCGGTCTTTGCATCGCTGGCGTAGAAGTGCGCGCCGATGATGTCCACGTTCTTCAGGGCCGACGCATCGTTCAAGACCTTGTCATAGTACGACTTGCTGTAGGCGAACGATTCGGCCGTGATGACCTTGTTGCCGTTGGCACGCAGGACCGAGGCGTTGTTCTTCGTGAAGTTGTAGATCTCATCGGCGCTCCACCACGTCCAGTCGAAGCCCCAATCGGGCTCGTTGGCGATCGAGATCGCGCTCAAGGGCACGCCGTTGTCCTTCATGTACTTGGCGAACTTGTTCAGGTGGGCG
>JBDKGV010000123.1:0-10103 GCA_039798005.1 Fibrobacterota bacterium
TTTCAGAGATGAGCCATTGCGAAACGAGGGCGAAGCCCGAGAGCCTCGCACTCCCCATGCATGGGGCCCCATGTTGCGATCCTGATCGCGTGGGGCACGGCTGCGGCCGGTTCCGTCACGAGGTTGCTGATCGCGAGTGGTGGCACGATGCGCACAGTGGCTGCGAAAATGCAGGGTCCCCAGGGATGCCATCCCTGGGTGGCGGTTCCCAGGGCCGCCAGTGGCCCTGGGCCGGGTCTGGGCCGGAGGTCCAGAGCAACAGTTTCAAAGAGAAACAGTTTTGACAAGTTCCGTACCGCTCCCACCCTTCGAGCGTGATCTCCACATGTCGTGGTTTCGGAGGGAGTCGTTCCATGACCTGCTCAAGCCCGGGCGCAGCCCAAGAACGATCCACCGCGGCAGGGATGCCGGCCGCAAGGCCAAAGACCCCGGCGCAGCCGAGGCTTGGCAGGCAGCCCGGCCCCCGCCTCGGGGGAGGCGCCCTTTATTTGACAGGAATTGTCAGAGTGTGGATCCCGTCAAAGAAGACCCTGCTCCCGGAAGCTCGAATGACCGTCGCGGGTCACGATGAGGTGGTCCACCAGTTCGATCTCCAGCCCCTCGCCCAGACGCGCGATCGATTGGGTCAGGTTGCGGTCGGCGGCCGATGCCTGGCGCGATCCGCCCGGATGGTTGTGGGCCAGCACGATCCCGGTGGCCTTGTGACGCAGCGCCTGCTCGAAAAGCCTGCGCGGATAGAGCACGGTACGAGTTCGAGATCCCGCATCGAACACCTCGCGCCCCAGGATGCGGCGCCCTTGGTCGAGGTAGATCGCCGCGAAGCGCTCCTCCTCCGCAAGGCCGATGACCGAGCGCAGCCAAGGGACGGCCTCGGCCGGCTGGAACAGGAATTCCAAACGCCCCTGCGTCTCAAGCACCAGCTCCTGATGCAACCGACGCACCAGCACCAGAAGGGAAATGGAATGAGGCCCCAAGCCTTCCTGCAGTTCCAGCTCCTGCGGATCGCGCAACAGCAGGCCTCCAAGAGTCGTGGAGGCAAGGAGCCGCTTGGCCAAGGGCTTCGTGTCGCCACGGGGAATGGCGTAGCTCAGCAGCAGCTCAAGAAGTTCGTAATCGGGCATCGAATCGATGCCGCCTTGCAACACGCGTTCGCGCAGCCGGGAACGATGTCCGGAGGTGTCGGAGGACGAAGCGGGATGGGCCATGGCAGGGCTTTCATGCGCAGGTGGATCGCTTGCAGGAAAGCCATCCCGCCAGCGTGAAACGGAAAACTAGCATTGCGCCCCATGCGATTGCGAATGGTCTGGTTTGGAAAGCCCGCTCCCCGTACCTTGGAACCGGCCTTGGACGACTATCAAGGCCGACTGGAGCGGCAATGCCGTTTCGAGGGCATCGAACTGGCCGAGAGCAAAGGATCCGATGCCTTGGCTCGGGAGCGCGACATGGCCTTGGACAAGCTCGACGGGTTTCAGATCCTGTCGCTGTGCGTGGAAGGCAAGCCTTGGAGCACGGAACAATGGGCCCAGGAGCTTGAGACATGGCGACGCGAGGGAACCAATGTGGGCCTTGTCATCGGGTCGGCCGATGGACTCCATCCCGACATCGTCAAGAAGGCCCGCTGGAAGGTGAGTCTTGGTCCCGTGACCCTTCCCCATACGCTGGCGCGGGTGATCCTGCTGGAGCAGCTCTACCGGGCGCACACCATTTTGCTGGGACTGCCCTACCACCGCGCCTGACACCCCTTGCGCCCCGCTTCCCGGATGTGGTAGTCTAGAACCACGCGCAATCCATCCGGGGAGGTCCTTCATGGCGCAGAGCAGGTCGCTTTCGACGTTGGTGTTCAGGAACTACCTGCGCAGCGCGCTCATTCCCGTGCTCACCATCGAACTGCTTCTTGTGATCACCTACTTCCTCGTGAACGCATGGAACACCAACCGCACGGCCAACACCCTGCGCAAGGAACTGACCACAGCCCTGCCCTTTCTGGCCGAGAATCGCGCCGAGATCATCGACGCCAGCCTTTCCCGCGTGGCCGCCGCCACCCGGTTCTTTGCGGAAGAACACCAACGGCTGGAGACTGCACCACAGAACTATGTGGTGACGGGCGAACCTGTCCAAGTCGTCCGCGCACCCAACGGCACCCGCTACCAGCCCAACCGCAAGGACGGGTCGAGCCTCTATTATCCCACCAACGCTCCGTTATCGGCCCGTCAGCTCCTGATCGGGGAACGCAGCGCAAGCCTCGACCCTCTCTACAAGCACATGGTCACCCAGATTCCCAACGTGGCCGCCGCATACTACAACACCTGGGACAACACCAACCGGCTGTACCCGTACATCGAGAAGGTCTGGGAGCAGTACCCGGCAACCCTCCAGATGACCGATTACAACTTCTACTACATGGCGGATTCCCTCCACAACCCCAAGCGCACCAGTGCCTGGACGGGAGCCTACCTGGACCCCGCCGGCCAAGGCTGGATGGTCTCGTGCGTCGCCCCCGTCCATCTCGGTCGGGACTTGAAAGGCGTCGTGGGCCTTGACCTCACCATCGCCAACATCGTGAATGGACTCCTCTCCCTCAAGTTCCCGTGGGGAGCTTCGGCGTTCCTGGCCGACGACAGCGGCATGATCCTGGCCATGCCCCCGAAGGTGGAGGATGCGTTGGGACTGCACGAACTGAAGGGGCATGTCTACAACGAAGCGGTCAAGAAGGAACAGCTCAAGCCCCAGGACTACAACCTGTTCCGCAATCCGGACTCCTCGCTTTCCCAACGGTTTCGCCGGATGTATCAGGACAAGGACACGGTCCAGAGCATTGAACTCAACGGTGAAGAAGTCTTCCTGATCCAAAAGCGCATTCCCCAAACCGGGTGGCGGATCTTCCTGATGGCCCGCTCCACCGACGTGTTCCAGTCGGTCCGCGAGGTCTCCAGGCGTTCGCACCAGATCGGGTACGCCGTCATCGCGCTGATGCTGGGATTCTATGTGACATTCTTCCTCTACCTGCGCCGCAAGGCCCGCGAAATGGCCTCCCAGATGGCCACCCCCCTCACACAGCTGGCCCAAGCCACCTCCCGACTCGGGACCCAAGAATCCATCGAAACATTCCCGATGCAGGGAATCGACGAGATCGACCAGCTGACCACCAACTTCAATACCCTCTCCAGCGAACTGGAATCCCGCTCCAAGGAACTGGTGGATTCGCAGGTCCACGCCCAGATCCAAGCCAAGGAGGGGGAACTCGCCTACGCACGCGGTCAATACGAATCGGCCAGCGGCTATCTGCACAATGTGGGCAACTTGACCACGCGGCTGGCCTCCGACATCATGGATCTGCAGACCCTCCTCAAGAGCACCGAGCAGTTCCCGGAAGTCTTCCGGCGCATCCGCGAAGGGAACGACCCGAAGATGCTGGACAACCTGGAGACCGTCCTGACCACCCGCATGGTGCCGCGCCTGCGAAGCGCCACCGAGGACATCGAGGATGTGCGCGACTGCATCCACCGGACCATCGCCCACCAACAGAGCGCATTCTTGGACGGACAGAACGAACTCATCCCGACCCGATTTTCCCTTTCCGAGCTGCTGGAGCACATCGGGCACGAATTTGCCGAACGGGCCATCTCCCAAGGCATCGAGCTCTCCTGGAAGATCGCACCGGGGATCGAGATCACCAACCACAAGGACCAGATCTACCACGGGCTGGTGAACCTGGTGAAGAACTCCATGGAAGCGATCTCCGGCACCGGTACGGTGTCCGCCAGCCTGGAACGTACGACCCACGGATCCCGCATCGTCATTGGCGACACCGGCTGCGGCCTGAACGAGGCCGAACTCACCCGGGTGCTCACGGCCGGCTTCACCACCAAGTCAGGAGGCCACGGCCTGGGCCTGCATTCCTTCTCCGTCTTCCTCTCCAGCCACTCCGGACGGCTTCAGGTCGCAAGTCCCGGAAAGGGCCAAGGTTGCCACATCACCATCGAGTTCTCCCATGACTGAACCCGCCATGATCATGCTGGTCGACGACGATCCGGCCATCCTCTCGTTCTACCGGAAGATCCTGGATTCGACCGACGGAGACGAACTGGACCTGCTGGGCGAGACCCGGGACGGACCTGGCCTTGAGCTTCGCCACAAGGCCTTTCCGGATGCCCAGGACATGCTCACTTGGTATGCCCAGTCGCTTGCCGGTGGCCGGAAGTGCCCGCTTGCCGTCCTGGACATCCGTATGCCGGGACTCTCCGGCATCGAGGCCGCCAAGCGGCTGCGGGCCATGGACCCCGAGATCGAGCTCGTGCTGTGCTCGGCCTTCTCGGACCACACCATCGGCGAGATCCGCAAGACGTTGGGCAACACGTTTCACTTCGTTCGCAAGCCATTTGCCCACGAGGAGTTCCATCTCCTGCTCCAATCGCTGTGCACTTCATGGAAGCACAAGCGTGATGTCGCCAAGGGGAAGCGGCATCTGGCCGACATCATCGAGGCCATGCAGGCCGGCACTTGGGAATGGAACGTCCAGACCGGCGAAGTCTCCTTCAACGAACGCTGGGCCGGAATCATCGGCTACCGGCTGGAGGAGCTCATGCCCGTCTCGATCCGGACATGGTCCCAACTCTGCCATCCCGACGATCTCGCGGAGTCCGACCGTCTCCTGAAGTCCCATTTCCTGAAGGAATCCAGCCACTACGATTTCGAGTGCCGGATGGCCCACAAGGACGGGCACTGGGTCTGGGTCCACGATCGCGGCAAGGTGGTCGAATGGGACCACCATGGCCAGCCGCTGCGCATGAGCGGCACCCATCTGGACATCACCCCGCGCAAGTTCGCGCAGGAGCAGCTCGAACTGTCCAGACGGCACGACGCCGAGACGGCCCTGCGAGCGACCCGGGCCAACAACGCCAAGTCGGAATTCCTGGCCAACATGAGCCACGAGATCCGCACTCCCCTTACGGGGGTCCTGGGCATGGCCGACCTGCTCTTGAACACATCCCTCGACAGCGAGCAGAAGAGCTTCGCCGACGTCATCCGCTCCAGCGGAACCACGCTTCTCGATCTCATCAACAACATCCTGGACCTTTCCAAGATCGAAGCCGGCAAGCTTGAGATCGACGTGCACGAATTCGACCTGCGCTCCCTGGTCGAGGAGACCATCGACTCGATCGCCGTGAAGGCCCAGCAGAAGAACCTGGAACTCACCGGGATCGTCAGCCCCGTCGTCCCGTCGCGCCTGAAGGGCGATGCCGGAAGATTGAGACAGATTCTGACAAATCTCCTGGGCAACGCCGTCAAGTTCACCGAGCACGGCACCATCGACCTGGAGATCAACAGCCTCCAGGACAGCGATCACGCCTGCATGCTGGAGATCCTCGTACGCGACACCGGCATCGGCATCCCGCAGGAGAAGCTCGTCCGGATCTTCGAACCTTTCGAGCAGGCCGATCAATCCACCACCCGACGCTTCGGCGGCACGGGACTTGGGCTGACCATCTCCCGCACCCTGGTCCATCTGATGGGAGGAACCATTCAAGCCGAGAGCTACGAAGGGGTCGGAACCATCTTTCGCGTCAACCTAGAGATCCAGAAGCTTCCGCCGCTTGCCAAGGCGCAGTCCGTGCCTCCCCATTCCGTTCTCCATGGCAAGAAGGTCCTGATCATCGACCCCAATCTGGGGAATTGCCGGCAAGCCTGCATCCTTCTCACCGGTCTTGGTCTGCTGTGCAGCTCCCTGCGCGACAGTGACGAAGCCATGGACATCCTCCGGGAGGCGGCAGCGGTCAAGCAGCCCTTCGACATCGTCATCGTCGAACGGATCATGCAAGGAGGGATCGACGGAATCGCATTGGGCGCACAGATTCATTCGGCACTGGATCTGGGAGCACCCCAGATGGTCTTGATGACCTCGTTGGGACTGCGCGGTGACGCGAAGCTTGCCAAGGATGCCGGGTTCTCGAGCTACCTCACAAAGCCCCTGCGCCGATCACGCCTGCGCGAATGTCTTGAGGAGATCCTGTCTCGACCAAGGGACGGAAAGGAATCGATTCTCGTCACGCGCCACACGCTCGAAGCGATGCATCGAACCGGCAGGATCCTTTTGGCTGAGGACAATCCCACCAATCGAACCCTGGTGATCCGTCTCCTCCAGAATCTGGGTCATCATGTCGATTCCGTGACCAATGGCGAGGATGCCGTGAAGGCCCTGTGCCGGGAACCCTATGACCTTGTGCTCATGGACTGCCAGATGCCCGTGATGGACGGACTCGCCGCAACCCGTTTGATCCGCAGCTCGTCATCAGGCGCCTTGCGCCATGACATCCCCATCATCGCCCTGAGCGCGGACGTCTTTGCCGAGGAAAAGGAGCAGTGCCGCCAAGCGGGCATGAACGGCCATCTCTCAAAGCCGTTGGATCTGAAGGAGTTGCGCCAAACTCTCCATCATTGGCTCGATCCAGACTCCGACTTCGAACTCTCGCAGCAAGGCTAGGAAAAGGAAAAGCCCTCGACGCCGGTCTGCGGCATCGAGGGCTTTGGATTGAACGGCTTCCACGAACTGGCAGGGTGAAGCCCCACCGTCGGAATCAGCCCAGGACGAGGTCGCTCTTGGACTTGCCGCGCGAGGCAAGCAGGGACGGCGTGCCGGTCAGGAACGCGTCCACCTCGCGGGCGCACTCGCGGCCCTCGGAGATGGCGATCACAACCAGCGACTGGCCGCGGCGCATGTCACCGGCGGTGAAGACCTTCTCCTTGGTGGTCGCATAGCCCGTGGACTTGCAGTTGCCGCGCTCGTCCTTCTCGACCCCGAAGGCCTCAAGGACGGTCGGCTCGGGCGAGAGGAAGCCCATGGCCAGCAGGACCAGCTCGGCCTCGATCACGAACTCGGAACCGGCGATTTCCTCAGGCTTGCCATTGGACCAGTCGAGCTTGACCGCCTTCACGCCGCACACGTTGCCGTTCGCGTCGCGCAGGATCTCCTTGGAGCCGATCGACCACTCGCGGGTGCAGCCTTCGGCCTGGGAGGTCGAGGTGCTGAGCATGCCCGGTCCCGGATGGCTGGGCCAAGGGGTCTTTTCAGTGCGGGTCTCGGGGGGCTTCGGGAGGAGCTCGATCTGGAGCACCGACTTGGCACCCTGACGGATCGAGGTGCCCACGCAGTCGGAACCGGTGTCTCCGCCGCCGATCACGAGCACGTTCTTGCCCTTGGCAAGGATCTCTTCGATCTCGTTGCCGCGGTGGTCGAAGTTGCCTTCCCCACCCTGCACGCGCCAGCTGTTCTGGGACAGGAAGTCCATCGCCGGGTGCACGCCTGCACCTTCGCGGCCAGGGATCGGAAGGTCGCGAGGCTTGGTGGAACCACCGGCCAGCACGACCGCGTCGAACTCGTCCAAGATCTCCTGGGCGGGCACGTTGACGCCCACATGGGCGCCGTTGCGGAAGCTGATGCCCTCGGCCTTCATCAGGTCGATGCGGCGCTGGACGATCTTCTTGTCGAGCTTGAAGTCGGGGATGCCCTGGCGCAGCAGACCGCCGCTGACCTTGGCACGCTCCAGCACCGTGACGGTGTGACCCGCCTTGTTGAGCTGGTCCGCAGCGGCAAGGCCGGCAGGGCCGGCGCCGATCACGGCCACCTTCTTGCCCGTGCGGTTGGCCGGGACCTTGGCGGTCATCCAACCTTCGGAGAAGCCCTTCTCGATGATCGAGAGCTCGATGTTCTTGATCGTGATCGAGGGCTTGATGAGTCCCACCACGCAACCGCTCTCGCAGGGTGCGGGGCAGATCTTGCCGGTGAACTCGGGGAAGTTGTTGGTGGACAGCAGCGTCTTGAGGGCCGCCTGCCACTTCCCGCGATAGACCTGATCGTTGAACTCGGGGATGGTGTTGCCCAGCGGGCACGAGTTGTGGCAGAAGGGAACGCCGCAGTTCATGCAGCGTGCGCCCTGGACCTCGACCTCTTCCTGCTTGAGCGGGATGAGAAACTCGTTGTAATGCTTGACGCGGTTCTCGACGGAGTCGTAACCGGGCGTCTTGCGCTCGAATTCCTTGAAACCGGTTTCCTTGCCCATTACTTCGCGCTCCTTTCCAGGGCGGCTTCCGCCGCCATCTCCGCCAACGCACGCTTGTAGTCGCGCGGCATCACCTTGATGAACTTCGGCAACTGCACATCCCAGGTCGAGAGGATCAGCGCAGCACGCTTGGAGCCGGTGAGCTTGGCGTGCTCCTCGATGAGAGCCTTGAGCGAGGCGATGTCGGCCTCGTCCACCACGTCCTCGAGATCGACCATCTCACGGTTCACGCGACCGGCCGTCTTGCCGTCCTCGTTCCACAGGTAGGCGGTTCCGCCTGACATGCCCGCGGCGAAGTTGCGGCCGATGCTTCCCAGCACCACCACCTTGCCACCGGTCATGTATTCTGCGCCGTGGTCGCCCACGCCTTCGACCACCACCTCGGCACCCGAGTTGCGGACGGCGAAGCGCTCGCCGGCAGGTCCCAGCAGGAAGGCCTTGCCCGAGGTCGCGCCGTAGAAGGCCACGTTGCCCAAGACCACGTTCTCGTTCGGGTCGTAGACCGAGGTGCGCGGCGGGTAGAGCACGATCTTCGCGCCCGACAGGCCCTTGCCCACGTAGTCGTTGGCTTCACCTTCAAGCTCCACGGTCAGGCCCTTGGGGGCAAAGGCCATGAAGGACTGACCGGCGGTGCCGGTGGCCTTGAAGTGGATGGTGTCGTCCGGGAGACCTGCCTCGCCGTAGCGGCGGGTGATCTCGTAGCCCAGCATGGTGCCGATGGTGCGATTGATGTTCTTGAACTGGACGTTCGCAAACACCTTCTCGCCCTTCTCGAGCGCCGGCTTGGCAAGCGCGATGAGCTGGTTGTCCAGCGCGTTCTCCAGGCCGTGCTCCTGCCCGACGCAGCAGTGGCTCTGGCTGAAGCTGGAGGGGGCCACGAAATGCAGCAGGCGACCGAGATCGAGCGTGCCGGCCTTCCAGTGCTTGACGCCTTCGCGGGCCTTGAGCTTGTCGGTGCGTCCGACCATCTCCTGGACGGTCTTGAAGCCGAGCTGGGCCATGACCTCGCGCAGGTCCTGCGCCACGAAGCGGAAGTAGTTCTCCAGCTCCTCGGGCTTGCCGGTGAAGAACTTGCGCAGGTCCTTGTCCTGGGTCGCCACGCCCACCGGGCAGGTGTTCAGGTGGCACTTGCGCATCATGATGCAACCCAGCACGACCAGGGCGCCGGTAGCGATGCCCCACTCCTCGGCACCCAGCAGGGTGGCGATGGCGATGTCGCGTCCGGTGCGCAGCATGCCGTCGGTCTGGACGACGATGCGGTCGCGCAGGCCGTTGCGCATCAGCACCTGGTGGGCTTCGGCCAGGCCAAGCTCCCAAGGCAGACCGGCGTGCTTGATGGAGGACTGGGGCGAAGCGCCCGTGCCGCCATCAAAGCCGGCGATCAGGACCACGTCGGCGTGCGCCTTGGAGACGCCCGCGGCGATGGTGCCCACGCCCACTTCGGCCACCAGTTTCACGCTGATGCGTGCCACCGGGTTGGCGTTCTTCAAGTCGTGGATCAGCTGGGCCAGATCCTCGATCGAATAGATGTCGTGGTGCGGCGGCGGGGAGATGAGGCCCACGCCCGGAGTGGAGTGACGGGTCGAACCGATCCACTTGTCAACCTTGTGGCCGGGCAGCTGTCCGCCTTCGCCGGGCTTGGCGCCCTGGGCCATCTTGATCTGCAGCTCGTCGGAATTGACCAGATAGTGGCTGGTCACGCCGAAGCGGCCCGAGGCCACCTGCTTGATCGAGGAGCGCAGGGAGTCGCCGTCCTTGAAGGTGTAGTCGGCCTCGACGAACTTCGCCCCGACGATGTCGGAGGCCTTTTGACCGCCCTTGATCGGGAGGTAGCGACGTCCGTCCTCACCGCCTTCGCCGGTGTTGGACTTGGCGCCCAGGCGGTTCATGGCGATGGCCATGGCGGTGTGGGCTTCCCAAGAGATCGAACCGAAGCTCATGGCACCGGTGGCGAAGCGCTTGACGATGCTTTCGACCGACTCGACCTCGTCGATCGAGATCGGCGAGAGCTTGGTGAAGTCGATCAGGTGACGCAGCGTGATGGGC
>JBDKGV010000124.1:0-9923 GCA_039798005.1 Fibrobacterota bacterium
TGTGTTCCACTCGAGATCGGGGAGGAATGGTGCGATGTGTCTTGAATGGAAGGCTTGACAGGCCGCAGTGGTCGGTGGCTTGATCAATCCGGTCCAGCGGCGCAGCGAGAGTGGCGGGAGCACGGTTTCCTGGTCGACCCAGTGGATGCGTCCGGCCGGAAGGACGATCGCTCCGGAGCGTGGTCTCAGCTGTCCGGCGCAAAGGCGCAGCAGGGTGGATTTGCCGCATCCGTTGGGACCGTGCAGGAGGGCGACCTCGCCGAGGGAAAGGCTGAAGGAGAGATGGTGAAACAGCGATGGTCCAAAGCCGAACTCCAGATGGTCCAGACTCAAGCGATCGCCATGGCGGGGCTGCGGTGAAATGGATCGGGGAAGGAGCGTCTGGGCGGCGCGGGTGACGGCGGGCAGGGCCCTGCCCGCCTCGCGCACCGGGCGGTAGGCCAGGAGGGCAAGGGCAAGGAAGGACAGGAATTGTCCGATGGGAAGGTCGCCGGTGCGCCATTGCAGGAAGGCCAGTGCGCACAGCAGGATGGACACCCCATGGGCGGCGACTTCCATCAGGCTCTGGTACTTCTGCCATTGGACCGCATGGGCAAGGCGAATCCGAAGGAAGGCCAGACTTTCCTTCCATCGTTGCTTGGAGATCTTGGTGGCAAAGCCGCCGGCGATGGCCTCAGGGAGCGCGCGACATGCCCAGAGTTCTTCGGCTTCGAAATGCGCCTGCGCTTCCATGTCGGCATGGACCAAGGGGCGCAGCGCCTGGCTTCTTGTGCGTGAGGCCAGTCCGAGCATGATGGCGCAAAGCAGGGCTCCCAAGGCAAGCGATGGGGCGAGGATGGCCATGGTGGGAACCAATAGTGCAAGGGAGAGGATGCCTGTGCGCAACTGCAGGGCCGCGCGGGTTCCTGCTTCCAATGCCTGCAGTTGCTCTTGGAAGGGAGGCTGGAGCGCATTCCATGCGTGGTGGTGGAAATCGGTGCGGGAGCGAAGCGCCAGATGCTCGCCGGTGAGGTCGCGCCAAGCCGAAAAGAGAAGGCGCAAGGCAAGCAGGCCAACGAGCATCCCAAGCCAAGGGGCTTGGGCGTGGCTGGAAAAGTGCCGGAGCCAAAGGCCTACGGCGCTTTCACTGGCGGCCGTGAGCAGGGATGCAAGGCCCACGATCCACCACAGGCGTCTGGACCTTGTCTCGCGAAGCCACGATGGGGGAAGAATCACGGCGCTTGGGTGCGTCGTCCGGCGATGCCCGTGGCAGGAAGGCAGCAGCGGAATCCGATGTTCTTGCTCAGGCCTGTGCGGGGTCTGGGGACCTTGACGGCCTTGACGAGGATGGAATCGCTCCATGCCAGATAATTGCGATAGCGACAGGCGGCACTGGACTTTGCGGTGGCGAGGTTGCTCGGGAGCAGCCAAGTTCCTCCCTTCAAGATGTGCACGCCGGTGAAGTTCGAGTCGGAACCGAAACTACCCGAGACGAGTTCGTGCAGAGGGCCAGCCAATCCGCGTACGCCCCACGGTCCGAGGCAACGAGGGTCGCGGCGCGTGAGCCAGCTGGAATCACCGGAGAACAGTCCGCAGCGATCGCGCAGCAGGCCGATGGAGTCATCGGACCCGGGCAGACCGGTGACTCCGTAGTGCAGAGCCGTCGAATCGCCATCCCCTTCGCAGGCGTGCTGCCACTGGGCTTCACTGCAGACCATGCCACCAACGGAGTCGCAGGTGGATTGCGCCTGCGACCATGTCGTGGTGTCAATGAATCGACCCGCCGTGGTACGAGGCCAGGTTTCCATGCAGTAGGCGGGGACGGAGGTGCGTGCGGTGTCCGTTCCGATCTTGGTGTAGCCTGCCCCGACGGCGGTGTAGCCCGCGGGACAGGTCAGGCCGGTGATGGCCGGACTGATGGGCATGGTGAAGATCTTTGTTGGAGTCGGAGTGCTTTGCGGATTGCCCGAAAGGTCGGACACCTCGAAGCGGATTGAATCCGTGCTTCCAGGATCGAGACTTCCCCAAGTCCAGGTCCATCGCGTTTTGTTCCAGCTCCAATTGCCGCTGGACCATTCGGTGCCGAGCCCTACGGTCGAATCGCCTTTGATCTCGACGGAGTCCACCCGGGTGCCATTGAGGATCGCGGTGATCCAGCGGATGTTGCGATTGGGAAATTTGGATGTGAGCGGTTCGGTATTTGCAATGAACGTGTCGCAGGCAGGACCGAATCCGACATTCGCAGCGGTTGGGGATTGAGGTTCGACTTGGATATCCGTCACGCCGACCGGGGGGAGCGAATCGCGCGTGGTGAAGATCTGTGAGGTGCTTGTCGATGTCTTGCCAAAGCGATCGACATACTGGACAAGCAGCGTGTAGGTGTGGAAAGGCCTCAAGCCCGACAGATGCAGCCGGAAGCCCGGTTGGTTGATCTTCGAGCTGTCGGTGAGGGAGTCCGCCCATTGAGCGGTGTCGGTGATCCGAGCCACATCGGCGACGCTCCAGACGTCCCCGACCTTGGAACTGTCGGTCTTCAGGAAGATGCGAGCGGAATCGCGCTGGTAGAGCCCGCGCCACATCATCCACCGGATGCTCTTGAGTTGACCGTACTGGTGAGAGACGAAGCGGCTGGTCTGGTCGAAGACCGAATCCCAAGCGAACATGGCGCTGTCCGACCCGATATGGCGGCGGATGGCGGGAAGGGTCGGCGGGTATTCGTCGCCCAAGAAGAGGCGGTAGCGGATGGGCTGGCCGATGCTGCCATCGCCGTACTGGGCCCACGCGGTGAACCAGAATTCCCGGGTCGTGGGCGCCTTCATGCCACGGCACCCTTCAGGGCAAGCCACCCGATCCTTGTCCTTGAATACGGTGGTGGGGATGTCGAAGCTGGTCTTTTCCTTGGAGACGATCTGGAACTTGGCGGAAAATTCCTGTCCCAGCTCACCTCCGTTGCGCAGCCTCGTCACATCATCGTCGGTCAGGGTGTCGAAGAAGATGTAGGTGCGCTGCCAGCCATCGGGACTCAGTGGCGGGTTCCAGGTGATCTGCCAGCCGGAGGCGCTGTCCCCCAAGCCGCGCATTCGGGCCGTGTCCAAGGCGGGGATGTTCAGGCCGGTGACGTTGCGGTCCGAGACGAAGACCTCGGTCGGGTCGGTCGTCGAGCAATGGGTCAGAAACAAAAGAACTCCCAAGGCCGCAAAGAGCCTTGGGAGTCTCGAGAACAAGACGTGAAGGCGCAAAGCCCTCACGAGATCACTCTGCCGCGGCAGGGACGACAGACACCTTCTGGCGCTGACGATCCACGCGCTCGAACTTCACCACGCCGTCCGCAAGGGCGAAGATGGTGTAGTCCTTGCCAAGACCGACGTTGCGGCCCGGGTGGAACTTGGTGCCCAGCTGACGGATGATGATGTTGCCGGCGATGACTTTCTCGCCGCCGAACTTCTTCACTCCGCGATATTGTGCATTGGAGTCGCGACCGTTGGAGGTCGAACCGAGACCTTTTTTGTGTGCCATTTTTCTGGGTTCCTTTTAGACGGCCTGGGCCTTGGCGATCTTTTCCTTGCGGGTCAGACGCGGGGTGGTACCGGAAGCGACGCGGGCCAGGTAGGCCTTGGCGCGACGGCGGGCGGACTCGACGGAAGTGCCAGGGGCGCTCTGGTCGACAGCACCGCAGCTGAAGCGGGTGATGACCACTTCGGTGAAGGGCTGGCGATGGCCGTTCAAACGGCGCATGCCCTTGCGGCGCTTGCGACGGAAGACCAGAACCTTGTCGCCCTTGCCGTGGCAGAGGACTTCGGCTTCGATCTTGGCACCAGCGACTTCAGGCAGACCCACGATGGAGGTCTGACCGTCGTTGAACAAGAGCACGTTTTCGAAAGCGACGGTCGTGCCGACCTGGATGTCCAGGGTGGGCAGACGCAGGACTTCGCCGAGCGAGACCTTGTTCTGAAAACCTTTGGCTTGGATGATGGAGTACATGCGTTGATTCCCTCAAAGAGATCGGATACAGAGACGGCGCAACATAGAAAAAATCAGATTCTCGTCAACGCTTTTTCTCTGCGTGGACAATTCCGTGACGCGACAAAGGTACATTGCCATGTCATGATTGAACGAACTTTCCTTCCGGTTTCCTTCGAACCCGTGCCCGGGGACATCTCGTTGCGCGAGGTGCAGCGTCAGACCGACGAATGGATCAAGACGGTTGGCGTGCGCTACTTCAACGAACTCACGAATTTCGCCCAATTGGTCGAGGAGGTCGGGGAGTTGGGGCGTCTGGTGGCACGCACCTACGGCGAGCAATCCTTCAAGGAATCCGACAAGGGGCGCGACCTGGGCGATGAGATGGCCGACATCCTGTGGGTGCTCACGTGCATGGCCAACCAGACCGGGGTGGACTTGACGGAGGCGTTCCGCAAGACGATCGAGAAGAAGACCGGGCGCGACTTCGATCGCCACCGCAACAATCCCAAGCTTTCCAGTAACGGCTGAGGGGCGCCTCTGGCTCGGCATCGCAATGGGGTGTCGAGCCAGAGCGGGCTGCCTGCCAAGCCGCGGCTGCGCCGGGGTCTTGGGCCAAAGGCCGGCATCCCTGGCGCGGAGCACAAACAAAAAGCCCTCCGGTGTTGCCGGAGGGCTTTTGTCTATCGGGACGGCGGGATTCGAACCCACGACCTCTTGAACCCCATTCAAGTACGCTACCAGCTGCGCTACGTCCCGGTTGGTAGGTGAGGAAAGATAAGCGATCCCGCGGATCTGTCAAAGAAAAACTCGATCCGCATCGGAGAAATCACAGGACCAGCAGCAACTTGAGCAGACTGCGCTCCACGGCCAAGCAGGCATCCAATCGATCTTGGTTGACCTTGGGCTCGTCCAGCGTCAAGTCGACTTCCATCGGGTCCAGCACGAACTTGACCACGGCATGGCCGATGTCGGCCTCGTGGCAAGGGCGGCACAGCAAGGCGCTGTCTTGGTCCACCGCATGGGCGCCGTAGCCGTGCCCGGACTCCTTCTTGTGGCTGGGCGTGACGCAGGGGACGGCCGTGGTCAGGAACTTGCCGGGATGCACCTTGCCGCCCAAGGCCTTGGAGACGGCGGCCAAGGAGAGGGCACGCGGAGGCCTTGGCGTATGCGGGCCGCGGCCGGGATCCAGGACCTCGTTGGCGTAATAGCCGAACCCACTGGGCATTCCCGGCTGGAGCGCGCCGCAGGGGCCACAAATGAGGATCTCACGCGGAAAGGAGTCTTCCTGCAGAAAGGTCCGCAGTTGCGATTCTCCGATGGCGCCCGGGTCGACCCACAGGAGATCCCAAGAGGGAAGACCGCGCTGCATCGGAGCGTTCGGGGAATGCCAGACCGTGCCGTCGGGACGATGGATTGCCGTATGGCTCCAGAGGCGGCCTCGGGAGCTTTCCGGCCGTGGGCGTACGCAGACGCACAGGCGCTCAAGCATGGGACAAAAATAGCCTATCCCGATGCATCACATGGAGATAGGCGAGGAAATCTGCGTGAAACCCTGGAATTCCGTGGACCGTCAGGGTGTCCAGCGAGCAAAGTTGCGCAGGAGCGCAAGGCCCGCTTCACCACTTTTCTCCGGGTGGAACTGGGTCGCGACCAAGTTCCCGCGTGCGAAGGCTGCCGTGAATTCCAAACCGCCGTACTCACTGGTGGCCAAGGTGAGGTTCGACTGGGAGGGTGCAGGGTAATAGCTGTGCACGTAATAGAACATCGTCCCGGAAGGGATGCCTTCGGCGATGGGGTGCTCCATCCGCCACTCGACCGGATTCCAGCCCATGTGGGGAACCTTGGGGGCGCCGGGGGTACGTGGGAAGGGGAAACGCTTCACTTCGCCAGGAACCAATCCCAAGCAAGGTGTACCGCCATCCTCCTGGCTTGAGTCCAGCAGGAGCTGGCAACCGATGCAGATGCCCAAGGTGGGCTTGCCCGCATCAAGAGCTTCACGCAAGGAGGCATCCAGACCGGAACGGCGGAGGTTGTCCATGCTTGCGGCTGCGGCGCCGACGCCGGGAAACAGGACGCGATCCGAGGCCTTGACGACCTCGGGGGAATCCGTGACCACATGGGCGATCCCGAGGTGGTCCAAGACCGCCGAGACCGAGGCGAGGTTGCCGCCCTTGTAGTCGAGGACCGCGATCATTTCTTGGCCTTGCTCCCGGGTTTGGCAACGGCTTTCACGGGCTTGGCGGCCACGGGAGCCGGCTTGGGGGCGGCCTTGGGCTTGGTCGCCGTCTTGGCGGCGGCCTTTGCCTTGGCTTCCTTGGGGTCGGTCTTGGCCTTCTTGGCCGGTGCGTTGGCTTCGGTCATCTCCGCCGAGTCCAAGCGGATGCGCAGGGCTTGGGCGTGGTGATGGAAACCCTCGGCATCGGCAAGGGCGATGGCATGAGGAGCATCGATGGCAAACGATTGTGCATCGTAGTGCAGGATGCTGGTGCGCTTGAGGAAGTCGCTTACGCCCAAAGGCGAAGCGAACCGTGCCGTGCCATGAGTCGGCAAGACATGGTTTGGACCGGCCACATAGTCGCCAAGGGGTTCGGAAGACCACTGGCCCACGAAAATGGCACCGGCATTGGTCAGGCCTTCGACCAGAGGTGTCGGGTCCGCGACCATCACTTGGGCGTGCTCCGGGGAAAGCGCATTGGCGATTTCCAAGGCCGTCTTCCAGTCCTTGCAGGCCATGACGGCGCCGTAGCGGGTCAGGACCTTCTCCAGGATCTCGCGCTTGGGCGAGGCCTCGACCATCTTGACGACCGTGGCGCACAGGCGGCGTGCCGCCTCCAAGCTTGTGGTGATGGCGATGGTGGCTTCGTAGCCCGATCCGTGCTCCGCTTGGGACAGGAGATCCGCCGCGACCCATTCGGGATTGGCGGTTTCATCGAACATCACCAGGATCTCGGAAGGACCGGCGATGTTGTCGATGGCCACTTCGCCGAAGACTTCGCGCTTGGCGGCGGCCGCCCAGACGTTCGAGGGTCCGACGATCTTGTCGACGCGGCGGAATTTTTCATCGCCATAGGCCAGCAGGCCAATGGCTTGGGCTCCACCGATGCGCCAAACCTCATGCAATCCCAAGGCGTCCAAGGCATAGGCCAAGGCAGGGGACAGGCCGCGAGGGCAGGGGGTCGTGACGATCATTTCCTTCACGCCGGCGACCTTGGCCGGAACGGCGTTCATGATCACCGAGCTGGGATAGGCCGTGGCGCCACCGGGAACATAGAGTCCCACGCGAGCCAGAGGCTGGACCCGCAAGCCAAGCCACTGTCCGGACTTGCCTTGGGACATCCACGACTCTTCCAATTGCAGGGTGTGGAAGGTGGTGACCTGCTCGATGGCATGTTCGATCGCCTTGCGCACCGGCTCGGGGCATTTGCGCGCCGCTTCCACGATTTCCCTTGGCGAAAGGCGCATCGGCTTGCCCTTGGGGAGTCCGTCGAGCTTTTCGGCAAGCTTGCGAGCGGCTTCGACACCGCCTTCACGCACTTGGGTAAGGATTTGGCGAACCTTGGGCTCAAGCTCAGGATCGCGGCCTGCACCACGCCGCAAGATGGTCTTGACGGCGCCGCTCTGGGCTGTGGCATTCGGAAAAAGTGGCAGAATCATGGAACCGCAGTGGTAGCGCCACGGAAGATCGTGGCCGTGAAACCGGTAAAGTGAAAACGGAAAAATAACCGTAGGAGCCACCATTTCCCAATCCCGAAGCAGAAAACCTTCCGGATCACGATTCTGTGATGGGGTGCTGCCACAACTCGAGCCGCTTCAAATCACGGCAACGGGGCTCAATTCAGCATTTCAAGGAAGTACTTCGCGCTTTGCATCCGTGCATCGCTGTTGGCGATCCAGGCTTTGAGCTGTGGATCGGACGCAAGGCCCAGATTGTTCCAGTCTTCCGGTGATGGCGTCCCCAAGGGGGTGGACGGCAGATCATGGTAGCCCATGGCGCAGGCCATCAAGTTCGACGCCTGGAGGATGGCCGTCAAGCCGCGGTGCTGCTTGCATTGGGCGGGGCGTTCCCGCCAGCGGATCGCCTCGCGCAGGCTCTCGGGAAACTTCCACTTCTCGGCAAGCAGGGCGCCAATGTCTTCATCGCGAAATCCAAGGATCTGTTGCAGCAGGTCACCGAACGGAAGGTGCCTGTTGATGCTCAATGAAACGGCTGCACGGAAGAAATCGGGTTCAGCAGTCCACAAGACGACCTTGCCGATGTCGTGCAGGAGGCCTGTGACGAAGGCCTCGTCCGGATCGGCAAGTTTTGTGGTTTCAGCAAGGTTCTTGGCGGCGGCTGAGGTGGCCGCGGAATGGATCCAGAGATCTTCGATCCTGAAGCCGTCACCGGATTTCACGCCTTTGAAGGCTTCCAGCACGCTGGTGGAGAGTACGAGGTTCTTGACGGCATTGAAGCCAAGGATCATGATGCCTTGCTGGATCGAATGGATCTTGCCGGCATATCCGTAGAAAGGGCTGTTGACCAGCTTGAGCACCTTGCTCGAGATGGACTGGTCCTTCTGGATGACTTGAGCCAACTCCTCGGAGGATGTCTTCGAGTCTTCAAGGCGCTTGGAGAGTTCACCCAGCACGGCGGGCAAGGTGGGGATGTTGCGGACCTGTTCGGTCAGCGATTCGATGGTGGGTTTTTCAGCCATTGAGGTGCTCCAGAAGCAAGCGCTGCAACTGCTGAAGTTCGTGAGTGCGGGGCGACATGCCGAACATCTCGATGACCTGGAGCCTTGCCTTGGCGCGTTCATCCTCAAGGTTGGCGGCATCTTCGCTGGAAACGATGTCCACAAGTGAAACGCCACGGTTCACCAAGGTGGTGATCATGCCCGCGGTGAGCATCGTCCCTGCAGGCAACAGCACTTGGTCACGACTGTCCAAGACAGGCGTTCGCGAGACGGCACCGGGCTCAAGTTTGGAGATCGCAATCAGCATACGGATTCAGTTTATCATGGAAAACAGCGGGACGCAAGCCCTCTGCATAGGATGTTCAGGCAGGGGAAGGCGCGACGGAAGCCGCTTCGCTGACAGTGTCGCCGACCGGTGGTGAAGGCGCGACAGGTGATGTGGCTGCGGAAGTCCGAGAGTCCAGCCGGCGGAACGGCTGGCGGTGGTTTCAAGAAAAGGAATCGGAAATCAGAGCCTGAAGGTCATGGCCATTGACACTTCCGCACCGCCGATGCTTAAAAATTCGACAAATTCCTTGATGTCGGAATTGTCAGACCCGGAAATGTAGCGGACTCCACCCCCTGCAATGGGAAAGCCGCGCCCCACTGTGAAGTAAATGTTCCAATACTCAGCTTGGTAGCGGAAGCCGACTCGAGGGGTCAGCACAACGCCCCCGAGAAGCTCGTAGGTGGCGGTGTCTTCCTTGAAAAGTCCCTGATCCGTTTCAGTCATTTCTGTGCCTGTGGCATAGGAAGCCGCCACGCCGCAGAATACGCTTCCCTTGGAGTCGGCATCGGCGAAGTACTTGCCGTCGACCCCGATCATGGCACCTGCGGTCGAGAGGCCGAACCCGCCACCGACATTGGCGTGTTCAGAGATGACGCGGGAATATTGGATGGATTGACCAAAGGGACCGCCCCACCCGAGGCTGAAGCCAAGCTCGTTGAGCTTCTTGTTCGATTGAGCACAAAGCGAGGTGGCGAGGATGGCAAGGAACACTGGGGTTTTCATGGTCGACTCGTTACGGGGGATGTTCGTGAAGGATGAGTGAGGAAAGAATCCGGAAAAATGGGCATCTTGCATGGAAAAGATACTCACCGGGTCGAATGGATCATGGGCCAGGCCAAGGACTCCCCCCGACCGTCGCCCCCGCCGCGCAGGCGCCGTGCGCCGGAGCGGAGTCTCGGGGGACAAGACCCCGCAGCCGGAGCCGGATCCCGATCGTTTCACCCTTCGAGAGCCTCAGGGCGAACGGAATGCGGAGACGG
>JBDKGV010000125.1:0-9859 GCA_039798005.1 Fibrobacterota bacterium
CCTTACACTGCGACGACCACGGACCCGAGTATATTTCGAATCCGTCACGCGTTTGGGAATCCACCACCTGTCAGGAGAGTGTCACGCCATGAGTGCTGCATTGATCGAGGAATTGGCCCCGAAAATCCATGACGCCGCCGCCTTCGTGCCGGCCTTGAAGACGGAACTCTCCCGCACCGTGTTGGGGCAGGAGCCCCTCACCCACGGACTTTGCGTGGCGCTTCTGGCCGATGGGCACGTGCTCTTGGAAGGCGCGCCGGGCCTTGCCAAGACCACCGCCATCCGGGCGCTTGCAGACGCCATCCAGGCGCACTTCTCGCGCATCCAGTTCACGCCCGACCTTCTGCCCGCGGACATCTTGGGCACCCAGATCTACCGGCCCCAAAGCGGGGAATTCGAGATCCGCAAGGGACCGATCTTCGCATCGCTCGTGCTTGCCGATGAAATCAACCGCGCCCCGGCCAAGGTGCAGGCGGCGCTCTTGGAAGCCATGCAGGAGCGGCAGGTCACGCTGGCGGGCCAGACCTTCACGCTCCCCACGCCCTTTTTCGTGCTGGCCACCCAGAATCCGATCGAGCAGGAAGGGACCTATCCGCTTCCGGAGGCGCAGATCGACCGCTTCCTTCTGAAGCTTGACGTAAGCTACCCCGATCGCGACGCGGAGCTCCTGGTGC
This sequence comes from Fibrobacterota bacterium, assembly GCA_039798005.1. GTDB lineage: Bacteria > Fibrobacterota > Fibrobacteria > UBA5070 > UBA5070 > JBDKGV01. The sequence goes on from JBDKGV010000125.1 coordinate 675, forward strand.
TCAAGCTCGTGAGCGGGCCGGGCCTTCCCAAGCCCCGTACGGTGGTGACCCCCGAGCAGATCGCCTTGGGCCAAAAGCTCACTCGCGAGATCTTCATCGACCCCCGTGTGCAGGGGTACATCGTGGACCTGGTCCGCGCCACCCGGTCGCCTGCCGATGGTGGCCTTGAAGAACTCACCGGCCTGCTGCGCTTCGGCGCCTCGCCTCGCGCATCCATCGCACTCTCCCTGTGCGCCAAGGCTCAAGCCTTCCTGGAAGGCCGCGCCTACGCCACGCCTGACGACGTGAAGTCGGTCGCGCGCGGCGTGCTGCGCCATCGTCTCGGGTTGTCCTGGGAAGCTCAAGCGGAAAACGTCCGCCCGGAGGACTTGGTGGAGCGCATCCTCACCGCCGTGGCGGTGCCATGAGCGAGCGGGCGCGACGGGTCTTCCAGCGCGTCCGCCGATTGGAACTGCGGGCGCGGGGCAAGATCCAGGATCTGCTGGGCGGTTCCCATCTCTCGGCCTTCAAGGGCACCGGGCTTTCGTTTCGCGAAGTGCGCGAGTACGCCGAAGGGGATGACCCGCGGCGCATCGATTGGAACGTCACGGCGCGTCTGGGAACGCCTTTCGCCAAGGTCTTCGATGAGGAGCGGGAACTCACCGCAGCGTTCCTGGTGGACGTCTCGGGGTCGATGGGAACCGGTGCACGCGCGCTTCTGGCGCGGGAAGCCGCCGCCGAATTCTGCGCCACGGTTGCGCTTTCCTGCCTCACCGGCCAGGAGAGGTTGGCGCTTTTGCTGCACTCCGATCGCGTGGAAACGTGGATCCCGCCAGTGCGTGGCCAAGGAGCGTTGCAGCGTGTGGTGCGCGAGATCTTGGAAGTGCAGCCCAAAGGACACAAGACGGATCTTGTCGCCGCTTGCGATTCACTGGGAGCCCGTCTGCCGCGCCGTGCCGTCGTGTTCGTCGTGTCGGATTTTCGTGAGGATTTGGACCGCTTGGAGCCTGCCCTCAAGCGGCTGGGGGCGCGTCACGACCTGAACTTGGTGGAAATCGTTCCCAGCGGGCTGCAGCCACTGCCGAAGGTCGGTCTGGTCTCGGTGCGCGATCCCGAGTCCGGGCGGGATTGCCTGGTGGACACCTCCCATCCGGCCTTCCGCAAGCAGTGGGAAGCCCGGGAAACGCTGCGGCAGGAGCGCTTGCAGCGTTTGGCCCTGCGTTCGCGCGCCGTGAAGGTGCGGCATGAAACCATTGCGGAACCCATGACCACCATCCACAGCCTGATGCAGTTGCGCAGGCTTTCGCCGCAGGGACGGACATGAACATCCCGACACTTTCGCGCTCCGAACTTTTCGTGGGCGACACCGTGGTGCTGCGCTGGGATCTCCCCGCCGGTGCCAAACTGGTTTCCGGTGCCAAGCCCGGCGACAGCCTGTTGGTTCAACCGGGAGTTCCCGGTGTCTGGGTGCTGCAACCGCTGGCCGCCGGTGTCCATGGCGGGGACACCTTGCGTGCCCTTGTCGGTCAAGACACCTTGAGCGCCGTCGCCCCGCGCTTTCAGGCGCGTTCCCGATTGGAATCCACCCAGGACACGGCCATCTCCGGACTGCTTGCTCCCGAGGAGATGCCCGTTCCGTTCCCGTGGAAGGAAGCCGGAATCGGACTTGCCGGCATCGCCGTGGGGGCGCTGCTGCTTTGGGCCTGGCTGCGGCACCGTCGCAATCGCCCCAAGGTGGAGCCGGTCGTGGCCGTGCCTGCCGTCGATCCTCTGGTCGCCGCGGAGATCGCCCTGCAAGCCTTGGAGGAGCGTGCCATGAAGGGCTTGAGCGGACGCGAGACCGCCTTCGAGGCCGGTGAGATCCTGCGCACCCTGCATCGCGCCTTGTTTGGATTCCAATTGGCCAACGAATCGACGTCCTTCGAATGGAAGACGTGGGGAGATCGCGAACTCGGCCCGGATGGGGCAGGGGCGTTGCGACAATTCCTGTCCGAGGCGGACCAGCTGCGCTACGCCGGGCTTGAAGCCGACGCCGCAAGCCTCTTCATGAGCCTGCGTGGATGCCTGCGGGCTGCGGCCAAGGAGCGCCAAGCATGAGGGAATTGAGCTGGACCCATCCTTGGATCCTTTGGTTCCTGGCCATTCTCCCGCTGTTGGGGTGGTGGGCTTGGAGGAATGCGCGCAAGGGGCCGCGACTCCTGGTGCCCGAGGCGTTGGACTCCCTTCCCCGGTCCTTCCGGGCCCGGATTTGGGCGACGCCGATGTTGTTGCGCCTCCTTGCCATTGGTGCCTTGATCGTGGCTGCGGCGCTTCCGGTGAAGGTGCGCACCGTCGAGGAGGTCAGCACGTGGGGGGTGGACATGGTCCTTCTCTTGGATGTTTCCACCTCGATGCAGGCACGCGACGTGAAGCCCGATCGCATCGGTGCCGCGCGGGCCATCCTGCACGACTTCGTGCTGGGGCGAACCCATGACCGCATGGGGCTGGTGGCCTTTGCCGGCTTTCCCCTGTTGCGTTGCCCGCTGGTCGCTGACCGCGAGCTGCTGGCCCGTCTGATCGACTCCACCGACAATCGCGGGTTTCAGGACGGGACCGCGATCGGCGATGCGCTCTTGTCCGCGGCCAACCGGTTGCGCGATACTCGTTCCCATTCGCGCGTGGTGGTCCTTCTCACGGATGGTGCAAGCAATGCGGGATCGGTGGATCCGGTCACGGCTGCCCGGGCTCTGGCCGCCAAGGGCATTCGCGTCTACACCATCGGCGTGGGCAAGGAAGGCGACTTCACCGGCAGCTTCACCCTGCCGGATGGTCGCACGGTCCAAGGGACGTTGCAATCGGACCTCGACGAGAAGTCGCTTTCGGAAATCGCCCGCATCACGGGTGGCCGGTTTTGGCGCGCCTTGGACCGCGACGCCTTGAAGAAGGCCTACGAGGCCATCGACGCGCTGGAAAAATCCAAGGTGGAATCCAAGCGCTATTACCATCGCGAACCCCGCCACGCTCCGTGGATCTGGGCCGCCTTGGGATTGCTTGCGCTTTCCATCCTGCTTGAGCGTACTTGGCTGCGGAGGCTTCCATGACCTTGGCCAGTCCCGAACGACTGTGGTGGCTATGCCTTGTGCCCGTTGTGGCCGGGATCCTGGTCGCTCTTGCCTTGCGACGCAAGCGCATGCGTTCCCTGCTTGCCGATGCCGGATTGTGGGACGAGACCCTCACCGCGAATCCGCTGCGCATGGATCTCGTGAGGGCGGGTCTTTTTTCGCTTGCCTTGGCAAGCCTGATCCTTGCGCTTTCTCGCCCGCAGTGGGGATATCGCGAGGTTCCCGTTCCGGCCAAGAGCGTCGATGTCCTGGTGGCGGTCGATGTCTCCAAGTCGATGCTCACGCGGGATGTGCCCCCGGATCGCCTGGCCCTGGTGCGCAAGGACGTGCGCACCCTGATGGATTCGCTCGCACAGGTGCATGTGGGGCTGCTTGCCTTTGCGGGCCGGGCGCACCTTCTGGTGCCGGTGACCCAGGATCTTTCGGCCATCGGCTCCTTCCTCGATGTGCTGTCTCCGGATCTGGTCCCGGTCGCAGGAACCGATCTGGGTGCGGCCATCGATGGGCTTGCCGAGCTTGGGCGCTCGTCCAATCGCCGCAAGGTGGCGCTGCTCTTCACCGATGGCGGGGATCTCGAAGGGCATGCCCTCGATGCCGCCGCGCGCCTGCGCGGCAAAGGCATCGAGCTGCATGTCGTAGGGGTAGGGGGGGACAAGGCGATCCCCATCGTGCTGCCCGACGGCTCTTCCTTGCGGGACAAGGAAGGCAACATCGTGACCACGAAACTTGAGAAGGATGCGTTGGAAGAGCTTGCCTCCAAGGCCGGTGGACAATTCCTTCAGGCCAAGGGTGCCGGATTCTCCTTGCATGCGGTCCTGGAAAAGCTGCGCGCGTTGCAGGGCCAAGGGGGGAAGGATGCCAAGGACGGGATGCGCTTGGAGGCCATCGAACGCTCGCATTGGTTTGCGGCCTTGGCCGGCATCCTGCTTGCCCTGGAACTTTGTCTTCCGCTGGCGTTTCGCTTGCAAAGGAGTCGGGCATGATCGCGATCCTGTTGTCAATGCTTCTGGCCGCCGGAGGGGAGCGGGACAACCGCTCAGGCGTCCAGTCGTTCAAGCAAGGGGACCTTCCGGGGGCGTTGGAGCATTTCGAAAAGGCCGCGGAAAAGGACACGGCCAATGCCCGGTTGCGATACAACCGCGCGCTGGCCAGGACCTTGGCCGGAAAGCCGGAGGCGGCCCAAGCCGATTGGGAAATCGCCCGACGCGACACGTCGCTTGCGGCGAAAGCCCTCTACAACCGGGGGACAGGGGCGCTGGATGCTGCACGCAAAGGCAAGGGAGATGCCAAGCAGGCCGTGCGCGATCTCTCCCAGGCGTTGAAGATGCGACCGGGCTGGAAGGAGGCTGCGCGCAATCTGGAGCTGGCGCGGCGTTTGGAACAGCAGCAAAAAGACCAGAAGAAAAACGACAAGGACAAGAAGCAGGACAAGAAGGACGATCCGAAAAAGGACAAGGAGCCTCCCAAGCCAAAGGATGGGCCGGACAAGGACAAGGAGAATCCGCAGCCTCAACCCGCTCCTGGCGAGGCCTTGTCCAAGGAACAGGCGGATCAGATGCTTCAGGCGGCCCAAGCGCGCGAGCAGGAGCGTCGCAAGCAGAATCCACCGAAGGGGGAGAGCCGCAATGGCAAGGACTGGTAAGCTTGGAATCCTGATTCTCGGCTTGGCGACCGCATGCCTTGCCGTCGATTTCCGGGCCAGCGCAAGACTTGGAGCCCAGCGCGTCCAAGTGGGAGAGATCTTTCCACTCATCGTGCAGGCGGAGACCGACGGCGATGCCAAGGATCTCCCTGAACCGACGCTCACCTTGGCCGAGGGCATCGTGAAGGGGGCGGTGCGAAAAAATCAAGGCAGCAGCACGTCCATTCAGATCATCAACGGTGCGTTTTCCAAAAAGGTCTCCACCTCCGTCACTTGGCAGATTGAATTGCGTGCGGCAAAGCCCGGCAAGTGGATGGTCGGACCGGTCAGCCTGGGCGGCAAGGCCCTTGGGCAAGGCGAGGTGCTGGTCGAAGCCGGAAGCGGCAAGGCCGATCCGGTCACGGGAAAGAGCGTTTCGAGCGATGTCGTGGCTTCCACCTTGCTTGCCCGAAAAAACGTGTTTGTCGGCGAGCAGATTCCGTTCACCTGGCGATTGGACGGGACCAAGCCGTTCCAAGTGGGCAAGTTCCCGGATATCCGCACCATCTTGGGGACGGGCTTTTGGACGGTCACCCCGGACACCATCCCTCGTCAACAGGTCGTGACGGTGGGCAACGTGCGCAAATTGCGCTTGGACATCGTCGGAAGCCTGTTCGCCTTGCGTCCTGGCGCGGCCAAGGTCGCCGGCACGAGCCTTGACTACCAGATCGTCGAGCAGGTCGTGGTCGATCCCATGGAGGCCTTCCTGCGTGGCGAGGATCCGTTTGAAGCCATGATGCGCGGGGGCCGGACACGTGTCCTGCAGGGGACGGCAAGGACTCCTGAGCTTGGCCTTTCAGTCCTGCCTGTGCCCGACAAGGAGCGGCCACCCGAATTTCAAGGTGGCGTGGGCAAGTTCACCCTCAAGGCGCGGCTGGAAAAGGATTCCGTGCGGGCAGGGGACGGAGTGAACCTTGTTCTGTCGCTGGAAGGCGATGGCCAGCCCCAAGGCTGCGGTGTACCGGTCTGGACGGCTCCCGCCGGGATCGAGGCCTATCCTCCCGAGGACAAATGGGCTCAGAGTTGGCGTGCCGGGAAGGTCTGGTCTTCACTGGAGCGTCGCATCGTTTTGGTGCCCTCGCAGGCCGGAACCATCAAGCTGCCGGCGGTGCGGTACGCGTACTTCGATCCGGTGAACCGCAAGTTCCAGATGCTCACCGTCGAGCTTCCTTCGCTGCGGGTGCTGCCTCCGGTGGCATCCAAGGAGCGCAATCAAGACAAGCTTCGAGCCCAGGACGCCCCCGTTCTTTCCAAGGCGGATCGGATCTGGATCGCGGTGGGCAAGGTCTCGGCAGCCCTGTGGGCCTTGCTTCTCACGGGTCTTCTGGCTTATGGCGTGTGGCGGTGGGTGAGGCGCTTGATCTCGGCCAAGGCGCGCCGGGAGCGGGCGCTGCGGCGTCTGCGGCAGGAAGCGTCACGGGTACCGGCTCTCTCGGATTCCCGCAAGCAGGCGATGGCGCTGCGCAGGATCCTCACGGAATTGCTTGTCCTGGATCACGGAGAGGCTTCGCGCGGGTGGACGCTCCAAGAAACCATGCACGCCTTGGTGGCCACGGGATGGGATGAAGAACGGGCCTTGCGCTTGGAATCCTTGTGGAAAGCGCTGGATGCCGCCGAGTTCGCCGGGGTGCCTTTGGACAGTGCGAAATCGATCGGTGAATTCCTGCAATGAGCCTTGGTCTCGATCCTGCCGTGCATTGTCTACCTTTCCGGATGTATGTCACCCTCATTTGACTGGGCCCACCTTCAGTGGCACCTCGATCCGATCGCAATCTCCATCGGACCATTGGCCGTGCGCTGGTACGGCCTCATGTACGCCGTGGCCATCAGCTTCACCTATTGGCTCACCAACCGGCGTCTGGCCAGTGAATCGTGGGAGTTCACCCGCGAGCATATCGACGCGTTCCTGACATGGCTTGTCCTGGGGATTCTGATCGGTGGTCGCCTGGGCTACGTCTTTTTCTACGGCTGGGGGTACTTCTCCCAGCACCCCTTGGAGATCATCTTGCCGGTCTCCTTCCAAGGCGGATTCCATTTCACCGGGATCTCCGGAATGAGCTATCACGGTGGCGTGCTCGGCGTGACGGCTGCGGTGGTTGGCTTTGCCCTTGCCAACAAGCGCCGCCCGCTGCGGCTTGCCGAGCTCATGGTTCCTACCGTTCCTCTGGGATACACCTTCGGGCGCCTTGGGAATTTCCTCAACGGTGAACTTTGGGGACGCCCAACCGATGTTCCATGGGGCATGCATTTTCCGCACGACCCCAAAGGGGATGCCTTCCTGGGCAAGGTCGGTCCGCTCCGGCACCCCAGCCAGCTGTACGAGGCCATCGGCGAAGGTCTGCTGCTTTGGGCATTCCTGTGGGCCGTGAAGAATCGTGCACCCTTCCGTGGACGCATGGTATCCTGTTACCTCATGGGTTACGGACTGGTTCGCTTTTTCATCGAGTTCACGCGTGAACCGGATGCGCAGCTGGGCTTCCTCTTGGGAACCGGTTGGCTTACGATGGGCCAAGTGCTTTGCCTGGTCATGGTGGCCATCGGCTTTGTCTGCTGGTTCTTCCCTGTGCGCGGCAATGCCGTAGATTCGGTCCATGCATGAGAAAAATGCCTACCGGGATCGCCGAGCAGCTCTACATCCGCGACCTGCATCGCTATCCGGTGCTGACCTTGGCGGAAGAGCGCGACAGCCTGCGCAAGATCAAGCAAAATCCCGAGGACTACCAAGCTCTGCACAAGCTTGTCACCGGCAACTTGCGCTTCGTGGTCAGTGTGGCGCGTCGCTACCAGAACCGTGGCCTTTCGCTTGCTGAATTGATCAGCGAAGGCAACCTCGGCCTGTTCAAGGCGGCCCAGCGCTTTGATGAAACCAAGGAAGTGAAGTTCATTTCCTATGCGGTCTGGTGGATTCGCCAAGGCATCCAGAAGGCTTTGTTCGATCAGGTGAGCACGGTTCGCATTCCTCCCAACAAGCTTTCCATCGCCAACAAGTTCAAGCGCGCCTTGGCCAAGAACGGCGGGGACTTCGCGCGTACGCTGGAGATGGAGGAATTCAAGGAATACGCCTCGGAGATCCCTGAGCTGCTGGAAAAGGTCGAGGAAGTCAGCCTGAACGCGCCGGTCGGTGGCGAGGACGGCGACGGTTCGACCACCTTGATGGACATGATCGGTGGCGACAGCGAAGCCGAGTCCGAGAACGAGAAGATCGAGCTCAAGGGCGTGATCGAGAAGGTGCTGGACGACAAGAGCCAGCAGTTCGTGACCGATCGCGAAGCCAAGGTGTTGCGCATGTACTACGGCATCAACTACTCCAAGGAATTCACCTTCGACGAAATTGGCCGTGAACTCAAGCTTACCCGGGAACGGGTGCGTCAGATCAAGAACAAGAGCCTGAACAAGTTGATGAAGAACAAGCAGGTGCGAGATCTTCTCCTGCCGTTCTTGGGAGGTGCGGTCTGATCGTTGCGACTTCTGCATCGGTGAAGCGTCGTGGCAAGGGCCGCCATTTTCTGTGGGCATTCCTGTGTCTCCTTGTGGCAGGTGGCGGCCTTGCGGGCTGGTGGTTCTGGAAGAACCAAGGCCTCGTCCGGCCCGCGTCGGTCCCGTATGGATTCGTCGGGGATACCGTCCTTGTGCATGGTCGATCCACCGACCTTCCCGGTGAGGCAAGCGAGTTGCCGGCGGCCGACCGGTCCCTGTTCCTGCGCGGGGTGCAACTGCAGAATCAGGGCGAGATCAGTCGCGCCGGTGACATCTACGAAGACCTGATGAACCGCAGGCCCACCTTCGGATTGTCCTTCCATTACGCGGCGGCCATGCACTTGGCCAAGGCCACCCGAAACGACAGCATCCAGGCCGACAGCCTGATCGCCCGCGGCTTGGCCGGCGATCCGGGGCAGCCGTGGTTGCTGCTGCAAAGCGCAAGGCTTCACCTGGCCCGCGGCAGGACCCAACAGGCAAGGCTCGAGCTCGACAAGGCCATGGATTTTGCGCCCGACTTTCGTCAGGCGATGGAGGAATTGGCGCGGCTTGAGCTGCGGGTGGAGAATTTCCCCAGAGCTCAGCGGTTGGCTCAACTCGCGGTCTCCCTTGCCAAGAACCGTCCAGGTGCCCGCTACGATCTGGTCGCCGAGGTGCTGTTTGCCCGGGAAAAGGACGATTCCGCCCAGAAAGCCTTGGAGAAGGGGATTGAGCTCAATCCCAAGGAAGCGCGCTATCTCTGGCTCCGTGGTTTGATGGCCGAGGCGCGTGGCGACACCACCGCCGCTCGCAAGGACTATCAATTGGCCTTGCAGATGGATCGGATTCCGGAGGCGGAAGAAGCGTTGCGTACTCTTGGGTTGAAGCCCTTGCATGGCAAGGGACGGTTTGGGATTCGCTTCAATGCTGGCGGGGGCGATCCCGATTTCACCTTGGAAGTCCTGTTG
>JBDKGV010000126.1:0-9804 GCA_039798005.1 Fibrobacterota bacterium
AGTGGAGGCTGATGAAGATGTCTCCCTTGGCGCGATTGGCGATCGCAGTGCGGGCCTTCAGCTCCTCGAAATGGTCGTCATCGCGGGTCATCACCACCTTGAATCCGGCGCGTTTGAGTTCATCCCGCAACTTCTTGGCCACCCCGAGGGTGACGTCCTTCTCACGAACGGTCTCGCCGTCGGGAGTCTTGCCGCTGGCGCCGGGGTCCTTGCCGCCATGTCCGGCGTCGATGACCACGGTGAAGTCCTTGCGCGCCTTGGCCGATGCGGTGGCTGCCAAGGCAGGCAAGGCGGGAGGCGAAGGCTCCTTGGGCGTCGCCACGGCAGCGGGTTGCTTGGTCGGCTGGATCTTTTCGGACCGGGGGGTGATGTTCTCGTTGTTGCCCGTGAACGAGCAACCCCCTCCGTCGTCGCAATAGAATTGCGAAGGAAACAGGGTCTCGAATAGCGATTGGGTGGCCTTGCGTGGCAACCACAGGCCACCTTCCACGATGCGCGGCGCCGGGGAAAGGACATGGAGCTTCCCCTCACTTTGGATGGAGGCCCTGCCCGAGCGCAGCTCGATACGGACGCCATCGGAAAGTTCCAGGGTCGCGGCCTCCTCCTTGACCACAAGCCGGGGTTTGCCCTTGCCCTTGGGGTGCAAGACGAGCCAAGGAGCCTTGTGCAGGGTCGTATCGGAAATGTCGATTCCGGCCCAGCTCGTGACTGCGGCAAGAAGCAGCAGCAGGAACAGGCGAGAGATCTTCATCGGTACCGGGCGTCCTTCATGGCGCGATCCATCTCGCGCTTGTGTTCCTGCTCGATCTTGGTCTGGCGCTTGTCGTGCTCGGCCTTGCCCTTGCACATTCCGATCTGGACCTTCACCTTGCCGTCCTTGAAGTACATCTTCAGCGGGATGATGGTGTAGCCCTTGCGATCGACCGAGTTGGACCACTGGGCGATCTCGCGCTTGTGCATGAGCAGCTTGCGACGGCGGTGGATGTCGTGGTTCCAGCGGTTGCCCATCTGGAACTCGTCGATATGGCAGCTTTCGAGCCAAGCCTCGTTCTTGTGGAACTCGACGTGGGCATCGCCCATCTGGACCCGCGCGGCGCGTACGCTCTTGACCTCGGTACCAGCCAGCATGATTCCTACCTCGAGGGTCTCCTCGATGAAATAGGAATGGCGTGCCTTGCGGTTCTCGATTTCAGGAAGCTTGTGTTGCTTCATTCTTCAGACGACCCGGGGGCTTCCACGAGTGCGTCAGAGGGAAAGACCTCGCCAAGAGCCTTTTGGATGGAGGCGAGGTCGTGGTCGGGAGCGTTGAGCAGTTCGCGCAGTTCGCGGGAAGCTTCGAAGACGGGCTTGAGTCCACCCGGCACTTCGACGACTTCGCCGGTGCGGGGGTTGCGGGCCAAACGGGGCTTGCGGGGCCGGACCTTGAAGCGACCGAATCCGCGCAGTTCGATGTTCCGCCCGTCGCGAAGGGACGTGGCGATCGCCTCGAGGAGGCTTTCGAAGATGGCCTTGGTCTCGGCCTGAGTCATCCCCGTGCGACGGGAGATTTCTTCGACGATTTCTTTTTTGGTGACGTTTGCCATATGGGTGAACCGGCTTCCAGTATAACTCCAAACTCGGTGTCAATCAAGCGGTCTTGATGAAATTTGATTCATGCAAGGCCTTGTAAATCAGGGAGTTGTGCGGATGGCGCCGCTGGACGGGACGTGTCACCCGCCCGGACTTGGCTGGAACCCGGTTTGCGCCTGCTTTGGCCACTTGGCACGGCCTGTCCATTGAGGTGCAGAGCTTGTACCCACAGGTGCGCGGTCCGTCCATTGAGGTGCAGAGGCTGTACTGACAGGTGCACGGCCTGTCCATTGAGGTGCAGATGCTGTACTGACAGATGCATGGACTGTCCATTGAGGTGCAGAGGCTGTACTGACAGGTGCACGGCCTGTCCATTGAGGTGCGGAGGCTGTACGCACAGGTGCACGGTCTGTCCATTTTGGTGCAGGCAATGTGCTGTGTGTTTTTTGCGCGTAGAATTTGAACGACTTCGTACGTTTTGGTAATGCCATGAAATTCGTCAAATTTTTCGCACAGAATTTTCATTCTGTTTTCGGAAAGTTGACGAATTGCCTTTCTCCTTTGACGAAGATTTTGCGATGTTGGGATTTGCGATGAAATTTGCGCGTGAAATTTCTTGAAATATTTCGCGGCAAATGATGCATCAATAAATCGTGATGTGTTGATGCGAATTCTCTGCATGTTGTGATTTGACTTGGTCTTGTGTGTACAGGTGGCGGTTGTGAGGATGGTGCTGGCACTTGAATGCGCGAGTGATAATCCAATGTTGACAATCATTCCCTTGCTCCGTATATTCCATTCCGGGGCCTGGGAGCGCTCTTTGATCGCTTCGGTTTTCCGGATCGAGGAATGCCCGGTCTCCAATCAACAGCGCAAAACGATTGTCATCGTGGCACGAATGACAGTTGAATAGCAGTGCCTGGAAAGAAGCAAACCAATGCCTCGTTTGAATCCTGATCAAGTCCGCAACGAAGTCCTGAGCATCCTGGAGGTGTGGAAGGTCAATAGCCAGTTCCAGCTCTCGGATCTGTCCTTGAGCGGACTGGAAGCACTCTTCACCGAGTTCGATGCCCTGCGCCGCAAGGAAAGCAGCATGGACGCGGAGTTGAGCAACCTTCGCATGAACCTGGAAGCCAAGACCTCGGCGATCCGTGAAGCCTGCATCCGGGCCCGTGTCGGCATGCAAGGGTATTTCGGGCGCAACTCGAACCAGTACAGCTTGGCAGGAGGCACTCGACTCAAGGATCGTCGCTCCCCACGCCGCAACACAAGCCTGACGTCCAGCAATCCGGCCGGGTTCACCGCACAGTAAGACAGTACCCTTCTTGCAGGAAGAGTACTGTCTTGGGTAACACCTGCGGGAGAGGTCCGGGAAGTCGATCGAGTGTTGGACGCACGCAATATCGACCCCACCGCCACTTCTGCGGCATTTTTCGAATATAGGGCCATCGGGCGCCTCTGACCAGCAAACTCTGGTGGGATGGGGTGCCTGGGGCCCTTTTTTACATCGTCATCCGTTCGGCGAGTTCCAGCAGGTTTCGGCGCAAGGATTTGTCTTGGATACGGTTGTAGGCTGCAATGAGGCGGCGCTCTTCAGTCGTCAAGTCGTATCCGGTAGGTGGCGGACCAGCAAGTTCACCGGCCAGCAAGTTGGCAAAGTCGCCCATGAGTTCAGCCGCGGAGATTTTGAAGATCCTCGCCAAGTCGTTCAATCGCTGCACCGTGATGCGGGCTGTTCCGTTTTCCAATTTTTGGACCATCTGGTAGGATACGCCCAGTGCCTCGGCCAACTTTCTTTGGGTCAGCTTGGCGCGCAAGCGATGGGATCGAATTCGTCTTCCCAGGCGCACTTGCTCGGTTGTGTCGGGTTCCTTCACCTCCAAGAAGATCAATGGCCTGGAGAAGTGCCATAGATGGCTTTGATGGTCATGTCATCAAATGCAACCTAATGGTTGTATTATTCGGCAGGTTGTCACTGTGAAGGCGGTACGGTCCCTGCTGCCTTGAAAGGAACCTTGCCGATGTCTGCATTCCCCAATCTCCTGCATCCATGATCGTCGACAACAAGACGGCAGGGAAGAAGAAGGTCCACCAGCACTTGGCCGCCATGCTGGAAGCCGGAACCTTGGACCTTGTCTCGGGTTACTTCACGATTGGAGCATTGGTCTGGCTTGCACGCGAGTGCGCCGGGAAGATCCGCAATACCCGGATGGTACTGGGCGATCTGGCCGTGAGCGAAAAGACGGAAGACAACGCGGCCCTTTTGGATCTCTTCCATACATCCATCTCTTGGGAGGATGCCTTCGGCCTTGCCGGAATCGCACAAGAGGCCGTGGCTTTCTTGGAAACGCAAGAGGTGCAGATCCGTACCACGCGTCCGGACTTCTGCCACGCCAAGCTCTTCCACCACCGCAGCGAGCGCGAGTACGGCGGTTTCTACGTCACGGGATCGGCCAACCTCACCGAGGCGGGACTGGGGCTCCTGGAAGATCGGGGAAATTGGGAGCTCAATCTCCTTGGTCAGGGCAGCGAGGAGAACTTCAAGGCAATCGGCAACTGGTTTGCGTCGCTCTGGGACGATCCTCGGACACGGACAGAAATTGTCGAAGGCGGTGCGATGATCACGACCAAGGATTTCTTCATCGGGAAGATCCGTTCGCTCTTCGCTAGGTACACGCCGCGCGAGGTCTACCTGCGGATGCTGGCCGAGCTGTACCCGCAGACGCGCAACGAGTCGGACGCATCCTATGTCCGATTGATGGAACGGCTCGAGCACAGCCGCATCTGGAAGGATCTGTATCCGTTCCAGCAGGCCGGTGTGATCGACCTGGTGCAGAAGATGGAACGGACGCAGGGCGCAAGTCATGGAGGTGCGATCCTAGCCGATGCCGTAGGCCTTGGCAAGACCTGGTCGGCGCTGGCCGTGATCAAGTATTACCAGCTCCAGGGACGCCGTTGCCTGCTGCTTTGCCCGAAGAAGCTTGATCGCAATTGGATGCGCTACCGCAAGGGGCAAGGCAGTCGCTTCGAGCGGGATTCCTTCGATTACGATGTCCGCTACCATACCTCCCTCAAGGAAGACCTGTTCGACATGGGCCCTTCGGGAGAGGTGCCGTTGCGGACCTGGCAGGGCGATCAGCCGATTCTCGTGGTGGTGGACGAATCGCACAACTTCCGCAACGACAGGGGCGAGCGGTACGAGTTCCTGATGAACCGCATCCTGCGGGAGAATCGGGATGTACGCGTTCTGTTGTTGTCGGCTACGCCGCTCAACACTGACATCAAGGATGTTCGCAACCAGTTGAAGCTCCTGGTGCGCGGGGCGGACGACGGCTTTGCCGAATCGCTGGGTATCACCAGGCTGGAGGAACCGTTCCGCCAGGCATCCAGGGTTTTCCGGGAATGGGCCAAGGAACCGGACGATTCCAAGCGCAACCTTCGCGCCCTCAAGGAAAAGATCCCTGAGGCAGTCAAGGAGCTCTTCGACAAGGTCGTGGTGGCGCGCAACCGAGGCATCGTGGTCCGCCATGACACTTCGCTCTCCTTTCCCAAACACACCCCACCGCAGAACCTGTTCGTGGCCTTGCCGGGAATCGGCAAATACAAGGGAATCCAAGCGATTCTGGAGCAGCTTCCCCGTATCTTTCCCGCCTATTCCCAGGCGTGGTACGCCCGCCCGGCCCAGCAGGAGGATCGCTTCGGCGATGATGCAACCCGCAGCTTCTTCCTGACCAAGCTCCTGCATGTGCTCCTGGCCAAGCGGCTGGAGTCAAGCTGGACCTCCTTCCGCAGCACGGTCGAAGCGCTGGCCCGTGTCCATGTGCAGGTGCAGAAGGGGCTTCAGGCTTGGAATGCCGCACAGCGCAAGGCCAAGTCAAAGGTGATCTACGCCGGCCCCACAATGGAATTCGACGAGGAAGCCGAGGAGATCGTCCTTCCCGAATCCATCGACTTCGCCGAGATCGCGAACTTCAAACGGATCAAGGAATTCGAACGGGATCTTGATGCCGCCTGTTACAAGCTCACGGAGATGCTCAAGGCCTTGGATGTCTTCGAGAAGAATGTGACACAAGACTCCTCGGCAGATCCCAAGCTCAAAGCATTGCAGGACTTGGTTGCCGAGAAGTCGACCATGCCCAATCCTCGGATCCTGATCTTCACAGCCTACGCGGACACGGCACGGTATCTGTACGAAAAGCTCAAGTCAGATTGCCCGCATTTGGCCATGGTCACGGGTCAGGACGCCCAAGCGAATGACGGGAGACCGATCCTCAGGAGCGCCGACCCGATCCTGGATCGCTTCGCGCCACGCACCAAGCTCTATCGGGAAAAGGACTGGCCGGAATTCGACCTGGAGCACCCCGACCGCCACGCACCCGGCCGGTACGAGGCCTGGAAGGAATGGGTGCAGAAGAAGGATACTGCGACGGCTTGGAAGCTCTCGGCACCGATCGATGTGCTGATCGCCACCGATGTGCTTTCGGAAGGCCAGAACCTGCAGGACTGCGACCTGGTGGTGAACTACGACATCCACTGGAACCCGGTGCGGCTGGTCCAGCGCTTCGGCCGCATCGATCGTCTGGAAAGTCCGAACGAGGAGATTGGCATGGTCAATTTTTGGCCATCCAAGGATGTCGAGGAATACCTGCAGCTCAAGATCCGCGTGGAGAGCCGCATGATCGCCGGTGGCCTGGTGGATCAGGAAGCCTTGGCCACTTCCGAGGAAATGAGGGAACGCGCCACCGACGAGGAGGCCGATCAAAAGTCGTTGGAACGATACCTGCGGCAATTGGAGCATTCCCCCGAAGAGTTACGGACCGACGGTCTGGACATGACCGATCTGGCCAATGACGACCGCTTCCGGGCCGAACTTCTGGACGAGATCAAGAAACGGGCCGGAGCCCTGAATCGAATCCCCCGTGGCGTGTACAGCGGCTTCACGTACACATTGGACGGTCAAGGGCCGTGGCTTGTGGCCCTTCTCGGATTTCCTCGCCGTTCCGCGCATGATGCCCGTACCGGCAAGCCCTACCAGAGCACCCACCTCGTGTGCTTGGACTCTGAGGGCCGGAACCGGATCGCGGAGAAGAATCAGATCCTGGAGCTCTTGAGCGAGAATCGCGATGCGGACCGATGGGTGTCCGAGGCGATCGATGTACGGCAACCGGAAGCGTTGGGCGCCCTACGCCTTCGCGTAGAGACTTGGCTGGAAAGCCAGAGGGTAGAGAAGGGCGAAGACGGAGCGGTGACGGCCGGCAAGGAGGCTAAGGCGGCCCTCAAGAAGATGCTGACAGGATCTGTCAAAAAGCGCGCAGCAGCTGCGGATGCGGCGACAGGGAACTTCCTCCCGCAGAACCTGGACTTGGTCGCTTGGATGGTATTGGATGCGGCACTTCCCGTTGCCGCTGGAAACGGAGATGATGCATGCTGACGAAAGAGAGCCTGATCCCCCTGCATTTGGAAAACCTGGGGAAGGGCGCCTTCGAGTTCGTCGGGAAGCAGCTTGGCTTCGAGTCGCTGCTGCATCCGCTGGACCCGGCTTTCCCTCCTTTCCCTTCCGAGGAGCTCGGACTTGCCGAGAGCGAGGTGAAGTCGCTTTGGGTGGTGGGAAGCCTCGATGCCGAGGAGGTCCGCGATCGCTTCGGCAGCCGTTACGAGGCCACGCCGGAACGCGGTCTGGACCTGGACCGCTGGCAGGGACTCCTCCTGGTGGCGGTGGATTTGCCGGAATCCGTCAAAGCAACGAGGACAGTCCTTTCCGGACTCCTGCGGAAGATGAACCGCAAGGCCGAAGGAATCCCCGTGATCGGCCTCTTCCGTTCCGCCGATGGACAGGAATTGTCCATCGGCGCCATCGAGCGCGGGGCGCGACTTCGCCATGGCGTCGGGGATCGTCTGGGCAAGGTCTCGCTCCTGCGCGGCATCCGACTGAAGGAATCCGTTCACCAGGGGCACTTGCGGATCCTGGAGCGGATGCACCTAACCACGGCCCAACGGCAGAAGATGACCTCGGTCGGGGACCTGGAGAAGCACTGGCGCGAGGTATTCAATGTCCAGGTCCTGAACAAGGAGTTCTACGAGCAGCTTTTCAACTGGTATCTGTGGGCGAAAGACCAGGTGAAGTTCCCGATGCCCAAGGACAGCGGGATCACGGACGCCGAAAATGCCGAACGCGCCACGATCCGCTTGGTGACGCGGCTCCTGTTCACCTGGTTCCTGCGGGCGCGCCACCTCGTGCCTCCCGCCCTATTCGACAAGGACGCACTGGGTGGCTTGCTCAAGGGATTCGATCCGGAAGGGCAATGCGGGGTCTATTACAACGCGGTGTTGCAGAACTTCTTCTTCGCCTGCCTGAATGCTCCGTGGCGTGCCCGGAGCTTCCTGCCGGACGGTGCGCTCAGCGGCTACAATAACGCCTACCTCGATCACACCAAGCTGCGCGGCCGTGAACTGTTCCGGCAGCCGGAAGCGTTTCTGGCCCACCTGCAGAATGTGCCGGAGCTCAATGCCGGACTCTTCGAGTGCTTGGATCTTCGATTGCGGCGCGGCGGCGAGAACCTGCCCGAGGAACGGTGGGACGGCTTTTCGTCCAAGCCAAGCAAGCGCGCCCTGGTACCCGATTGCATCCTGTGGGGGCAGGAGCGAGAAGCGGATGTGTCCGGGAAACTCGATGGCACCGTGCGTGTGCGGGTCAAGGGTCTGATCCCGATCCTGGAGAGCTTCCTCTTCACGGTCGAGGAAAATACCCCTGACGAGGAGGACGCGGCGCTGGATCCGGAACTGTTGGGAAGGGTCTTCGAGAACCTTTTGGCGGCAGTGAATCCTGAAACCAGCGATGTCGCACGCAAGACGACTGGCTCGTTCTATACGCCGCGAGAAGTGGTTCATTTCATGGCTGACCAGGCGCTCCGCAGTCACTTGGCGCGAGGCCTCGATCCGGACCGGCACGAAGAGCTTAAGCTGCTTTTTTCCGGAACCAATCCCTTCGATGCCGTGATTTCGAAGAGGCTGGTCCAGTCTCTGTCTCTTTGCCGTATTCTCGACCCGGCCTGTGGTTCGGGTGCTTTCCCGATGGGAGTACTGGAACGTATGGTCGCGCTCCTGCGGGTGCTCGATCCGGGAAATCGATTCTGGAAGGAAGAGCAGTTGGCGATGGCCAATGCCGACTTGGGGGCCGCCCGGAAGTTCCAGGACCAGTCGTTGCGAGAAAACGCGGTGGAAGCAGCCCAGCGAAGGATCGAAGGGATCGAGGCTTCCTTTGGGAAGATTGGTTACGAGGAGGACTACACTCGCAAGCTCTACCTCATCGAGAACTGCATCCACGGCGTGGATATCCAGCCGACGGCGGTGCAGATCACTCTCTTGCGTTTCTTCCTGACCCTGCTCATCGACCAGCGTGTGGACCACGAAGCGGAGAACCAAGGGTTGGCGCTTCTTCCCAATCTTGGGACAAAATTTGTCGTGGCCAACTCTTTGGTTTCCCTGGAAAAGCACGAGGCGAACATTCCTCACCACAGGGTCGAGGAGATCAAGGACGAATTGCGCGAAGTACGGCGCGAGCGCTTTTATGCGCATGGATGGGATGAAAAGAAACGGGTGAATGATCGCGAGGACGATCTGAGAACCGAACTGGTACGTCTCCTGCGCGACGATGGAATGCCAGTGGAGGATGCGAAGCATCTTGCAACCTGGAGCCCGCAGGATACGCAAAGATCGGCAGGATTCTTCGATCCCGACATCATGTTCGGGTTGCGTGAACGCTTCGATGTGGTGATCGGCAATCCCCCCTACGTGCGGCAGGAACGGATCACGGAGATCAAGCCGATCCTCAAAGAACGCTATGAGTGCTTCACTGGATTGGCCGACCTGTTTGTGTACTTCTACGAGCGGGCGGTGAAGCTGCTGCGACCCGATGGTTCCTTGGTCTACATCACCTCGAACAAGTACTACAAGGCCAAGTACGGTGAAAAACTGAGGAAGTTCCTGACGCGGGAGCTGACCTTGGATCATCTGATTGACTTTGCCGATGCGCCGGTCTTCGAGGCCATTGCGTATGCCAGTATCCTGTCGGGAACCCGTCGTCGTCCCCATCGTGACCACTCGTTGCGCTATTTGAAATGGCTGGAAACTGATGCGGAGAGCTTTGCCCAGCTTCCTGTTGTGGCAGAATCCCAAAGTGCCCCGATTGCCCAGAGCCAGTTGTCTGCCGATGGCTGGTCGCTGGAAAGCTCTGAC
>JBDKGV010000127.1:0-9694 GCA_039798005.1 Fibrobacterota bacterium
GATCTCGATACCGCAACCCATCGTCCTTCGGAGCTCCAGTGGCTGGGAGCCAACCAGACGGCAAGCCTGTCGGCGGTGCACAAGCTGGGGTACTTGCGGATGACGCCTCAGGTTTCCGGGGCCCATTACTGGAGCGCCAATTCCTACAGCGTCGCGGACGACACCTTGTACCGTCGGGTTTGGCGGCCTTGGGATCCCGACCGGTTCGATCCGGACAACATCCTGCTGTGGAACGCCGGCGCGACGATGGCGACGGACGTCTATGGAATCTGGATGCCCCAGTGGGGGAGCTTCACCGGGGTGCGCCATACGCTGACGCCTTCGGTCGGATACACCTATTATCCCGATATCGACACGAACCACACCTTCGTCGCGCATCCTCTCCTGGGGCAGTCGATCGGTCAGACCAAGGCTCAATTGCTCACGCTGGGGCTCAATCAGAAGCTTGACATGAAGCTTTTGGGCGCCGGGAAAACCGACAGCACCAAGGGAAAGAGCAGCAATTCGACATCATGGAGCGTGCTCTCCGTGAGCACCAACACCAGCTACGACCTGGAGAAGACCGTTCGCCCTTGGGCGGATCTCTCGTCCTCTGCCACCACGG
The DNA here is from genome assembly GCA_039798005.1 of Fibrobacterota bacterium. Lineage (GTDB taxonomy): Bacteria > Fibrobacterota > Fibrobacteria > UBA5070 > UBA5070 > JBDKGV01. The sequence goes on from JBDKGV010000127.1 coordinate 605, forward strand.
GTCTCTTGACGGGCCTTGATCTTTCCACCTCGTTCGTCCACAGTCTCTACGACTTCTGGGGTGGGGACTCCGTGACGGAGGTCGCACCGATCCTCAAATCCTGGCGGGTGACCTTGCGCAAGACCTGGTCCTTCTCGGGAGGCTTTGCCGACGGCTTCGAGGTCAACGCGGACAGCCTCGCGCACAAGCCATGGAGCCTGTCGACCGACCTTTCCAGCGACATCGCGGGCGTGCGCGTCTCCCGCGAGGCCTTCCAGACCACCAGGACCCAGAGCGGGGGATTGTCCTTCACGGTCAACCCGACCCGGGCCTGGAGCGCGACCTATTCCTCCCGGTACAATTTCGATGAGGGCGAATTCGTTTCCCACGATCTCAAGTTCCGCCGTCAGATCGGCTGTTGGGACCTAGATTTCGGTTGGGTTCCGGCTGGGCCCACCAGCGGCTGGACCTTCCAGGTGCGCATCCGGGACCTGCCGGACGTGAAGATCCAGTCCAACAGCACAAGCATACGCAAGAGCAGGAGCACGAATCCAAAGTGACAGAATTTGTCCTTGCCAGCGCATCGCCACGACGGCGCGAGATCCTGACCCTCCTCGGATACGCTTTTGACGTCGACGTCTCCGGATTCGACGAGTCTTCCCTCGTCCATGACAACCCCGCGCAGCGCGTGCGGGAGCTGGCACGGGGCAAGGCGCTTGACGTGTCGTCCCGGAGGGCCGGACTCGTGTTGGGTGCCGACACGGTCGTGCATCTCGACCGGATGATCCTTGAAAAGCCGACCGGTCGCGACGATGCCGTCCGCATGCTTGAGATGCTTTCGGGTCGGATCCATGAAGTCCACACGGGAGTCAGCCTGTGTCGCCAAGGCGTGGAGCTGGGGCATGAGGTCGTGTGCACCGAGGTGGTGTTCCGCAAGTTCGATCGCGCCGAGATCGATGCCTATCTCAATACCGGCGATTACGCCGACAAGGCGGGTTCCTACGGGATCCAGAGCCCGGGCGCCCGCCTGGTCGATCGCATCGACGGCTGTTTTTACAATGTCGCAGGATTGCCCGTCTCGGCGACCTTGCGGTTGCTTGCAATCGGGGGATTGGCATGAATGATCGTGAATTTCAGAGCGCTTCACAGCGATTGCGGGAAGCGCGCTTGGCCGAAGGTTGGGAGCTTGAGCTGGTTTCCCAGCAGACCAAGATCCCGATGGAATTCCTGCGTCACATCGAGGACGGTGCATGGGATCGCCTTCCCGGTGCCGTGTATGCCCGCGCCTTCGTGAAGACCTTGGCGGGGCTGTACGGGCTTGACCAGGATCTGGTGGTGCGCTTGCTGCGTCATGAGTTGAATCTGGACAAGGATGTCGTCGCTTCCCCTTCGGAAGTGATCACGAACTTCACCTCCACTCCGGGTGAATCGCCGGTTCCCGCCCAGAAGCCTGTCGGGATGATGATCGCCATGGGTGCCATCGCGGTGGTGCTTGGTGGAGTGCTGTACTTCACTCAAGTTCCGGGGCAGGAGGCTCCGGCCCCGGCCCCGATCCTGGATACCGCCACGGTGGACACCCTCTTGGCCGAGGTCGCCCCTCAAGCACCTGCCGTACCGGTTCCGGTGCCGGTTGCCGGAGGACGCATCAAGTTGCAGGACACTTCCGAGACCGTCATGGTCCTGTGCCTGCGGGACCGGATGGTCATGAAGAAATCCTTCCATGGCCAAGACAGCTTGGAGATTCCCAAGGATACGGTCCTGACCTTCCGCAACCTGTCCGGGAAATACCTGCGCATGGCCGGCAAGAACGGCCGGGATTCGCTTGCTTGGAAGTTCTTCGAGGCGGGCTCGGTGGGCGATTCCTTCTGGGTGCGAAGCATCTCGGAGGAGAAGTGGAGCCGGCGGTATGACGGCATCGTGAGCAAGGAGAGGAAGAAGAAGCGCGAATGATCTCCGTCGTCGACAGCCATTGCCACCTGCAGGTCGAACGCTCCGGCCAAGAGACCTCGGAGCTTCTGGCGCGTGCACGCGCCGCCGGGGTGAAGACGATCCTGATTCCCGGGGTCGATCTGGAACTGTCCCGGTCGGCGGCGCGGATCGCCAATGAGCACGGGTTGTGGTTTTCAGCGGGGACGCACCCGTGCGATGCCCAAAGCCATGATCACGACGGAATCCGGGCCCTTCTCGATGACCCTCGCTGCGTGGCCGTGGGGGAGTGCGGCTTCGACTTCCATCACAAGCCTTTTGACAAAAAATGTCAAGAAGAAGTCTTTCGGGACCAGATCCGCATGGCCCACGGGACGGGCCTTCCCATCGTGATCCACAACCGGGAATCGGATCGCGATACCATTCGCGTCCTTCGGGACGAGGGGAGCCCCGGCGGGGTGTTCCACTGCTTCGGCGGCGACCGCCAGTGCTTGGAAGAGGCCTTGGAGCTGGGCCTTTACGTGAGCTTTGCCGGCAACGTCACCTATCCAAAGGCGGTCTTTCGCGAGTTCGTGGCCCTGGTGCCGCAGGACCGTCTGCTGGTCGAGACCGATGCGCCGTGGCTTGCCCCGCATCCGCACCGCGGCAAGGCCAACGAGCCCGCGTTCGTGACCCATGTGCTTCGGGAGGTCGCGACCCTGCGTGGTGAAGCGGTGGGGGAGCTTGCGCAGGCGACCACCGACAATTTCTGTCGTTGCTTCCCCAGGGTGGTGTTGCCATGAAGCTTTTGGCGATCGTGGTGATCCTGGGGGTGGTCGCCCTGATGACCTGGGTCTCATTGCGGGTGAACCATCTTTCCGAGCTGGTGACGAAGCTTGAGAAGGCATGGAAAAAAGAGGAGGAGGATGAGGCATGAGAGAAGGACGCATCCATCGCAAGACCCGTGAAACGGAAATCCAAGTCCGCTGGAACCTCGATCAGGCGCGCCCTCCGGTGGTCTCCTCCGGCAGCGGCTTCCTGGACCACATGCTGGAGCAGCTGGGTCACCACGGCGGCACGGATCTCGAAGTCAAGTGCGTGGGCGATACGCACATCGATATGCACCATTCCGTCGAGGATATCGGAATCAGCATGGGGCAGGCCTTGCGGCAGGCTCTGGGCGAGAAGCAGGGAATCGAACGCTTCGGCTTCTATTACGCTCCGCTGGACGAGTCGCTGGCCCGGTGCAGTCTGGACCTTTCGGGTCGCTTCGCCTTGGAATACCACGCGCATCCCGGGCGTGACCGCGTGGGTGACTTGGATGCGGAGCTTGTCGAGCACTTCTTCCACAGTCTTGCCGAGCACGGGGGCATCTCGCTCCATCTCGATCTCATCCGGTCCAAAAACGCCCATCATGCGGTGGAATGCACATTCAAGGCCTTCGCACGGGCTTTGGCCATGGCCATCGGTCCGGCTCGCACCGGTGCCGGGGTGCCAAGCACCAAGGGCGTACTCTAGCCTTCGGAGCGTTTCTTTCCCAAGGCGGCGATGTCCTTGATCTCCAGGTGCGCCTTGCCCATTCCCTGCCGTGCGCACTCGAGCATGGCCCGACCCATGATCCGTGTCGTGAGGATCCGATCAGGAAAGTGACGCACAAGCCAAGGCAGGAAAGGGCGGGCAAGGGAATAGAACGCCTGGTAGAGCCGCGTCTTGGACCGGATGCCGTCCAAGGGTTGGATGATGCCGGGTCGAAAGAGATGGACGCTTCGGAAAGGAATGCCAAGCAGCGCGTTCTCGGTACGGCCTTTGACCCGGGCCCACATGACGCGCCCCTTCTCGCTTGAATCCGTCCCCTCTCCCGAAACGTACACGAGGACCATGCCCGGATTCCTGCGGGCAAGGACCTCGGCGACGGTGATGGTGAGGTCGAAGGTGAGGCGGGAGTAGACGGCTTCGGAAAGACCTGCGGCGGAGACTCCAAGGCAGAAGAAGCAGGCATCGAATCCGGACAATTGCTCTTCGATCGAGCGGACATGGAAAAGGTCCGGAAGGAGCAGCTCTCCGAACTTCGGGTGGGCCAGTGCGCTTGCGCTGCGGCCGACTGACACCACCCGTTCGACATCGCTTGCCTTGAAGCACTCCAGGAGAACGCCATGGCCCACCATTCCCGTGGCACCAAAGATCAGGATGTTCATCTGCAGACTCCCGGAAGGCGATCGCTCCGCGTTGCAAGGAAACTCCCCGCCGCGCCACAACAAGCTACACGGATCCCTCGCCGTCGTTTCCGATCGCAAGTCAAGGAATGCCGCACCGGGAATGATGCACTGGAGATTTACGGGCGGCGAACAATTCGCTACACTTTGGGATTCGGCACCGACTTCACCAAACAGGGACATTCATGAGTTACAGCGCCAAATACCAGACCTTCCCGATGAGCGCGGACCTGTTCAAGGGGTATGACGTCAAGACCATCCACCGGGAGTTCTTCGAGGATGATCTGATCGACAATGCCGACGAGGATGGCTGCTGTTATTTCGCCTTCACGACCCAGACCTTGGATCTGGACGAGGAGATCAAATTCGTCCTGTTTCAGTTCGATTCGAAGATCGTCGCGTGCGGGTTGCTGATCGACATCGACCACTTTGAGGAAATGGACGAGGAAGGCTTCATTGGAGCCTATGTGTTCAATGCATCCTCGATCGTGACCTTCTCCCCGGTTGGTCTTGAGGAATTCAAGTCCGTCTATCCGGGCATCAAAAAGCTCGGAGTCCAGCCGCAGCTGCTGGATGAGAAGCGGTTCGGACAATTCGTGGATTTCCTGCGTCCTCGCCTGCTGAACATCGCCTCGGAGGACTTCACGCCACAAGCTTGGATCAAGGATCAGTTGGAGGCGATCGAAGTGGCTCAAACCGAGGAATAGCCGGATATTTGGCGATTGTGACCGGAATGCAACGCCACTTGGGGTCCGATTCGCTACACTTTCCGTCTTCAGATCAAACCAAGGAGACACCCATGAGCTACAGCATTCGTTACCAGGTTTTGCCGGTGAGCAAGGATGTCTTCGAGGGCGAAGACATCGAGCAGATCCAAGAGGAATTCTTCGAGGACAACCTCGTCGAGAGCGCTGACGATTACGGTTACTCCTACTGCGCCTTCAAGGCCCAGGACATTGAACTGAACGAAGAGATCAAGTTCGTGCTGTTCCAATTCGCCGGGAAGATCGTCGCAAGCGCCCTGCTTGTGGATGTGGATCTCTACGACGAACCGGACGACGAAGGGTATGTCGGCGAGTACGTGTTCAACGCCGACACCGTGGCGACCTTCGACCCGGTTTCGCAGGAGGAGCTCAAGACCTTCTTCCCCAAGATCGAAGCCTTCGGTGAGAAGGCTCAGTTGCTCGATGGCGCCGGTTTTTCGGAGTTCGTCAAATTCCTGACTCCCCGTCTGCACAACATCCCGGAGGATGAATTCACTCCTGTCGAGTGGATCGCCGAGCAGTTGGCGGTGATGGACGAAGAGGACGACGAGAAGTAGGCAAGTGCCAGGCAAGGGTCCGCCGCCTTGCCTTCCCCTGAATATCCCCAGGTCGAGTCTTTCCCCATTCCTTGGAGTTTTCCTTGCGTCGATTGCCCGTGTACTTGGTCTTGGACACCTCCGGCTCCATGGTGGGTGAGCCGATCGACGCGTTGAAGGCCGGGGTCCAGATCCTGCTCGATACGCTTCGTCAGGATCCCTACGCGCTGGAGACCACTTGGATCTCGGTGATCACCTTTGCGTCCGAGGCAAGGCTTCTGACCCCGCTGACGGAACTGATGCAGTTCAAGGTCCCGGAACTGCGGGCCGGGGGGTACACGTCGATGGGCGCGGCCTTGGAGCTTCTGGCCGACAGGATCGCCAAGGATGTGGTCAAGGCGTCCCCGAGCCACAAGGGCGACTGGAAGCCGATGGTCTTTTTGCTGGGGGATGGCGTACCGACGGACGAGATCCAAGCGGGAATCGCGGCCCTTGAGAAGGTGGTGACCGGTGTGGTGGTCGCCTGCGCCGCCGGACCGATGGCCAAGCCCGACGCCTTCCGCCAGGTGACGGAAAATGTCGTGACCTTGGATCTGGCCGATTTCAATTACATCAAGGCCTTCTTCAAGTGGGTCAGCGCCTCGATCGCCACCTCCAGTCGCAAGATCGAGACCCACGGCAATGCCGTGGCAAGCCTTGGGGAATTGCCTCCTCCGCCCGCTGAAGTCAAGCCGGTCTGATTATCTTCCTCAAGATCCATTCCCGAATCGCAAGGATCCCTGAACATGAGTGAACGTCGACTTCCCGTCTATCTGCTGCTGGACACCTCCGGTTCCATGAACGGCGAGCCCATCGAATCCGTCAAGGTGGGCTTGCAGTCGATGATGTCCTGCCTGCGCCAGAATCCCTATGCGATGGACAGCGTGCACCTGTCGATCGTCACCTTCGACATCGAGGTGAACGAGATCCTGCCGCTTACGCCGCTGGAAGCCGTGGTGCTGCCGGACATCCGGTGCCCTTCCTCGGGCGCGACGATGATCGGGGCGGGGTTGGAGCGGATCCACGCGAAGATCGCGTCGGAAGTCCGCACCTCGACGGCGGACACCAAAGGGGATTGGCGGCCCTTGCTGTTTGTGATGACCGACGGCAAGCCCAGCGACACCGCCGCTTGGCAGGAGATGATCCCCCGGATCAAGGCACTTGGTTGCGGGGCGGTGATCGCCTGTGCCGCCGGGCCCAAGGCCGATCCCGGCACGCTCAAGGATCTGACCGACACGGTGGTCGCCCTCGACACCCTGGACAGTGCGGGCTTTGCCAGTTTCTTCACTTGGGTCTCCGCCGCGGTGACGCAGGGAAGTGCCAGTGTCGGAAGCGGCGCCTCCATCGAGTTGCCGCCGCCACCGCCAGACATCAACGTGGTCCTTTAGAAGAAGCGAGATCCCGATGCGCCGACTCCCCGTCTTCCTGCTGCTTGACATCTCCGAATCCATGGTGGGCGAAGGGCTGCAACAGATGCAGTCGGGACTGGATGCCCTGGTTTCCACCTTGCGTCAGGACCCGTACGCCTTGGAAACCGCCCACGTGTCCCTGATCGCCTTCGCTGGCAAGGTGCGCACGCTCGTCCCCCTCACCGAGATCGCCCTGTTCAAGGCGCCTCGGTTGCCCGTGGGCTCAGGGACGTCGCTCGGGGTGGCCTTGAGCCATCTGATGGACGAACTGGATCGGCAGGTGGTCAAAGGAACTTCCGAACGAAAGGGCGATTGGAAGCCGATCGTTTTCCTGATCACCGACGGCAAGCCGACGGACAATGTGGAAGCCGCGATGTTGCGGTGGATCCGGGACTGGTCGTCGAAGGTGAATCTCGTGGCGGTGGGGGTCGGTCCATGCGTCCCCATGGACATTCTGGGGAAATTGACCTCCGACGTTTTCCATCTGCAGAACCGCGGCGAGAAGGATTTCAAGGCCTTCATCCGCTGGATCAGCCAGTCGATCTCGGCCCAGAGCCGAAGCGTGAGCATGGGCAAGGATGCGACCGCGGTCGCACCGCAGCATCATTTCGACGGGCTGGTCCATGTCGGAAAGGCTGGCATCGTCGAGACTGTCGACGAGGATTTCGTGATCATTCCCGGCAAATGCCGTCGCACCTTGAAGCCGTACCTGATCCGCTACGAGCGCCCCCGGTCGGTTGACGACATCCTGCAAGGCGGTTGGTTCGGCGGCGGCTATACCCTGACCGGCGTCTTTGCCCTGGAGCCCGATTACCACGAATGGTCGGAGGGCTCCCGCTCCAAGGCCAAGGTGAACACCAGCCAGCTTCACGGCGCGCCAAGCTGCCCCCATTGCCAGGCCCCTGACGCATTCGTCGGTTGCGGCTGCGGCGAGATCTTCTGCATCGATGGACCCGGCATGGTGGCCTGTCCCACCTGCCAAACCTCCGGCGAGGTCCGTCCCTCCGAAGGCGGGTTCGAAGTCGGTCGCGCTCGTGGCTAGTTTTCTTGCTCCGCAAGGGGAAGGGGGAGAGGTTCAGCCAGTCTCTGTTCCCCCTGTTGCCCCCCAGGTGCAGAGTCCTGTGGCTCTGGCCTTCCCCAATGCCCGGCAGGGCGTCGAGTATCGCCAGGAGATCGCACTTCCTTCCGGAGGCATCCTGGTGTCGGGGCGGTGCGAACCGGCGGGATGCGGCTTGCTCGTGGATGTCGCAAACGGGTGTGTCACGGGCATTCCGGACTCCAGCGGGGATGTTGCGGTCACCGTGACCGTGAAGACCGATGCCGGGGTACTCGGGTTCAGCGGATCCATCTACGTGAATGCCGATCCGCGATCACTTTGGAAGAACATTCCGTCGTCCAAGGACGAACCATTTTGGAAGCCCGATGCCGCAAGCCAGGAAATCCGCTCGGTGTCGGCGCGACTCCTGGCGGGACGGTGCCGTGGTCGCTCCCATGCCCATGCCGGAACCTGCTGTGATGACGATTTCTTCCTGTCGGTCGCCGGGGACTGGCATGTCGCGATCGTGGCGGACGGGGCGGGAAGCGCCTCCTTTTCGCGACTGGGATCAAGAACGGCGGTCCAGACGGCCGGCTCCTTCCTCGATTCGGCGCTGGCAGGGGAACATGGACAGAATCTGTCAAATGCGGCCTTCCGGGCAGGGGACGCCCCGGACGATCCCGAGGTCGCGCGGGCCGTGCGCGATGCGCTGTGGAGAACCGTCGGAGGGGCCGCACACGCCGCGGTGGCCGCCCTGATCGCCACCACGGACGAGTCGAGCGGAATCCAGTGGAAGGATCTGTCGACCACCTTGCTGATCGCCGTGACCCGCAAGGTCGGGAACCGCCGGTTCTGCGGGAGCTATTGGGTCGGGGACGGCGCGCTTGCGGTGTGGTCCGCATCGACCGGCACCGTGACTCCGCTGGGTGAGGTCGATGCCGGTGAGTACTCCGGGCAGACGCGATTCCTCGCACCCGAGGAGGTCGATGCGACCTCGCTTGCACGACGCCTGCGCTTTGCCGTGTGCGACTCCATGGACGCCCTGGTCCTGATGACCGACGGCGTTTCGGATCCGTGGTTCGAGAGCGAATCGAGTCTTGCCGATGCCGCCGCCTGGCGCCGGTTCTGGGATGAGATCGAACCCCTGCTTCAGCCTGCGATGGACGGATCGGCACCATCCCTTCGACTGGAGTCTTGGCTGGATTTCTG
>JBDKGV010000128.1:0-9666 GCA_039798005.1 Fibrobacterota bacterium
CGGCGACGGTGCGCGCGAGCCTTCCCAATGGCACATCGGTCGTGTTCAACCTGACGGTAAGCGCTCCCGTGCAGGCCAAGGCGGATCCGCTGCCTCCGGCAAGCGGCGACCAAGGGTTCGCGGGGGAGGCGAGAAAGGGCGCCTGACTCGAAAAAGGACCGATCAGGAATCCTCCGAGCTGAAGGATCTTGGTATCCTTGCAAGATGAACCAGACCGTCCAGGCGTTGCGGCGCGCGTATTTTCTGACCAAGGATCCGACCCAACGCTTGAATGCCGTCCGACAGATCCTGTCCGAGGAACGTCAGCGCATCGAGATATCGTTCCGTGCCTATCCGCACGGGACCTCCACGGCCCAGGCCCAGACCGATCTCGTGGACCTTTTGATTCGCACCCATTTCGAGGCGCGGCGCAATCATACCGCTGCGGCCGGGGAACTTGCCTTGGTCGCCGTGGGTGGCACGGGGCGTCGCGAGATGTGCCCCCAATCCGACATCGACCTCCTGATCCTGGTGCCCAAGAAGGCGCGCTCCGAGGTGCTGGCGGAGGCTGAAGCCGCCCTCTACCCGCTTTGGGATCTCGGATACGCCGTTGGCCAGTCGGTGCGCACGGTGGAGGACGCGCTTTCCGCCTCCGAACGCGACGTGGAGACTTACACGTCCTTCTTGCAGGAGCGCTTGATCGCCGGCAACTTCGGGCTGTATCGCCAGTTCGTGGAATCCGTGCTGGAACGGCCCTCCACCCGCCGCCAGCGCGACCTGATCGCAAGAAAGCTTGAAGAACGGCAAAAACGCTTGGATGGACAAGGTGGTCTTGCCCAGATGCTGGAGCCCAACCTCAAGGAAGGACGCGGCTGTCTGCGCGACATCCATACCTTGGTGTGGCTGGGCGGCATCCAGCACGGTGCCCGGGGTCTGGACGACTTGGCCCGCGCCGGCATCATCCTCCCGGAGGAAGTGGACGAGGTCCGCACCGCCAACGAGTTCTTCCTGCGCGCCCGCATCGCGCTCCATTACACGCTGGGGAAGAAGACCGATCGCTTGGACTTCGCCACCCAGGCTGATGTGGCGCAGGTCTTGGGCTATCAGGACGGGGCCAAGGGCTCGGCGGTGGAGCGGTTCCAGCGCGATTTCTACCGGCATGTGCGCTTGGTGGACACTCTCACCAGCAACTATGTGGGCAAGCTCTCCGAAGGGCGCACCCGACAGAAGCCCAAAGGCCCCACCGACACGCGCTTTCGCGTCAAGGACGGCTTCGTGGAGCTGCCCTTTGACGGTGTGAGTCCCTTCCTGGGCAACCTTGAGCTCGTCCTTGATCTCTACGCCCAAGCCCAGGAGACCGGCGCTCCCATCAATCCGCAGACCCGCTGGCATGCCCAGCAGGCGGTGTCCCTCCTCACTCCGGAGGAGGTCGATCGCGTCAGGCTCTTGCCGCGTCTGCTTGCCATTTCCCGCCACCCCAAGGCATCGGAGACGGGCCTTCGCGACCTTCACCGCATCGGCGCCCTGAAGCTCATCGTTCCCGACTTCGGCCTGATCGACTGCCACAGCCAGCACGACGTCTACCATGTCTACACGACCGACGAGCACACCCTCACGGTGCTGGAGCGCTTGGCCGGACTTTCGAGCACCACCGAGCCGCTCCTGATCCCCTTGCGCGAGGAACTCGCCAAGATCCAGGATCTCGAAGTGCTGCACTTGGCGGCGATGTATCACGACATCGGCAAGGGGATTCCCGGCAACCATTCGATCACCGGTGCCAAGCTCGTGCTGCAGTACGCCCAAGCGGCCGGCTGGAGCGAAGCGCGGGCGTCCCAAGCGGCCGATCTCGTCAAGCACCATCTCCTGCTCAACCACATCGCCCAGCGGCGCGATCTCGACGACGACAAGACCATCCGGGACCTGCTCACCGATCTCTCCGACGAGAACCTGTTGCGCAAGCTGTTCGTCCTGACCTGGGCCGACATCTCCTCGGTCCATCCCGATGCCTGGAACGACTGGAAGGCCCATCTGCTCTACAAGCTCTACGACCGGGGCCAGGCGGAGCTCTCCGGCGACGTGGGTCTGCAGGCTGATTCGGGCACGCGGCGTGTCCTGTTGGTCTCCTCCCTGTCCGAGGAGGAGAGACCCCTGCTTCTGGAGCACCTCACCCGCTTGCCACGCCGCTATGCCAGCCAAGTGTCCACGCACGAGGCCATGGAGCACCTCAAGCTGGTCCAGTCGCTCGGGGGTGGGCGTTCGGTCGCGGTGCGGGTCGCCGATCGCGGTTCGCACTTCGATGTCGCGGTGGTCAGTCCCGACCGCCAAGGCTTGCTTGCCCGCATCTGTGCCGGTCTTTCCCAGGCGCACCTGTCCATCGCCACCGCCCAGGTGTACACCCGTGTGGACGGAGTGGTGATCGACCTCTTCTCGGTGATGCCGCTCGGGGTGGACCGCCCTTCGGTGGAGGATCTCACCAAGAAGCTCGAAGCCTCGATCGGGCAGATGCGCGGTCAGGACGACAAGGGCCTTCATGAGCGCATGGACGCCTATGTGAGCCGCTGGAGCGCATCCTTCCGTCGCATCATGACCCCGGAGATCCACGTCTCCTTCAACGATCAGGTGTCCGATGAATACACCGTCCTGGATGTGACGGCGCCTGACCGCTTGGGCCTGATGTTCGCGCTCACCGCATTCTTCGCTGAACATGGGTGGGTGATTCACACCGCACGCATTCTCACCGAGGCCGACCGGGCCATCGACTCCTTCTACCTCACCATGGTCGACGGGCGCCGCATTCCCGTGGGTCCCGAGCGCGATGCCGCCGCCCAGGCCTTGCACAAGCTTCTGGGAGTCCATTCATGAAGGTCGATTTCTCACGGGTCGAGCTGTACCTGGTCACCGACGAGGGCTTGTCCGCCGGGCGATCGAACCTCGAGGTGATCGAAGCCGCGGTGCGTGGCGGTGTGGATCTCGTGCAGTACCGGGACAAGCGCGCCACGGCGCGGGAGTACTATGAACGGGGCAAGGCCCTGCTTGCGCTTTGCCGCAGGTTCGGGGTGCCTCTTCTCTTCAATGACCATGCGGACATCGCCGCGCTTTTGGGCGCCGACGGCATCCATCTGGGGCAGGACGATCTCCCGGTGCAGGAGGCGCGCCGCCTGCTGGGTCCCGACGCCTGCCTGGGCGTGAGCACCCACGACCGTGTCGAGGCCTGTGCGGCCATCGCGGCGGGCGCCGATTACATCAACATCGGTCCGGTCTTCCCGACCATGACCAAGGATCTCCCGCTTGCCAAGGTGGGGATCGGCCTTGCTCTGGTGACGGAAATCGTCAAGATGTCCCCGCTTCCGGTGACGACCATGGGGGGCATCGGGCTTGCCAATGCGACCCAGGTGATCGCGGCCGGTGCGGACCGGGTGGCGGTGGTCACGGCTCTGACCAAGGCGCCGGATATCGCGGCGGCGGCTCGCACGCTCAAGGACGCCGTGCGTCAGGCCAAGCTGGAACGCACCGCCTTGGATGGACCGCTGGGAAGTCGCGCCTGATTTCCCTCCCACGGGCTCATTTCGGCAGTAGATTGGATAGAGATGATCTGGGCCGCGCAGGAGGTGGAAGCATGACAAGGGCGCATGGGGTACGGAACGTTTTCCTGGCAGGGCTGCTTTGGGCTCTGTCGGGCTGTTCCGGTTCGACGCAGGGGCCGCAGACGGGCAATATCACGCTTTGCGGCGACAAGGTCTCGGAAATCTCCGTGGACGGGATGCGTTACCATATCAACGATGCCCGTTCCTGTCAGGGTTGCCAAGAGCTTCAAGACACGTTGAAAGGCTACGACTGCGTCTCGGTGCGGGCCGTCGCAAGCGGCACCTACCATCGCAACGGCTCGTTCGGCAAGGTGGGCGTCTACGAGGGCCAACTCGATCTCACCTCCCTTGAGATCCTGGAGTGGCGCTCCAAGAAAAAGCACTTCTAGGGCCTGTTCGCGCCCTGCTCGGCCCCCGAAGCCGGGGTCCTCATCAAGCCTCCTCAGGCCGCGTCGCGGCCCTGCGGGGTCTTGCCGCTTGCGCGCGACGGTCGCGGGCAATGTCCGCGGCGCATCGTACGGCCGATTGGTACCTTGACCCGCTATGACCAAGCTGTACCGGATCAAGGAGATTTTCCTCACCCTCCAGGGCGAAGGGGCCCAGACCGGCCGCGCCGCGGTGTTCTGCCGCTTTGCCGGTTGCAATCTCTGGACCGGGGCCACGGAAGATCGCGCGGCGGCGGCCTGCAAGTTCTGCGACACCGACTTCAATGGTACCGATGGCGAGCGCGGCGGCGAATACGAATGCCAAGCGGTGGTCGCCCAAGTGAGCCTGGCCTGGGGCGATCGCCCCGGGCGGCCTTATGTCGTGTGCACGGGCGGTGAACCTCTCCTCCAGCTGGATGGCCCCCTGATCGAGGCGTTTCATGCGGCCGGGTTCGAAGTGGCCATCGAAACCAACGGCACCCTCGCCGCTCCACCGGAGATCGATTGGATCTGTGTTTCGCCCAAGGCCGGGACCCGGATCGTGCAGCGCTCGGGCCATGAGCTCAAGGTGGTGGTCCCCCAGAGCCACGATTGGGCGGAGCTGGAAGCGTGGGACTTCGCGCACCGCTTCGTGCAGCCCATGGACGGTGCCGCGCGGGAGGCCTCCACGAAGCTTGCCATCGCGCACTGCCTGGAGCGTCCCCGGTGGCGTCTCTCCCTGCAGACCCACAAGCTCCTGGGCATCCCCTGAGGGGTGCCCCGGGCGGTTCGCCATGTCGTTTTTGTGACAAATTCTGTCAAAACGTGTCACAAATCCGGTGTGGAATCAAAGGCTAGAAAGCTCCGGGAGTCCAGTATTTATCGGAGTTCTGGAAATACGGATATGTTCATCATGTTTGTGTGACTCGATGCGGACTTCGCTATTACAAAGCCGTGACATTCCCGCCCATGAAAACCCTTACTGTTGAGGTATAACCTTTCACGGGAGGCCAAGCATGGCAAGTCGGATGGACAGCTGGGATGGATCGGGAGTCTACAATCTCTACATCAAGGATATCCAGAAGTACCCGCTGATGACCCGCAAGGAAGAGCGCATCGTCTTGGACGCCTTGGGGCGTGGGGACGATGCCGCCGCCCACAAGCTGGTGGTCTCCAATCTGCGCTTTGTGGTCAACGTGGCGTTCATGTACCGCAATCAGGGTCTTTCCCTGCCCGAGCTCATCAACGAAGGCAACTTGGGCCTGATCGAGGCTGCGCGCCGCTTCGACACCTCCCGCGATCTCAAGTTCATCTCCTACGCCGTCTGGTGGATCCGTCAGAGCATCACCCGCGCCATCGCCGAAAAGGCCCGCATGGTGCGGATCTCGGCCGAGAAGGAACTGGTCCTGCGCCGCTTCTCCCGTGTCAGCCAAGCCGTCACCCAGACCATCGGCGGCACGTACGTGACCGACGCCGAGGCCGTGGGCCGCAAGCTCGGCATGACTTCCGACCAGGTGGACAAGGTGATCGAGATGGGTCAGCGCCATGCCTCGCTTGATTCCAAGATCGACGACGACGGCGAGACCTCGCTTCTGGACATGATCTCGATGGAGGACGAGGACCGCCCCGATCACGCCTACGAGCGCAATGCGGAGCTTGGCAACCTGACCGGCATGCTCGGCGAACTGGCCGATCTCGAGCGCAAGGTGCTTTCGATGTACTTCGGTGTCGGCTACGGCGAACCCTTCAATCTCCAGCAGATCGGCAAGGTGGTGGGCCTTTCCAAGGAGCGGGTGCGTCAGATCAAGGAAAAGGCCTTGGCCCGTCTGCGCACGCGTGCCGTGGAGCTTTCCGCGGCGGCTTGATGTCGGCATCTTCCTGAAGATCGGAACGGGCGCTTCCTTGTGGTGGGGAAAGCGCCCTTTCTTTTTGTACCCTCTATGGTCACGATGCCCAAGGGACTCCTTCTTCTCAATCTCGGTTCCCCCTCCGCCCCCGAGCGCGGCCCCGTCGCCACCTACCTGCGGCAGTTCCTCTTCGATCGCCGCGTCATCGACATCGCCACGCTCCCGCGCTGGCTTCTGGTCAACGGCATCATCGCCCCGTTCCGCTCGGCCAAGAGCGCACGCGCCTACCAATCCGTCTGGACCGTGGACGGCTCGCCTTTGCTTTCGCATTCGCGTGCCTTGGCCGCCGCCGTTCAAAGCAAGCTTGGCCCGCAGTGGGCCGTGGCTTTGGGGATGCGCTACGGCACTCCCTCCATCGAGTCCGCCTTGCAGGAACTTGCCGCCGCCGGTTGCGATCGCATCGCCGTGATGCCGCTCTATCCTCAATACAGTTCGGCGACCACGGGTTCCTCGCTTGAGGAGGTCGGCCGCGTGGTGGGGCAGTGGTGGAATGTTCCGGCACTGACGACGGTCCCTGCCTTTCACGGAGATCCCGGGTATCTCGCAGCCACGGCAGACCCGATCGCCCAAAGTTTGCAGGACCTGCCGCAGGCCCATGTCCTGTTCAGTTTTCACGGGCTTCCCGAACGGCAAGTGCTCAAGGGGGACAGTGCGTGTCTGCAAGGGGATTGCTGTGCGGTGGCAAAGCCCTTCTGTTACAAGTCCCAATGCATGGCCACTGCCCGGGCGCTGGCGACAAGGCTGGAACTCGGGCCCCATCAATGGAGTGTCGGATTTCAATCCCGCTTGGGGCGCGAACCATGGCTTGGCCCCAACACGGAAGAGGTGGCGCGGGGCCTTGCCGCTGCGGGTCACTCGCTGATCGTCG
Organism: Fibrobacterota bacterium; assembly: GCA_039798005.1. GTDB lineage: Bacteria > Fibrobacterota > Fibrobacteria > UBA5070 > UBA5070 > JBDKGV01. Next base: position 6,743 of record JBDKGV010000128.1, read on the forward strand.
CGGCCCCGTCCTTTGTCGCCGACTGCCTGGAAACCCTGGAGGAACTGGGCGATCGGCTGAAGGAAACCTTCCACCAAGCCGGAGGCAAGGAGTTTCGCGTCGCTGCGTGCCCCAATGCAAGCGGCCTTTGGGTCGGTGCCGTTGCGAGCATGGCTCAAGGCACCATGCCCTGAACTTCGATCGCGCTTTCTTCCTGCTCCATGGAGCCTTCGAGTGTTACATTGGCGCGACTATTCACTGAGCTTGCATCGAGTGCCTCGGGCACGGATGCACGGAACCTTCGACCAGGAGTCTCTCCAAAATGGGTATGCTTCCATCCAACATGTGGGCCAAGCGCGTTCGCGTCGTGATCGAGGGCAAGCCCTGGATCTTCACCGAAGTGAACTTCGTGAAGCCGGGCAAGGGCCAGGCCTTCCTGCGTTGCCGTCTCAAGAACCTGATGGACGGAAGCACGCTGGAGCGCACCTACAAGTCGGGCGAGTCGCTGGAAGAAGCGAACATGGAAGAAGCCGAAGTCCAGTATCTCTACACCGACGGTGAGACCTGGCACTTCATGAACACCGAGACCTTCGAGGAACTTGACTTGGGCAAGGTCCAGATGGAAGACGTCAAGAACTGGCTCCTCCCTGAGATGAAGTGCACCGTCCTGTTCTTTGACGGCAAGGCCATCGCCATCACCCCGCCGACGTTTGTTGATCTCGTGATCACCTATTGCGAGCCGGGTCTCAAGGGCGATACCACCAACACTCCCTTCAAGCCCGCGACGCTGGAGACGGGTGCCCAAGTGTCCGTGCCGCTTTTCGTTGAGAACGGCGAAAAAATTCGAATCGACACGCGCACTGGCGAATACAGTGAACGCGTGAAGGCTTGATTGCGACTAAACCCTTGTGAGTGAACGATTTGAAAACGCCTTGCGGATCTCGATCAATCACTCTAGATTTGCCACCATCCTACCCACCATCACCACTCTGGAGCAGAATATGAAGAAAATCGCTCTGTCTGCCGCTGCCTTGGCTGTTCTGGCCACTGGCGTGCGCGCTGACTACTCGTTCGTGTTTCCCACTTCGGCCGCGGACTCCGCTGCCGTGAACGCTGCCATCCCTTGCAAGTCTTACGACGAGAAGAAGGGCACCACCACCGCTCTCTCCGCAAGCGCTGGAGCCATCAAGCTCTCCGCCACTTGGGGCGCCGTTCCTGCATGGGGTGCCGCTGCCGGTATTCTCCTGCCCATCAACAAGATGTGGACTCCGGTTGACTTCTCGGGCGTGACTTCGGTCACCTTCTCGTACAAGACCGGCGATGCCAAGACCGCCATCGAGTTCGCTCCGAACTCCCCGCTGTACCTCGGCGCCGCCACCGACAACGGTGTGATGATGCTGGCTCCGTACGCCGGTTCGGTCGCCTTCAAGAAGGTCACTGTCGGTCTGCCCGATGGTATCGCCTTTGCTGACTGGATGATCACCCAGGAGCCCGCTCAGACCGAGACCACTTGGGACGACGTCAAGACCGAGATCAAGCTCCTTCAGTTCTCCCCCAAGCCCGTGTACAACGCCACCGGTTCCGCCATCACTGGCGCTGCCGTTGCAACGCTGGAAATCAAGGACGTCAGCATCCAGGGTGATATCAAGATCACCACCGGCAATATTGATTGGCTCAAAGCAAATGGGACGGGTTGCGCTGGCAACTTGAAGTCCGTCCTCTCGAACTTCAACGGTGACTTCACTGGTGTCCCCAACAAGAACACCCAGGGCGGTTACTGGTTCGCCTTCACCGACACCACTTCCGGCACACCGGGCCCGGCCAACGGCGCGTCGACCTTGTTTGAGGACGACAACACCATCCAGGGCATGCAGTTCATTCCGGGCGACGAAGCCAACCGCGGCGTTGCAGGCATCACGGCTACTCTGTCCAAGGGCGATGCCACTCTGCACCCCTACGCAGGCTGGGCGGATATCGGCACCGGCTTCAAGGACAAGACCACTGGCGACGACACCTACCTCGACCTCACCGGCTTGAAGGGTATTTCCTTCTCCATCTCGATGGCTGATGGCTTCGACGAGGCCAATCTCACCGGTGTGATCGTCAAGCTTGGCAACAAGTCGGTCGGTGACTCGGTTCAGTACAGCGCTGGCGTTCCGTACACCATGAACAACCAGACCATCTGCATCGATACCAAGGACTTCACCCAGCCCACTTGGTACACCTCCAAGAACGGCGGCGCCAAGCCCCTGCCGCTCAAGGACCTCGGCAAGATCATGTGGGAACTGAAGATCAACAGCGACAAGACTGCTTCGGCAGCCACCAGCTCCTTCTACATCGGCGACGTCACCTTCTGGGGTGCCTCTGTCGGAATTTCCAACCAGAAGGTTGGCGGCAAGTCGGCTCTCGTGGCCAACTACTCCAAGGGTCTGACCTTGAGCTACGCTCTTGAGGGCGCTTCCGCTGCCAAGATCGACATCGTTCGCATGGACGGTTCCAAGGTTGCTTCCTTCGACGGTGCAGCCAAGGCTTCCAACCAGTCGTTCAATGTCTCGCTGGCTCGCGGCACCTACCTGGCCGTCGTCAAGGGTGGCAAGACCAACCTGGTCGCTCCCTTCGCAGTCGCCAAGTAAGTTCGCTTCGTAGCGGTGCTCCCCACTTCGGTGGGGATTCCATCGCCATCGTGTGAATGAACCGTCTTTCTTCGGAAAGACGGTTTTTTTGTGTCCGGCGATGTTGCAAATCCCCCCCTTCTGGAGGGTTGCCCGCCGACTTGCCGTAGTTCAGGCCGCCGATGCGTTCGGCGTTGGAAATTCCCCTCCACTGGAGGGTTGCCCGCCGACTTGCGGAAGTTCAGGCCGCCGCTGCGTTCGGCGTTGGAAATTCCCCTCCACTGGAGGGTTGCCCGCCGACTTGCGGAAGTTCAGGCCGCCGCTGCGTTCGGT
>JBDKGV010000129.1:0-9582 GCA_039798005.1 Fibrobacterota bacterium
GGATCGCACGAGGAGCCTTGAGTCTGGTTGATGAGCTTGCAGACCGCTCCGGATGGTCCCGGAGCGGTCTTTGGCGCTATTTGCCGTACTTCCTGATCACCGCCGCGTACTCGTCGGCCATGTCCCCCGCGACCTTGATCCAGTCGTTTTCGGAGGAAAGCAGCCGGATGAGGAAGCCGCTGCTGCGTTCCTCGCTCAAGACCTTTCCGTACACGGGCTTCGGCTCGCGCGTCGCCAATCCGACCACGGCGAAATGCACCTCCACATACGGATCGTTGTTCGGGCTGAGGCTTGGCTTGGCGAGCAGGCCGTCGCGGTTGTGGGGATAGCCCGCCCGGAACTTGATGCTTCCGATGGAAAACCGCAGCATGGAGGACGTGTCGGAGGTCTTGGGAAATTTGGCGGAGTACACTTGCGCGACGTCGAAAGGGTTCGAGAAGGTCGGCTCGTCCAGGAAGGTCTCCGTGTAGTGCCGGTCCTTGGGGCCTTCGTCCTCGGAGCAGTACTCCTTGGCCGGAACGATCCGGAGGTCGCTTGCGACCGCGGAAAGCCTGGAGGTGAGGATGCTGTCCACGGTCCGGCGAAAGCGCGGCAAGGCCTCGTCCACGTTTCCGAAGGCGGATTCGAAATGCTCTTGGGTCACCTCGCCCTTCAGGACGATCTCACTCGGGCAAGGCAGATGGACGATCCTCCGGTAGCCGGAAAGATCGGCGTTCTTGGCCATGCAAAGGCTCGAGATCAACAGGGTCCACATCGTCAGCGACTTCACGTTCGTGCTCCTCTTTCCGGGGAATTGGGCGGATAATGCCCGGTGCGGGGAAATCTAACCACCGGTTCGACTTCGAGGACGCTCTGTGCCAGGGATGCCGCATGCGCTGGGCATCTTCCACCCCTGTCCTCCCATCCGGGATGGGAGAGGATCACAACGCGCCTGCGCGCGCCAGGGATGCCGCCCGCAAGGGCCAAGACCCCGCAGGCCCGATCGGATGCGTTCCAGCGTACGCTGATGGAGGGGCGGATCTCAGATCCGCCCGCTCACGATTTGACGCGGGAATGTCGGGCTCAAGGAGGCTTGGCAGGCAGCCCGACGGCGAAGCCGGGGCGCCCGGACCGGGGATCAGCGCGTGACGAAGGCCTCGAGCTTCTTCATGCGCACCAGCATCGCGGGAATGGCGGCGCCGCGCGACTGGGCCTCGCGGTAGAAGGCCAAGGCATCGGGCTTGCGGCCCTCGTCCTCGGCCTGCACGCCTTTGGCGAACAGCTCGATGATGGCCCACGAGGAGCCTTGGGTCTGGTTGATGAGCTTGCGGGCGGCGTCGGGAAGGCGGATGCCCAAGGAGTCGGCCAGGGTGATGGCGGCTTGGCGGACCATGGGAAGGACCTTGTCCTCCTGGCCTTGGACGGACCAGCGGAAGGTGTTGGTGCGGGTGCCTTTCACCACGGAAAGGATGGCGTCCACGGTGAGATGGTCGCCCGAGCGCTGCAGGCGCGGGAGCACGAAGGCGTCGACTCCCAGGCGGCGTCCGGCCGATTCCGCATCGGCCATTTCGCCGTCGCCCAGTTCGGTGCGTTCGGTGGTGCCCAAGGCCTTGCCGGCATCGGCCGGGTCGGTGACCTTGATGCTGGGCAGCATGGAGAGCTCCCAGGAGAGCATTTCGGCAAGCGCCTTGGAGAGAGCCGCTTCCTGGGCCATGGGGACGGCGCCGCGCACGATGGCGGGGGCGATGGCGATGGAGGACTTGGAGGCCGCGAAAACGGCGACGGGAAGGAGGATGGCCAGGAGGAGACGACGCATGGTCATAACTTGCATTTCCAGGACCCGGTCCGGCCAGCGGATTTTTGTCCATGCACAAAAGCCCGCCCGGGAGGAGATCCGGGCGGGCAGGAATCCGTCAGTGAACAGTACGCGGGGGTGCCCGGGAATCCCGGGCGGGAAGGATCAGCGCTGGCGCATGAACGAGGGGATCGACGACTCGTCGATCTCATCGATCTGGTCAGGAGGCAGGGCCAGGAAGCCACCGGTGTTGCGACGAGCCACGACCGGAGTCTGGAGACGGGTCGGATTGGCCGAAGGCATGACGACCGGGTTCTGCAGGGCCGGGCGCAGGACTGCGGAAGGCTCGCGGGTTCCCATCGCCGAGGGCGCCGGGTTGTTGCTGATGGCGGTCGGTGCATTGATGCGGGAAGGCTCGCGCACGATGACCGGGGTCTGCTGCTGGGCCGGGGCCTGACGCATGGCGCCGGGCTGGGCGAAGGCGCGGTTGCCGATGGTCGACATGGTCGGGGTGGCGGGTGCCGTCTCGCGGTTGCCCGAGAAGCCGGTGGCGACCAGGGTGACGCGGAACTCGTCGCCCACGGACTCGTCGTCGACCACGCCCCAGATGGTGCGCTCGTCGGCGTCTTCGCCCAAGGCTTCGCGGAAGTAGCTCATCACTTCCTCGGCCTCGAGGATGGCGATGTCGGAGCCGGTGAAGTTCACCAGCATGCCGGTGGCGCCGGTGATGTCCAGGCTGTCCAGGAGCGGGCTGTGCAGAGCCATCTCGGCGGCCTTGAGCGCACGGCCTTCGCCGGTTGCGGTGCCCGAGCCCATGAGGGCCTCGCCCGAATCCTTCATGATCGAGGACACGTCGGCGAAGTCGACATTGACAAGGCCCGGACGCAGGATCATGGTGGAGATGTCGCGGGTCGCGTTGTAGAGCACTTCGTCGGCCTTGCGGAAGGCTTCGATGATGGTGGTCTTGCGGTCGGCGACCGACAGCAGCTTCTGGTTGGGGATGACGATCATGGTGTCGACCACGTCGCGCAGCTCTTCCAGTCCCTTGAGGGCGATGCGCATGCGCTGCGGGCCTTCGAAGGCGAAGGGCTTGGTGACCACGGCCACGGTGAGGATGCCCATCTCGCGGGCGATCTCGGCCACCACGGGAGCGGCACCGGTTCCGGTTCCGCCGCCCATTCCGGCGGTGATGAAGACCATGTCGGCGCCTTCCAGGCGACCCTTCACGTCCTGACGGCTTTCCTCGACGGCGTTGCGGCCCACGTCGGGCTTCATGCCTGCGCCCAGACCCTTGGTCGAGGCGGTGCCGATCTGGATCTTGATGGGAGCGAGGTTGCGCTCCAGCACCTGAAGATCGGTGTTGATGGAAATGAATTCCACGCCTTCAAGACCGGCCTCGATCATGCGGTTGATGGCATTGCCACCTGCACCACCGACACCGACCACCTTTATGCGGGCATTTTCCTGCGGGACATCGAAACTGAAGCTCGGCATGAATCTCTCCTCTGTTTTGCAATCTAGTTTGACGGACTCTGACGGATGACTAGAAGTATTTGACGACCCATGACTTCATGCGGTCCACAAGGTCTTTGATGCGGTCTCCACCGGGGGCCGGAAGTGCCGTACCTCCGCCATTGGCAAGGCCATACAAGGCAAGCCCGACGCCGGTGGCGTGCTTTGGCGAATTTGCGGAATCCACGAGGCCTCCGAAGCCTTGAGGGGCTCCCAGGCGCACCGGCAGCCCGATGATCTGGGCGGCAAGCTGGGCGGCACCGGGAAGGAGCGAGCCTCCACCGGTCAAGACGATGCCGGCGGAGAGGCGTTCCAAGAGTCCCAACTGGTGCAGTTCGGCTTGGACTTGGTAGAAGATCTCGGTCATGCGCGGCTCGATGATGGAGGCCAAGTCCTGGCGCGAGATCTCGCGCTGATCGAAGCCGCCGACGCCTTGCAGCACGAACACGTCCTCGGGAGGCACGAGGGCGACCATGGCGCAGCCGTGCTTCTTCTTGATGTCCTCGGCGCGGGTCTTGACGGTGCGCAGTCCGATCGCGATGTCGGAGGTCACGAGGTCGCCCGCGATGGGGATGCTCGAAGTGTGGCAGATGCTGGAGTGGTAGAACACGGCAAGGTCGGTGGTGCCGCCGCCGATGTCCACCATCGCCACGCCCAGTTCCTTCTCCTCCTCCTCCAGCACGGCCATCGCGGAGGCCAAGGGCTCCAGGACGGTGGCGGCGATGCGAAGGCCGGCGCCTTCCACGGCGCGCACCAGGCTCTGGACGTGACGCACGTCGCCCGAGACGATGTGGATCTCTCCCTCCAGGCGCACGCCGGTCATGCCGACGGGATCGGGGATGCCCGACTGGTCGTCCACCATGTAGGAGCGCGGCACCACGTGCAGGATCTCGCGTCCTTGGGCCAGCGGGATGGCACGGGCGGCTTCCACCACGCGCTCCACGTCGTCCACGGTGATCACGCCGCCCTTGCGGGAGATGGCGATCACGCCGCGGCTGTTCTTGGACTGGATGTGCGAGCCGGCGATGCCGACGAACACGTCCTGCACATCGACGCCGCTCATCAGCTCTGCCTCCTCGACCGCCTTGCGAACCGATTCGCAGGTCTTGTCGATGTTCAGCACGACGCCCTTGCGCAGGCCGGCCGAAGGGCTCACGCCCACGCCGATCACGTTGAGGGTTCCGTTCTCGATTTCGCCAATGATGACGCCCACCTTGGTGGTGCCGATGTCAAGACCGACAATGATCTGCGATTGTTGGGTCATGTCCCTGTCCTCCCCATGGGCACCAGAACCGCATACGGCGCATGCCTCAAGTCCATTGCGCTCACGCGGCCGGCTGCATCACCCATGAGGGTGTACAGCCAAGCGGCTCGGCGCAAGGCTTCGGCGGTGCTCTCCGCAGGCAGGAGCAGCTCGACGGGTATGCCGTCCACGCGAGCCGTCATTCCATCCGGCACCGGACGAAGGGAACGCAGTCCCTTCCACAGTGCCGTATCCTCGCGACGGAGCCGCTCGAGCCCCGTCATCAGCTTTGCAAGTTCCGCTCCGGCCACCGGGTTGCCTTCAAGCACCGGCAGGGCGGGAGTGGACGATACGATTCCCAGGTTCCGACCCGAAGCGCCGTAGCCACGGCCGCGCAGGTCGCGCACCTGGGGAACCTCCTCGACCAGGGTCACCTTGAGGGAGTGGGGCCAGACGCGGCGCACCTCCACCGAAACGACCCGGGGATCGGCAAGCAACCGGGCTTCGATCTCCTTGGTGGAAAGCGCGGTCAGGGGAGTTCCCGCCCAGAGCCCGGCCTTGCGGCAGATCTCCTTGGTGGTCATCAGGGACATGCCGACGCAGCGCACGGTCTGCAGGGCGATCCAGCCCTTTTGCAGGGCCTGATGGTGCAGGACGAATCCACCGGCGACGAGGCAGGCAAGGAGAAGAAAGGAAAGGCCCCAGACGCGGGAAAAACGGGAGAGCCAGCCGCCCGTCTTGCGCAGATGGGTGCGGCGCTGGTCACGACGCTGATCGGCCTGCTTGCGGGCGTTCATCCCTTGGCGGCGCGCCACCGAAGGATCTCGCACGGCGGTGCGGTTGACCGAGGTGAGGCTTGGCTTCATGCCTCTCCCTTCAGGCGCGCCACGAAAGCCGTGCCCCAGGTGCCGATGCTGCCGGCACCGGCGAAGAGCACGATGGCGTTGGCAGGAAGGTTGGCGACCATGCGGTCCAGCACGTCGGCATCATTCTCGGCCAGTTCGACCTTGGCGCCCTCGGGGAGATGGGTCAGGATGATCGAGGCCGGTGCGCCCATCTCGGGGGTTTCCCGGGCCGGATAGACCGGGGAGACGACGGCGCGGTCGGCACCGGCAAGGGCGGTGGCGAAGGCCGCGGCGAAGTCGCGGGTACGGGAATAGAGGTGGGGCTGGAAGGCCACCACCACGGGGCGTCCCTTGGCCAGCTCGCGCAAGGCCTGCAGGGTGGCGGCAAGCTCGGTGGGGTGATGGGCGTAGTCGTCGTAAACGGTGACGCCGGCGATCTCGCCCAGGCACTGGAGGCGACGTTGCACGCCTTGGAAGTGCCGCAGCGAAAGGGAGGCGACCATCGGGTCCACGCCTTCGCGGTGTGACAGGGCGATGGCGCCCAAGGCGTTCAAACGATTGTGACGGCCGGCCAGCGAGAGCGTGAAGTTGCACAGGAACTCACCGTCGAAGCGAACATCGACCGAGCCGTTCTCAAGCTCGGTGGCGCGGTAACGGCAGCCTTCCGAGAATCCGTAGGTGAAGACCTCGCGGGCGCAGCCGCGAGACACGGCAAGGGCTCCGGCGTCGTCGCCGCACACCACGGCGTACCCGTGGAACGGAAGCTTCGCGAGGAACTGGCGGAAGGTGTCGCGGATGTCCTCCTCGTCCTTGTAGCAGTCCAGATGGTCGGCTTCCACATTGGTCACCAGGGCGGCGTCCGGGAAGAAGGCCAAGAAGGAGCGGTCGAACTCGTCGGACTCGATGACCAAGGAACCTTGGGCATCCCAGTCGGGCGAATCCTCCAGCGCAGCGGGCACGCCACCGGGCAGGACCGACGGGGCCAGCCCCGCGGCCCGCAGGATGCGGCCCAGCATCAGGGTGGTGGTGGTCTTGCCATGGGTGCCGCAGACGCACAGGGCGTGGCCCGATCGGGTGACTTCACCCAGCGCCTCGGCGCGACGGACCACCAGGATGCCTTGGCGAAGAGCTTCGGCGATTTCCGGATTCTCGGAATTCACGGCGCTGGAGCGGATCACCAATTGCGCCTGGCCCACATGGGAGGCGTCGTGGCCTTGCTGCACTTCCACGCCCATGGAGCGCAGCCAGTCGAGATTGCTCGAGGCGGAGCGGTCGCTGCCGGTGACGGCGAACCCGCGCGCAGCGAACCAAGCGGCAAGGGGGGCCATGCCGGCGCCGCCGACTCCCACGAAATGCAGTCTCTGGAACCTGTGACGAGGAATCATGGCTTCACTCCCAGGTCGCTTGCGATGCGCGAAGCGATGGTGTGGGCCGCTTGGGGCCGTGAGAAGGACTGCATGGCCTTGGCGGCGGCATCACGGCGTGCCCAAAGGGCCTCGATGTTGCGGGTGAGCAGGCCTTCGCCGTAGGCGCGTTCGGTCAGGACGAAGCCCGCCCCGGCCTCTTCGAGCTCGCGGGCGTTGGTTTCCTGATGATTGTCGGTGGCATGCGGGTAAGGTACGAAGACGGTGGGCAGGCGATGCAGGGCCAGTTCGGCCACGGCTCCGGCTCCGGAGCGCGAAACGCACAGGTCGGCGGCCTTGAGAGCCCCATAGACGTCGTTGAGGAAGGCTTCGATGCGGATTCCCTCGCGCCCCGCGTTCTGGGTGCGGCGCAATCCGGCTTCCTTCTCACCGGTCTGCCACAGGATCCTCCATCCGGCCTCGGTCAGGCGCTTGCCCTCGTGGGCCATCATCTCATTCACGCCGTGGGCGCCTTGGCTGCCACCCAGCACAAGCAGCATGCGGTCTTCCGGCGCCAATCCGAATTCGCTCCGCAGGTCGTTGCGGGAGCGGTCGTCCATGGCGCGCACGGGATTGCCGGTCACCTCGGTGCGGCCCTTGGCGAAGGTGCGGGCGGCATCGGGCGAGCCCGCGAAGATGCGCTTGGCGCGTCCGCCCAGAAGACGGTTGGCCACGCCGGCATGGGCGTTGGGCTCGAGCAGCCAAAGGGGCAGGCCCAGGAGCGTTGCGGCCAGACCGGATGGCAGGGCGACATAGCCTCCGGTGGCAAAGACGCCTTGCACGCCTGCGCGCTTGAGCTGCTTGCGTGCCGATCCGACGGTGCGCAACATGTGAACCGGAAGCGCGACGTTCTTCCAAGCCGAGGCGCGGTGCAGCGGGATCGCGGGGATGGCGATGAACTCGACCCCTTCCCGGGATGCCAAGCGCTCTTCGAGCGATCCGGCGCGGCCCAGCATGAGGGTCTCGATTCCGAATTCCCGGTTCAGGATCCGTCCGACGGCGAGGGCGGGAAAGACGTGCCCGCCGGTGCCGCCGCAAGCCAGTGCAATCTTCATCGCCATGCGAGCTTCCTTCCCGTGCGGTCGCGCGTCGCCACGGAATCCAAGGCGACGACGCCTTCGCTTGCGAAGCAGGAGATGTTCAGAAGGATGCCGACCAGGACGAAGGAAAGGGCGAGCGAACTGCCGCCGTAACTGATGAAGGGGAGGGTCTGACCGGTCGTGGGCATGGTGCGGGTGCAGACCATGACATGGATCAGGACGTTCAGGAAAAGCGCCATGGTGGCACCGGCGGCAAGGAATCTGCCCTCCAGGTCCGGGGCGTGCAGGGCGATGCGAAGGCCCCGCCAGACGACCAGGGCGAAGAGTCCGATCACGAAGATCGTTCCGATCAGGCCCATCTCCTCGCCCAGGATGGCAAAGACCATGTCGGTGTAGGGTTCGGGGAGATAGAGCATCTTCGAGATGCCGCGGCCCAGGCCCGTGCCGAAGATGCCGCCGTTGCCAAGGGCGATGAGGGCTTGGACGCCTTGGTAGGCCGCGCGCGACTTGCCGGTCTCGTCGGTGAGAAATGCGGTGAGTCGGGCCATGCGGTAGGGGGCCAGGGCGAAGACGGCGCCCATCGCCACGACTCCGGGGGCGGCCATCAACGCAAGGTGCAGAGGGCGCAGGCCGCCCAGGAAGAGCATGGCGAAGCCAAGGAAGATGATCATGGCGGCCATCGAGAAGTTGGGCTGGATGGCGATGAGCCCGGCGGGGATGAGGATGCGCATCAGGGCCGGGAGCACGTCGTCGCGAAAGCTCTCGAGCTTGCCGGCGCGCTGCACGAGGTATCCTGCCAGCGAGAGGATCAGGGCCAGCTTCACGAGCTCCGAGGGCTGGATCGAGACGTTGGCAAGCTTCACCCAGCGAGAGGCGCCCTTCACCGCGCGGCCCAGCACGGCAAGGCCGATCAGAAGAGGCACCAGCGCGATCAGGAGATAGCGACCCAAACCGATCATCTTCTGGTAGGGGAACAGGTAGGCGGCAAGGAAGGCGATGCCACCGAAGCCCAGACGCGCCAGATGCTTGACCAGGATGCTGCCTTCGCCCGCGTGCAGGCGCAGCACGGCGTAGTTGGCGCTGGCCGAGTAGACCATCGCGACGCCGATCGCCGAGAGGGCCAGCACGGCCCCCAGCAGGATCCAGTCGGGATTGCTCCTTTGCATCGGCTTGATCACGCTTCGAGCGCCTCCCCGAGCTTGCGCACAAGTTCCTGACCTTGGACGCATCCGGGGGCGACCAAAAGGACGCCTCCCACGCTGGTGCGCTCCACGCCCAGCTGGAGCGCTTCCTTCATGCTCGAGGTCGGCACGGCCTGGAGCGAGGCCTCCCAGAGCTTGAGTGCGGCCATCGGGGTTCCGGGCAGCATCAGGACGCGATTGGTCCGGGCGCCGATCTGCTCGAGGTCCAGCATCGATTGGAAACCGGGGCCACCCGCCACGAGGGTGACCTTGCGCTCGAAGGCTTCCAGCGATTCAAGCATCGCCGAGGGCTCGCTGCAGGCGTTGTCGCTCCAGATCTGGACGCCCAAGCGGTCGCCGCAGTGTTCCAGACGGTCGAACTGGGCACGCCAGGCTTCCAAGCCCCGGCGGATCGCTTGGGGAGTCACTCCGCAGGCTTGGGCCGCGGCGACCGCGGCAAGGACGATTTCGGTCAAACCATCCGGCAAGGCCAGTTCGCGCACCGGCGAAAGCACGAAGGCGCGACCGGCTTGGACCACGACCAGCAAGCCATGGCGGATCGAGGCCCCTCTCCAGACGACCGC
>JBDKGV010000130.1:0-9570 GCA_039798005.1 Fibrobacterota bacterium
ACTCTTGGCCTTGCGTTCCGGCATGCTCTTCGATCCGGCCGGCATGCGCCAGGAACTGGACATCGGCATCGGTGTGTCGGTTTCCGATGTGATGCAGGTGGATGCCGCCTACATCAAGCCGGTCAGCTTCATCGGCAATGTGGACAATTCCGTGCGCGACGGCCAGACGCGCTTTTCCATGACCTTCCTCTTCTAAAGGAACTCCCAATGCGCAGAGCCATCATCGGAACCGCAGTCCTCACCGGCATCGTCCTGGGGGGCTGCGCGCAGCTCTCGGATGCCATGTCCTCCATCTTCAGCATCTTCAAGGTGGACTTCTCGCTGGACGACAATGCGGTGGATTATGGAATTGAATTCCCCTCCGCCTTCAAGAACAGCAGTCTCGTCAGCAGTGTCAATGCCGTGATGGGGACCGGGAGTGGCATTTCGATCCCGGGTACCGGAATCACTCTTCCAAGGGCCGCGAGGTCAGCCCAGGCCAAGTTGGATGTGTTGAGTCTCTTGGGTTTCTCCTCGGTTCCTGACATGCTCTCGAAGACGACTCTCAAGTTGACCTTCAATCTCAAGGCCGACAACAGCAAGAACAAGGACAAGGCATCGTTCCCTTTTTCCAGTGGGCTGAACCTGTTCGTGCGTGATGTGACCTCGGACAAGCGGACCACCGGTGGTGCGATCGAGCCGTTCGACGTGGCTGGCGGCGGGATCACCAAGCTGGCCATTCCCGTTCCCGTGCCATTGAGTCTTCTGACCGGTGGCGCCTTGAACGACGTGGTCGATGGCAAGCCGATTCCGTACCGGGTCGCCGGAACCTTCGGTTTCGCCTTGCGTTCACCCATGGGCGACACCTTGGGCAAGGACAGCACCTCCATGGACCTCAAGACGGGCAACGTGGCGACCCGTCCCTCTACCGACGCCTCGACCTACGACTTCTTCGTGAAGGTCTATGATTTCTTGGTGAATTGATTATCTTTGCGCTCCCCTTGGGACTTGGCTTTGGGCCAATCCAAGGAATGATTCGGTAGCTCAGTCGGTAGAGCAGCGGCCTTTTAAGCCGTGGGTCGAGGGTTCAAATCCCTCCCGAGTCACTTTCGCTCCAGTCTTCGCGGACCGGAACGATCTCTTCGCCAGAACCTCACCCTTCGTTGGGCCTCTGGAGCCATTCGAGGAGAGCTCAGATGTTAGCCGTAGACATCGGAAACTCGCAGACCGTCCTTGGCTTCTTCCATGAAGGCAAGCTGTTGCGCAAGTGGCGCTTGACGACCATCACGAACTCGACCTCCGATGAGATCGAGTTTCGCGTGCGTGGCTTCCTGGAAATGCACGGCATGGCCAATGTCCAGATCGGGCGCAGCGTGGTGGCCACCGTGGTCCCGGCTCTGGACCGCCCGTGGCGCAAGGCCTTGGAGAGGATGGCCCCTGCGGCGCTTGTCACGAGCCTGTCCGCGGCCAATTGCGGTTTCCCATTGGCCTACAGCAACCCGGCGCAGATCGGACCCGACCGGCTGGCCAACGCCCTTGGCGTGGAGCGCCTGGGCCTGTCGGACGCCATCGTGATCGATTTGGGGACCGCCACCACCTTCGATGTGGTGCGCAAGGGGCACTTCCTGGGCGGCGTGATCGCTCCGGGCATCGAGACCGGCATGCAGACCCTCGTGGGCCGCACCGCAAGGCTTCCGCAGGTGGCCATCGAAGTGCCGGAGCGCGCCACCGGCCGCACCACGGAATCGGCGATCAATTCAGGCCTTTTGCTTGGGCATGTGGGCATGATGGAATACATCGTCAAGCGCATCCGCGAAGAAGAGGACATGCCCGACGCGCGGGTGATCGCCACCGGCGGCTGGAGCCAGGTGCTGGGCGGAATGACAGGAATTGTCCAGGCCTACCATCCCGACCTGACGCTGGAAGGCCTGGACTGGTTCGCGACCACGCGCTTGGGCTGACCGGGAGGGAGTAGGCAGGCGGCGCGTGACCTACGCCAGGGGGATGCCGCGTTCGCCTAGCATCGCCCACCCCAGCCCTCCCATCCGGGAGGGAGTCGGCAAGCGACGCGTACCGCGCCAGGGATGCCGGCCGCAGGCCCAAGACCCCGCAGGCTGAGCGGAGCCGAAGCCGAGGAGGCTTGGCAGGCAGCCCGGCCCCGGCACAGGTCAAGGCCGTAAGGCTAGGCTAGGCCGGGGAGGCGCCCAAGCTCGTCAGGTGTCGAAGGTGCCTTGGGGTTGGCGGAAGCCGCGCGTGGCGTTTGCGTGGGTGGCGGCCCAGCCTGCGACCGGGCCGACCACGATGATCATGGGGGAGCCGAGCTGTTCGCGGTCCATGGCCTCGACGATGCTCTCCAGGGTGGAGTGCAGCACGCGCTGGTCGGGGAGGGTTCCCGACTGGATGGCGCTGGCCGGAGTGCCGGGGGCCCAGCCCTTCTCGTACATCTGGCTGCGCAAGCTTGCGAAGCTGTGCTGGGGCATCATGAAGACCAGGGTTTCGGCCTCGGGGAGCACGGTGGTCACGCCGTTTGCGGTGTGGCCGGTGACGATGGCAAAGCTGCGGGACAGGCCCCGGTGGGTCACGGGGATGCCGGCGTAGGTGGGCACCGTGAGGGAGCTGGAAAGGCCGGGAACGACCTCCACGGGGATGCCGACGGCCTCGCAGGCCTCGATCTCTTCGCCGCCGCGCCCGAACACGAACGGGTCGCCACCCTTGAGACGCACCACGCGGTGGCCTTCCTGGGCCAGGCGCACGATGAGCGCGTTGATCTCGCTCTGGTGGGCGGATGTCCCGAAGCCCTTCTTGCCCACTGAGAAGACTTGGCAGGAGTGCGGAGCGTGGTCGAGGAGCTCCTTGGCCACCAGGCGGTCATGCACCAGCGCCGTGGCCTGCTCGATGGCGGCAAGGCCCATGCGGGTGATGAGCTCCGGGTGGCCGGGTCCGGCACCGACCAGGATCACGCGGCCTTCCTTGACAGAATCTGTCAAGCCACGGCTTTCGGCCTCGAGCCGCTTGGTCACGGCCTTGATGCCTTCCTTGCGGCAGAGCTCCCACAGCGCCTGGTAGTCGCGGTTGCGCCAGAAGTCCTCGCGGACCTCCTGGGCGATGGAGTCGCGCAAGCTGGCGCGGGAACTGGACACCGCCTTGGAGAGGTCGCCAAAGCCCGAGAGCCATTCCTGCAGGCGGCGGCGCAGCCAGGCTGAAAGGCCCGGGGCCTTGCCGGCGGAGTGCAGGGCGATGGAGATCTCGCCGGCCTGCACCGAGGCGACCGAGTGGAAGTCGCACAGCGGGGTGACATCGACCACGTTGCACAGGATGGAGCGGGCGCGGCAGGCCTCATGGACCAGGCGGTTCACCTGTTCGTCGTCAGTGGCGGCAAATACGATCAGGGCGCCGTCGAGATCGGAGGTCTGCCACTTGCGTGCGACGCATTCGCACGGCAGGACCTCGAAGCCATCCAAGAAGGCGGGGGAGACCACCTTGACTTGGGCGCCGCATTCGAGCAGCTCGCGCACCTTCCGCAGGCCCACCTTTCCGGCACCGACCACCAGCACGGGACGGTCCTTGAGGTCGAGAAAGAGAGGCAGGAAGCGGTTGGCTGAGCTCATAGGGGGACAAAGGTAGGAGGTTCGAAGGGGAGTGTCGAGCATCGAGAGGGATTTTGCCGCCGGCTGAACGCAAAAACGCCGGATCGATGGGGATCCGGCGTTCGAGGGCGATGCGATTTCCGGAGAGGGCGTCAGAACGCGAGCTGCAATCCCGTGGTGGCGCCCAGGCCACGCAGCTTGAGATGCAGGCGGCTGGAGAGGGGCACGAAGTACGAGCCGCGGACATCCAGCATCACCCGGTCGGACTTGAAGAGCTCCACGCCGGCGTGCGGCGAAACGAAAAGGATGTGGGTGTTGCCGGAGGTGCTGGAGAGGAAGGCGCCACCCAAGGAGAAGCCGCTGTAGACGTTGAACCAGCGACGCAGACCGCGACCGAAATGGCGCGGGTAGAAATCGGTGCCCCATGCGTACAGGAAGAGGTCGTTGTAGAGCGTGTCGGTCTTTTGGCCGCCTTGGGCCTCCAGGGCGCCCAGCTCGATCCAGCTCTTGCCACGGGTGAACATGTACCGGGCCAGGAACCCTTGGTAGCGCGGTGCGGTGCGGCCAGGGGCGGGGTTTTCCACCCACAGGGCGGTGTATTCCACGCCGGGCATGTTCACGAACTCGAAGAAGCCGTGGCCCGATTCGGTCGGGGTCTCGCTCGATTGGCGCAGGGTCAGCTCCAAACGGCTGCCGCGGGCGCTCTTGCGAGCGGAGGCCAGTTCCTTGTCGAGCTGGAAGATCTCCTGCTCTTGGCGCTGCTGGGTTTCCCACAGGCTTTCGGCGGATTCCGATTCGCTCAGTTGGCGGCGCGCGACCTCGGCCTTCCAGGTCTTGCTGCGCTCCAGAAGCCAAGTGCGTTCCCGCTCCAGCGAATCGATCTCGTCGGAGACCAACCGCAGCGAGGAGCTTTCACGCACGATCTCCCCGCGTGCCTCCAGCAGGGACTTGACGGCATCGACGCGAGCATCGGGAAGTTCGATCCTGAGTTCCACGGCGTTGCCGTAGCTTGCGCCGCGGCCATTGCCGCTGCTGGAAAGCTTGCGGGCACCGCTGGCGGAAAGGACGGAATCCAGCCCACGGCGCAATCCGGTGAGGTCGCGGGTCTGGATGGTCCACTCGAAGTGCCGCACCGATGGCGCGGCGGTGTCGGGGGCTGCCCCAAGACAAGCCAAGAGCAGCCCGGCGATCATACCTTGAGGTCCACGGAACCCTTGGCAAGCGCGTCCTTTTCAAGGGCCAGGATCGGTTCGACCTCCTCCTTGATAAAACGCTCGGTGAGCTCCGGGGCGCGGCCCACGTAGAGCGCGGGGTTCATGACCTCTTGCAGCTCCTCCAGGGTCACGCTGAACTCCTTGTCGCCCGCGATGCGCTCCAGGAGGTCGTTGGGCTTGCCCTCTTCCTTGATCACGCGGCCTGCCGCCAAGCTGTGCAGGCGGATCTTCTCGTGCAGCTCCTGACGGTCCCCGCCGCGCTTCACGGCGGCCATCATGATGTTCTCGGTGGCCATGAAGGGAAGCTCGCCCAACAGGCGCGCCTCGATCATCTTGGGGTACACGACCAGGCCGTTGCCGATGTTGGAGGCAAGCACCAAGCAAGCATCGGCCGCGAGGAAGGCGGTGGAGATCGAGATGCGGCGGGCGGCAGAGTCGTCCAAGGTGCGCTCGAACCACTGGGTGCTGGCGGTCTGGTCGATCACCTGCTGCTGGGCGGCGATGATGCGGCACAGCGCGTTCAGGCGCTCGGAACGCATCGGGTTGCGCTTGTAGGCCATCGCCGAGGAGCCGATCTGGTTCTTCTCGAACGGCTCTTCCACTTCCTTGAGGTGCTGCAGCAGGCGCACGTCGTTGGCGAACTTGGACAGGCTCGTGGAGAGAGCGCCCAGCACGTGGATGATCTGGCTGTCGATGCGGCGCGAGTAGGTCTGGCCGGCGATGGTCAGGAGCTTGGGGAACCCGGCCTTGTCCGCGACCATGCGGTCGAGACGATCGATGCGCTCGTGGTCGCCATCGAACAGTTCCATGAAGGAGGCCTGGGTTCCGGTGGTGCCCTTGACGCCACGGAACGGCAGCCAGTCGATCAGGCGCACGACCTCGTGGTAGTCCATCACCAGGTCCTGGATCCAGGAGGCGGCGCGCTTGCCGACCGTGGTGGGCTGGGCCGACTGGAAGTGGGTGAAGCCCAGGGTGGGCTGGCTCTTCCAGGTGCGGGCAAATTCCGTCAAATGGGCAATGGCCTGGACCAGGCGCACCTTGAGGAGCTTGAGCGCCTCGCGCATCTGGATGAGGTCAGTGTTGCAGCCGACGTACTGGCTGGTGGCGCCCAGGTGGATGATGCCGCGGGCGTTGGGTGCGATGTCGCCCCAGGCGTGGACATGGGCCATCACGTCGTGGCGCAGCTTCTTCTCGTAGGAGGCGGCAAGCTCAAGGTCCAGATTGTCCTTGGTGCGGCGCAATTCCTCGATCTGCTCGTCGGAGATGGGCAGGCCAAGTTCGGCTTCGCTTTCGGCAAGCCAGATCCACAGCTGGCGCCAGGTGCCGAACTTGAAGCCCGGCGAGAAGATGCGGCTCATCTCGGCCGAGGCGTAGCGGCTTTCCAGAACGTTTTCGACGGCATCCTTGTTCATCAGAAGTCTCCCAGAGTTGCGAACCAGAGCGGCAAGGTAGTTTCGTGGACGACGGGATTGTGGGCTTCCGATGGATCGCCCGTGTGGAGGAGCAGTTACATTCCATCCATGCGCCTTCACCCTCCGGCATGCTTTGTTTTGACAGGATCTGTCCTTGGGATCCTTGCGGCCCGTGCCGATGCCCAACTGCAGGAGGGTTGGACGACCCGGCTCGGGGTGGAGGCGAACATCACGGCCGGCCTGGCCGTGCCCTCGCAAGCCAATGCGGTGGTCGACGACTTCGGCGGCAACTGGCGCGCCGAGCGGATCGCCTTGCGCACGGCCCATGATTGGGACGGTCTCCCTCCGCTTGCCAAGCTGGCCTTTGGAGCCTCACGCGAGGAGGTCGATCTCCATCTGGAGCTGTCCCTCAAGCGCGACCTGGAGGCGTATCGCACCGATCCTCTCCATGGCAACTGGGTTGGCGGTTTCGGCGAGGTGGACATCAACGTTCCACATGAAGGCTGGCTGTCGGTCGGGACGCGTGCCGGCAAGTTCAAGGTCGGCCGGTTTCCATGGCGCTTCGGGGATGTGCCGCACGGGGTCATCTTGGCGGGTGCTCCCAGACACGATGGTGTCCTGTGGGAACTGGGGGTCGGAAGGGTGCGCTACTCTTTCTTGGGGTCAAGCCTCAATCCTTGGCTCAACGGCACGCCCACCGATTCCCTGGGACGGGTGGCAGGCAGCGAATCCGCCCTGGTCGGCAGGGCGCCAACGGGTTCGGAGGCTTGGCAACAGTCCCATCATGCCTTGGGGGATCAGCATGGTCGCATCTATGACGATCCGTCCAAGACCTTGTTTGCCCATGCCTTGGAATGGAAGATCGGACTCGTCGAACTTGCCGTGATCGAGCAGACGCTGGTCGGTGGCAAGAGCCCCGGATTTCGCGATCTCAATCCCTTCGTGCTGTGGCATGACAATTACGGGGACGGTTATTCGCGAAGCTTCTTCTCCTTCCAAGGGAAAGTATCGGATCGCGGCACCGGGCAGATGTGGTTTCAGGTGGCGACCCAGCTGATCAAAAGTCCGGTCGAAGGGGAGGACAATTACGATCCTCCGACCCAAATGGCGGTCGCGACCGGATGGAGCAAGCGTTGGTTCCTCCCGAAAGGAATCCTGTCCGCGCATCAGGAATTCGCCGCCACGACACCGACCTACGACAACCATCTGCTGCCGCTTCTCAAGATGACCTCGCGGCGCGTGTATCGCTCGAACGTGCGCGATCAAGCCGACCCGGGCTATGCCGACAACTTCCAAGTGGACGATCCGCTGGGGTATGGCCGAGGACCCGACGCCTGCGACCTGTGGAGTCGGGTGGACTGGCAGGAAGCTCAAGATTCATGGAGCCTTGGAATCGGGGTGGACTGGTTGCAGCAGGGCGATGCCGACCTGTCGCGACCGGTGACGGCCTTTGAAAATCGCACATGGCCGCTTTCGGGAACCGTCGAACGGGAACTGGCGATCCGCGTGCATGGAAGCCTTCCTGTGGACGGGTTCATGGACGTGTGGACAAGTGCCGGCACCAGCATCCTGTGGAATCGCAATCATGTCGCGGGGAACGACGGGATCTGGCCGTTGGCTTCGCTTGGGATGCATGTGAGGTACTGACAGAATCTGTCCGATTGCATCCCACCTTGGTGCGCGCAAGCGCGGCGCACACAGCAAAGCCCTCCCGGCTCGGGAGGGCTTTGGAGGATGGGTTCGAAGAAGGAGCCTTGGCTCAGGTCGCCAGGAAGGCTTCGAAACGGGCGCGCTGGAACAGGAGTCCGCGGGCCCATTCCAGCGGTCCCGGAGACAGGCGTGGCTCCACCCGGCCCGGGGCCCATGCGTGCTCCAAGGCAAGGCTTGTGGACAGGATCTCGGCCGGGGTCAGTTCTCCCTGCACGACTTCCACGCCAAGCATGCGGGCGCCGCCGCCGGGATGGGGCAGGCAGGCGTACAGGTGCGATTCATCGCCCACAGCCTCGCCGGGCGCGAGCCAATCGTAGGTTCCCGCATCCAAGGCCCAAGGAAGCGACTGCCGCAGGATGCGGGCCGCAGCGAGGTTCGGGCGCAATTCCTCCAGGAATTCATGGGAGGCATCGAGATCTTCCGCCAAGAGCACGAGCGTCCCTTCGGGAAGCTCCGGGAGGCGTCGGCGCAACCCTCGAGCGAAATCGGCGTTTTGAAGCTCGGCCAGTCGCAAGGGCAGGACCGTGCCGCCGATCGGATTTCCCGATGCGTCAAAGAGCACTGCGGCGAGGTGGTTTTGGCGCCCGTGCAAAAGCGCGTGGCTCAAGCCCAGCGTGGGACGCAGGGCGCTGCCGCCCAGACGCCAAGGCTTGCCACCAGCCAGCTGGGTGCATTCAAGGAATACCGCACCCATCTGCCCAAGGGCACGGGGAGAATTGGGCTGGGTGACCAGCGGTGAGTTGGGGTCGAGGTGAATCGCCGTCTTGCCCTGGACCGAAAGCGAGATTCCAATGGAATCGCCGATCGGCTCGGTCGCGAATTGCAATCCAGTCTTCCAAGCCTGGGCCTTCTGGTTCAGGTGCTGGGCCAGCTGGGTCGTGCGGTCCTGGTCCTTGCCGTCCATGAGATGGAAGGTGGCGGGCGTCTCGGCTTCTCGTGAGGAGAGACTTCCCGTCAGGGCCTTGCGGTAATGCTCCCCCAGTTCGATCGGGTTGTCCTTGAGATCCAAGGCATAAGCCTCGGGGAACTCCAAGGCAAGACGCGTGAGTCCGGAGTCTTCCAAGGCGAGCGGTGTCGTGGAAAACTGGAATCCCGTTTCGCGTACCGTATCCAGCGACAACCAGCGACGCGCTCCTTCGATGAGCTGGCGCGGTTGGAGATCGGGCTGCTCTTCACCCAAAAGGATCAAGACCGGGGCGTTGGGAGGAAGCAGGCGTGCGTGGCGGCCCAACTGGACCTGAACACCCTTGTCGGAAAGTTTTGGTTGGGCTCCTTCACAGGAATGGCCGTCCAAGGCGAACCACAGGGTGCAGGAGCGACCCTTGCGCTCGGCAACGGACAGTCCCAGCGGGCGGGCATCGACCACGCGCCGGGTCGGATGCATCCAAAGCGTCCATTCCCCTTGGGTGGCCCCGGCGCGCAGGTGCAGTTCGACACCGTCGATGGCGAGGCGATCCCCGGAAAGGGCGCGCGAGCCGAGTGCGACGAAGCGGCTCCCGAGATCGACGCGCTCTCCGGCGCGCAAAAGCGCCCTCAGGAGAGCTGTTTCCAGCAACTGCACGACATTGCGACGGCTGGATTCCAACGGCAGATTGGTCGCTTGCCCATCGGACAACCCCAAGCCCTCCGGGTTGTCCGGTTCGGAAAGCGTGAACAGCCGCTTGCCCA
>JBDKGV010000131.1:0-9475 GCA_039798005.1 Fibrobacterota bacterium
GTGGCTTTTGCGATCAGGTTCCCTCAGTGCGACGGAACCGGCGTTGGAGGAGTCTCGACGGCGGTCCGAATGGCTTTGACATCGACCTTGTTCAGGTAATCCAAGATGTTGCGCCACATGGAATGGAAGTTGTACCCTCCATCGACCATCTCGGCGATGGCCTCTTCACGGCTCCAATTCTGAAAGACCATGCGGTACATCGCATTGATCGTGCCGGTGCGGTCGGCTCCATGCAGGCAGTGGACGAGATACGGACCTTCGCCGTTCCAGCGGATGATCCGCAGGGCGCGGATCACGTCCTTGTCCTTGATGTTCCAGGTCTTGATGTCGATCTCGTGCAGGCGAAGACGGGTCGATTTGACCTTGTCCTTGTCGCTGTGGAAGGCTCGGAGATTGATGACGGTCCGGATTCCCAACGAATCCGCCAAGCGCTTCATTCCCTCGCGTGTGGGCTGTTCACTGCGGTAGAGGGAATCGTTCACCTTGTTCAGGTTGCCGACCCCTTCAAGCTGGACGGGACTTGCCCATTGGGCGGGCCTGGGTTGGACGGAGAACAGGCACAGGCTCAAGGCCAGAGTTGCGAACATGGAGTTTTCTCTTGGAAGGATGCGTGCGAATACGTTGCCGGGTGCAACCCGTCGAAAGGTAGGCAATTGCCCACCATGCCAATTCGTCGGATTTGGCATACTTTGCAGATCGTGGATCTTCGACTTCTCAAAAAAGCGGCCTTTGCTTGGTTCTGCCTGATCACCATCGGGACGATCGGCTTCCATACCTTGGGGGGCAATGAGTGGAGTTGGCTCGATTCGCTCTACATGACGGTCACGACGGTGGCGACGGTCGGCTACGGGGAGATCCACGATCTTTCCGGAAATCCCGCCGCCAGGATCTTCGGAATCGTCTTGATCGTGTCGTCCTTTGCCGTGGTGGCAACCTTCGCAGCTTCCTTGACTGCGGCGATCTTCGAGGGTCGTCTTTCCCATTCCATCCGACGCAGGAGAAACATGAAAGCCTTGGCCGCCTTGAATCAGCATCAGATCCTCTGCGGACTTGGCGAGACCGGGATCTCCGCCGCCCGTGAACTGCGCGCCACGGGCAGGGACTTCGTGGGGATCGAGCCGGATCCGGCGAAGATGGAACATGCCCTGCGGCAGGTGGGTGAGTTCCCTCATGTGATCGGGGATCCCACCCATGAGGAGGTGCTGGAGGAGGCGGGAATCGAGCGCGCCTCGGGCCTTCTGGTCGCAAGCAACGACGACCGGACCAACGTGTTCCTGGTGATCACGGCGCGTGGCCTGAATCCCAAGTTGCGGATCGTGGCGCGTGCCGTGGACCCGCAGACGGAAGGGAAGCTGCGACGGGCCGGTGCGACGGTGGTGGTGGCTCCCAACGCCTTGGGTGGATTGCGCCTGGCCTCGGAGATGATCCGGCCGCGCACCACGTCGTTTCTCGACCGGATGCTTTACCATTCCGGCGGCGACACCCGGATGGACGAGGCCGTGATCCGGGAAGGATCGGGGTTGCACGGGAAGACGCTGGAACAGGCCAGGATCTTCGAGGAGACCGGCATCGTTCCCGTGGCCATCGACCTTGGCAAGGATCAGTTCCTGTTCAATCCCCCGGCAAGCCACATCCTTTGTGCAGGGCAGGCGATCATCGCCGTCGGGTCGGCAATGGAAATGGAGCGGCTGCGGAACTACCTGGAGGGTTGAACCTCCTGGACGGGATTTCCCCGGCGACATGCCGCCGGGGCGATCAAGGGGCGTGATCTAGGTGTCGAGAATTCCAAGCATCTGATCGATGATGTGGAAGTGGTCGCCGAAGAACTCGTCCTCCATCGCAGCCAGCTCAGAAATCGGGATCCAGCGGGCATCCAAGGCGTCATCGGCGGCGGTCACCTCGGGAAGCGAGGTCCAGACCGGTTCAAACAGGAAGGCGTGGGTGACGATGCGGGCTCGCGCCGACCTTCCCGGATGCGCGAACATCCGGGTTCCTGTGGCCTGGAGTGCGCCGAGGTCCAGGCCGGTCTCCTCGAGAAGCTCGCGGCGGGCCCCGTCCTCGAGGGCTTCGTGGGGATCGAGGAAACCTCCGGGCAAGGCGCGCAGTCCGATGCCCGGGCGGGCCCCGCGCCGGATCAGCAGGATGTGGTCGCAGGCCTTCACCACGGCATCCACCGTCAGGAACGGGCCTTTTCCCCAACGCGCTTGGTAGGTCTCGATCGCCTCCTGGTCGGCGGCGAGCCGGGACCTGAGGTCCTCCCGGGCCCACTGACCAAGCAAGGCCAGGACGCTGTCTGGGACCGCCCCCTGCAAGCTCCCCTCGACTTCGCTCCATGGGGTATTTGACAAGATCTGTCGGCGCAACGGGGTGGCATCGAGCGGACCTTGGCGTCCTGCGTCGATCATGGTCCATTCGGGGAACGTGTCGAGGTAGGCGCTGGTGCCGTCCTTGTGGTACCCGACCAGCGCGACGCGCCCTTGGGCGATCGAGGAAACGGACCGGTGGACGTCCCTTGCCCAGCGCTTGGAGTTCCAGACGTCCCGCTGCGGCACGAATGCCGTGCGTGCGTTCTCCTCGGGCGAAAGCCACGAGCGGATCATGGCCTCCCGTTGGGCGGCGCTGAAGGGGTTGCGCGGCGACGGTGCGGCGAAGGCCGAACCCAGGACGACGACGATCCTGGGCGCCGTGTCCAGAGCCTTCCGGAGCAATCCTCCGTGGCCATGGTGAAACGGCTGGAACCGGCCGATCAGGACGGCGATGTCAAATTCTGTCATGTCAACCTCGATGGCGGGAAAAGGGGGATCAGTCCAGGTGCGCGGCGATGGGCATCTGGCGGCCCTGACCGAAGGCCCGGGCGCGAAGACGCAACAGCGGTGCCGCTTGCCGGCGCTTGTACTCGCTGCGCGCCATCAGCCGCTTGACCTTGGCGAGGGTGTCCAGACCGCCTTCGCTGGTGCGAAGCACAAGCAGGAGCCGGCTCACCTCCTCACGTTCCGCCGGTCGCAGCATCTCCCCTTCGAGAAGGTCCTTGAGGATGGCATCCAGGACCGGGTAGGGAGGGAGGCTGTCCTGGTCGCGCTGGCCGGGGGCGAGTTCCGCCGAGGGTTCCTTCTCGATGATGGCCACCGGCACGAGCTCGCGGCCCGCCGAGCGGTTGAGATGGCGGCACAGCTCGAAGACCTCCATCTTGTAGAGGTCGCCGATGAGTCCCAGTCCGCCGTTGGTGTCGCCGTAAAGGGTGCAGTAGCCCACCGAGATCTCGCTCTTGTTGCCGGTGGTCAGGAGCAGGTGCCCGAATTGGTTCGAGAATTCCATGAGGATGGTGCCGCGCAGACGGGCTTGGACATTCTCCTGGGCGAGTCCTTCCAAGGGGCTTGTGAAGGCCGTGGCGAACCCGCTGCGGGCCGCATCCACCAGGTCCACGATGGGGTGGCTGTGGAGCTTGATCCCGAGGTTCGTGCACAGCACCTCCGAGTCCGATACGCTGCCGTCGCTGGACCACCGCGAGGGCATGGTCACGCCCTCGACATTGTCGGCTCCCAAGGCCTCCACTGCCAAGGCCAGGGTCAGCGCGCTGTCGATGCCGCCCGACGAGCCGACCACGACCTTCTTGAATCCGCAGCGGCGGGCGTAGTCGCGCAGGCCCAGAACGATCTGGCGACGCTGGAATTCCGCATCGCACAGGCTCTCGACGGCCAAGGGCTTCAGGGGCTTGGCATCCTGGTCGACAAAATGCCCGTCGTGGAAACCGATGATCCGCAGGTCGGTCTCGAAGAGCCTGGCCTCGTCCACGAGACCAAGTCGAGGGTCCACGGCAAACGATGCGCCGTCGTACACGACCTGGTCGTGGCCGCCCACCTGGTTCACATAGAGCAGGGGGAGATCGTGCCGATGGCTCGACATGCGGAACAGCTCGTGACGCTCCTCGCGCTTGCCCAGATGCGAGGGGCTTGCGTTGATGCTCACCACGAGATCGGGGGCGGCGCCTTGCAGGCGTTCCCACGGGTTCACGGCGTACTGACGGTTCTGGTCGTTCCAGCCGTCCTCGCACACCAGGAAACCGATGCGCGTGTCGCCGACCCGCAGGACCCGGGCGATGTCGGGACCGGGTTCGAAATGGCGGCGCTCGTCGAAGATGCCGTAGGTGGGCAGGAGCTGCTTGGCGTAGCGCAGCAGTTCCTGACCGTCGCGCAGGGCGAGAAGCGCGTTCTCCAGCGACTTCCCGGGGCCGAAGCGACGCACGGGAGTCCCGATCACCCAGATGAGTCCGGGTGTGGCCCGGGTCGCCTGCCGAAGGCTTTCCAAGGCATGGTCGAGGCGCAGGAGGAATTCCGGTTCGTCGAGCAGGTCGCCGGGATAGTAGCCCGACAGGGCGAGTTCCGGGAAGACCACCATGTCGGCCTTCAAGGCATGCGCCTTGGTCGCCTCGCGACTCATGATGGCGAGGTTGCCCTCGAGATCGCCGATGGTGGGATTGATCTGGGCGGTGGCGATGCGGATCATTTCGCGGCCTCCAATCCAAAGACCTGGCGCAGGTAGGTGAGATAGCCCTGGTCGTCGCACAGCGTCTTGCCCGGGCTGTCCGAGAGCTTGGCAACCGGTTGGCCTTGGCAGGTCAGGATCTTCATCACGATGTTCAGGGGCTTGTGGATGGTGTCGTTCGTGAGATTGGTCCCGATGCCGAAGGCGGTCTGGATGCGGTCGCCGAAGTGCTGGTGCAGGCCGATCGCGCGCGGGATGTCCAAGCCGTCCGAGAAGACCAGGCGCTTGGTGTGCGAATCGATCCTTTGCCTCGCGTAGTGGGTGATCGCCTTCTCGCCCCATTCCACCGGGTCTCCCGAATCGTGGCGCAGACCGTCGAAGAGCTTGGCGAAGTACAGGTCGAAATCGGCAAGGAACGCATCCATCCCGACCACATCCGTCAGGGCCACGCCGAGGTCGCCCCGGTACTCCTGCACCCAGCCCTCAAGGGCGGCCTGCTGGAAGTCGCGCAGGCGGTGGCCCAAGGCCTGATGCGCCTGCAGGTACTCGTGGGCCATGGTCCCGATGGGAGTGAGTCCGTGGATGCGGGCCAAGTGCACGTTCGAGGTGCCTCCCAGGTAGTGGGGGATCCGTTGTTTGAGGGTTGCCACGACCTCGTCCTGCCACGCCGCGCTGTAGCGGCGACGCAGTCCGAATTCGAAGAAGGTGAAGGGATGGCGCATGGCGATGGTGCCCGTCTCGGCGGCCTCTTGCACCAGCTCGATCTTGGCGTCCAGACGCTTGCGAGCCTGCTCCATGGCCTCTTCGGTCCGGCCAAGCCGCTTGAAGTAGAGTTCGTTCACGATGTAGAGCACGAAGATCTCAAAGCCCATCACGTGGGCGATGGGACCTTTTGCCTGGATGCGCAGCTGCTCGCCTTCGGTGGTGACGGTGATGAAGCGGCGCTGGAAGCGGAAGACCGAGAGGAAATCGACAAAATCCGTCTTCAGGTACCGAAGTGCCCGCAACCAGTCGAGTTCTTCCTGCGTGAAGGCGAGGCTGCAGAGGTGGTCGAGCTCGGCTTCCACCTCCGCCTTGAGTTCGGCAAGCGGAAAGACGGTGGCGTTGCGGCAGAAGAAGCCGTATTCGGCCAGCGCGCCCGGGTGGCTGTGCAGCAGGGCCTGCCACATGGTGAATTTGTAGAGATCGGTTTCGAGGAGGCTGCGGACGATGGGCATGGTCGGATCTCGCGGTGGAGGTGAGGAGGGAAAGATGTCAAACGGTGAGGGTGTCCAGGCGTGCGACTTGCAATCCATGCTGCCGCATGCGGTCCAGAAAGTCGGTGTAGACGGCCTCGAACCCGGTGACGGGACTGATGGCGTCCTCGACGATCACAAGGCGATCGCAGGTGTGGGGCCAGTTTGCGACCAGGTGCTCGACGGTGGCCCGGACGCAGTGGCTTCCCGCTTCGCCCGCGATCAGGACGCGCTCGGCCTGGACGAGCTTGGCGAGCAGGGCGCGGTTGAGCCCGGTCGCTTCGTCGGCGGGATCGGGGATCTCCGCCTGCATTGCGCTGTAGTGCTCGGTCCAGGGGTTCTCGCCCTTGAGGATGTGGGTCACGCGACGGCCGGTTCGGTCCTCCCAAGCATCGAGCGTGGTTTGGAGCGCGGCATGCACGCATTGGCCCCAGGTGCCGATCTGGCAATGGACCGGCCATACCATGTGGACGAAGCGCCCGGTGGCTTCCAGCGCCTGCAGGTAGTGGAAGGCGCGCGCGGCATCCAAGCCCGGTGCCACGGTGAAATCGCCGGCGGCGAAGGCCTCTGCCGTGATCTGGGTGAACGGCGCCACGACTTCCCCGGTCCGGGTGCGCCAGAATCCGGGGTGGGCGATGTCAAGGCGGTGGTGGTGGTCGAGGGTCACCGTGACGGCATCGACCTTGGTCAAATTTTGTCCAAGCCACGCGCCCAGGCGGAGCATGTCCTGGTGGGCCCCGGTCACGGGAAGGCTTGGCGCGGTGCGACGACCTTCGGTCCCGACGGGATGCAATTCCTGCGGGATGTCGCAGAAGTCGTTCTGGGGATCGATGACGAGAAGATGGGTTCCGTTCATGGGGCGCCTCGTTCTGGGTGAGATGGTGATAAAGAGAATATACGGAAGAAAGATGCGTAACGCAACTAACTATTTTCGGGGTGCCGCATTTTTCCGACTTTGGCTAGATTGAGTTCGATGCCAAATGAAACGAAGTCGAAGACGGGCCGGAAGGACGAGCGCGATCCGGTGATCTGCACGGTCGATGTGGTGCTGCTCACGCTGGAGGCGGGGAGCTTGCGCTTTGTCCTGGTGCCGCGAGAGGCCGGTCCGTTCAAGGGGGTGTCGGCGCTTCCGGGGGGATTTGTCCATCCGGAAGAGGATCGCGACCTGAGGGCTTGCGCCGAGCGGGTGCTCAAGGTCAAGGCGGGCGTGGAAGGCCAGTGGCTCGAGCAGCTCTCGGTCTTCTCGGGAAAGGCTCGCGATCCGCGCGGCTGGTCGCTGTCGGTGGCCTGGTTTGCCGTGGTGCACAGCGACACGCTGCGAGCGACGCTTCCTGCCGGTGCGCAGTTGCGCGATGCCCGGGACCTTTCCGGACTTCCCTTCGACCATGACGAGATCGTGGGTGCGGCGCTTTCGCGGTTGCGCTCCAAGAGCTCCTATTCAAGCCTGCCGGCGCATCTTTGTCCGGAAACCTTCACGCTTCCGCAATTGCAGGCGGTCTACGAGGCCGTGATGGGGGAGCCCATCAACAAGGTCAGCTTCCGGCGCAAGATGGAGGAGCTTTCATTCCTCGAGCCGGTGGAAGGCGTGCGGACCCATGGAGGGGCGCATCGACCGGCCCAACTGTGGCGGCTCAAGGAGGATTTCAGGATTCACCTGAAGCTCACCGACCGGGGATTGAACACGGGAGGTTGATGACATCGCCTCCCTGGGTTCCAGCGCCTCGGGCAAACGACCCGGGCATTGTCAGCCGGGATCGTGATCGAAAGTCAAGGGAAGCGCCCGACAAGTCTCGAGGTCGGATGCCCGGTCGACTTGGAAGCGTTCCACCATGGCCTGGAGTTCTTGAGCTTGAGAGCTGAGTTCCTCTGCGGAACTCGCACTTTCCTCCGCGCTGGAGGCGTTTCTTTGTGTCAAGGCTTCCAGCTGCCATGTGGCGGATTCGATGGCTTGGATATCCTGTTCTTGACCTTTGGTCGCGCTTGCGATTTCGGCGATCAGGGAATTCACGCGATCGATGCCGCCGGTGATCCGTTCGAAACTGACACCGACCGTCGTGGCGATCTGCACCCCTTGATGTGCCAGTGCCACGGATTCCCCGATCTTGTCCGCGGTATGCCGTGCCGCTTGGGCGCTGCGGCTTGCCAGGTTGTGAACCTCCTCGGCGACCACCGCAAAGCCTTTGCCCGCCTCTCCTGCGCGTGCCGCCTCGACGGCGGCGTTGAGCGCCAGAAGATTGGTCTGCATGGCGATCTCATCGATGGTATGGATGATCTTGGCGGTGTCGTCGCTGGATGCCTGGATGGAACGGATGGCTGCCTGCAAGTCCAGCATCGCATCACTGCCGTCGCGGGCACTTGAAAGGGTCGCCTCGGAGATGCCGTGAACGGCGGTCGCACTGTCCGCATTTTTCCGGGTCTGCCCGGTCATGGTCTTGATGCTGGCGGAGACTTCCTCGAGCGTACTTGCCTGTTCGCTTGCGCCTTGGGCCAGTTGCTGGCTGCCGGAACCGATCTGGCGACTGGCCGAGGTGACTTGCAATGTCGCTTCGGACACCTGGTGCATGGCCTGCTCCAGATTGCCAGCGGCGATGTTGAATGCGCCTTGGATGCGTCCGAAATCCCCGAGGAAATCTCCATCGATGCGGACCCGCAGGTCCCGTCGGGCGAGTTGATCCAGGGCGTGAGATGCTGCCAGAATGGGGCGTGCGACCGCCTCCAAGGTGTCATTCATGCCTGCGACGATGGTTCGATAGTCGCCTTGGTGACGATCCAACGGGGAACGAGCCTCCAGATTTCCGTTCTTGGCGGAGGTCGCGAAGAAGCGGGAGTCATCGATCAAGGATCGAATCGCATCGCTGCACTGCTGCAGGCTTGATTCCAGGATCCTGAAGTCCCCTTGGAACTCGCCGTGGATCTGGTCGGGAATGACGCCACGGGCCATCTGTTCCAGATGAGCCGCCGTTTCCTGGAGCGGGGTGATCACCGAGTCCAAGGTTTCGTTGATACTCTGGACGACGACCTGGAACTCGCCAAGATGGCGATGGGCCTGGGCGCGTACGGTCAGGTTTCCCTTGGTCGCGGCCTCGGACAAAAGTCGGGTGTCCGTGACCAGGGCGCGGATCGTTTCGGTGCACTGATCCAGACTGACTTTGATTTGCTGGTAATCGCCGGGGTATTCGCCTTCGATCGGGGGCGGAATCTCCCCTCGTGAGATTTGCTGCAGGCAAAGTGATGCCGTTTGCAAGGGGGTGACGAGATGGTCCATCGTCTGGTTGACTCCCTGGACGATGGTCCGGAACTCTCCTTGGTGAACGTGCGCATCCGCGCGAAATCCCAGATCACCTTGCTGTGCCGCCTGAGCCAGCCGGTGCGCATCGTGGCTCATGTCGCGGATGGACCGGACCATGCGATCCATGGCGCGCAGCAGGATCCCCACCTCGTCCTTGCCGCCCTCATCGATGGCCATGTCGATGTTTCCGTGGGAAACGGCATCGGCGATGGCGACGCATTCCTTCAACGGGTCCGTGATCGAGCGGGTTGCGAACAGGCTCAGACCCAGTGCCAAGACAAGCGATCCGAGCAGCGTGAGCAGAAGGGTCTTGCGGATGCTGCGAATGGGGGCGTCGAGTTCCTCCCGGTACGCGCATGTGGAAACGATCCACTGCATCTCGGGCACCAAGGCGAACGCGTAGGTGACCTGCGCTCCCTTCTTTCCCCGAAAATCGTCGTTCTGGATACCCTCAACGACGCCTTCCTTG
>JBDKGV010000132.1:0-9341 GCA_039798005.1 Fibrobacterota bacterium
GGTGACGGCAAGGGCCGAGA
Organism: Fibrobacterota bacterium; assembly: GCA_039798005.1. Lineage (GTDB taxonomy): Bacteria > Fibrobacterota > Fibrobacteria > UBA5070 > UBA5070 > JBDKGV01. The sequence goes on from JBDKGV010000132.1 coordinate 21, forward strand.
GCGGGTCGGCTTCGATCGAGCCCTTGAGGGACTTGGCGTCGACGCCGTTCTTCTTGGCCAAGGCCAAGAGCAGGGCACCGAAGGCCACGCCATTGGCGCCTGCGCGCAGGTAGACGGGGGTGGCAGCGAGGTCGATGCCGGCCAGAGCCGTCTCGAGGTCGGCAAGGCTTGCCACGGAAAGACCGGCAGCGGAGCCGTTGTCCAGCACGATGTTGAGCTCGTCCTGTCCACGGGACAGATCAAGCTTGGCGGCCTTGTTGAACTCGGAAGCCGAGCCGTACGGCAGCTCCTGAGACACCTGCCAGGCGCCGTTCATGTAACCGGCGACATTGTCGCCGCGCGAACCGCCCTGACCGGGAAGCTGGCCGATGTGGGCGAGGTTCTCGGCATCTTCCTTGCGGTAGATGGGCTGGATGGTGATTCCTTCGTAAGTCTCGGTCAGCATCTTCTTGTCGAAGGGCGCGCCCTTCAGCAGTGCTTCCGCCGCAAGCTTCCACTCCTCGTAGGAGTTGGGGGGAAATTCCTCCAGCAAGCGTTTCCGGTTCTCAGGATTCTGGCTCATGAGTGTTCTTTCTCCTTAAGACCTGGTGGCATCCAGTGACGGCGCAAAGATAGCAAGCGGAGTTTCTGATCCGCTGAAAAGGTGACCATTCCATCGGAAAATCAGATCCGGAATCGATCCCGTCGGGTTATCGGAGCACGATGGCCCCTTTTCCCGCCCTGTTCGCCCATTCCTTCGCTTTGACAGTTCCTGTCATGGGCTCGCCAAGCCGGGCCACTGCCGAGCGACGGCGGCCGGTCTTGGCCCTGCGGGCGACGGTCGGGGGGAGGTCGCACTTCATTCGCAGCCACTTCGCATGGTCTCTGCCAACCGGCTCGCGTCATCCATTCGCAGCGCAGCAGCAGGCCCACCCCGCCCAGCTTCGCTGGCCACCCCTCCGGAGGAGGGGAAGATTCGCAACAGTCGCAACAGCATTGGCATAGACGCCGTAGGCCCCATTGTTCATTTCCCCTCCCCTGGAGGAGTGCCCCGCCGGGGCGGGGTGGTCCTGCCGCAACGGTTGGATGGCGTTTCTGCCTCCGCTTCCGATGACTCCAGCACAGGGCAGAGTCGTTGCGTCAAAAGGTTCACGACCCCGGAAAGGTTACGGAAGACCTCCACCACAGGAATATGGATCACCTGCAAGCCAAGGCTCATCAAGAAGGCGTCCCGTATCGCATCGTATTCCACCTTGTCGTCGTGGCTTTTGCCATCCACTTCGACCACGGCTCTTTTCTCTGCGCAGTAGAAGTCGACGATGTAATTGCCGATGATCTTTTGGCGGTCGAAATCCAGTCCCATGAGCTGGCCTTTCTTGAGTCGATTCCAGAGCAAGACTTCCGACAGATTTCTGGCCTTCCGCAATTCGCGCGCCCGCTCCTTGAGTTTTGGGTTGTAAGGCAGGGATAGGTATGCGGCGGAGTCTCTCATTGATGTGTCCGTCTGGCGATGCTGGTAACCGCAGCAGCACTTTGTGCTGTACCACCCCGTCCGGCTTCGCCAATGCGCAACACAGCAGCAAGACCACCCCGTCCAGCTTCGCTGGCCACCCCTCCGGAGGAGGGGAAGAATCGCAACAGTCGCAACGGCATTGGCATAGACGCCGTAGGCCCCTTGTCCATTTCCCCTCCTATGGAGGGGTGCCCCGGAGGGGCGGGGTGGTCCGCCGAAGGCGGGCGTGGGTTGCCCGGGAGATCAGGCCACTGACGACTTGTTCGGTCTCAACATCGTTCATGGGTGCCTTCCGTCTAAATGACAGATGTCGCATATCCCGTCAGGTCACGCTTCAGTTTTGGATGCAACGCAAGGGGATTGCGTATTTCTTGGCGAAAGTGCTCTCCTTGACCGCTTCCAGTCCATCATCGTAGAGCCCAAGAGCCGTGACACTCACCCAGTCATTGTTCTCGTTGCTGGACCAGAAGTAGGCGTACTCGCGAATGTAGAAGAAGTTGCCCTTGACCTTGTTGCGATAGCCCGCAGGAAGCGCCGTGAAGCCGGCTTCGTTGGTTGCGATGTTCGTATACCAAAGACTGCTTTTGGCCTTGAGCTTGGTGCCTGTATAAGCAGCCTCCATCGCGGTGTCCGTGAGCTTGACCCACTCACGCCCGCTCGGGATGTGCCACCCGCTCGGGCAGATGCCTTGGCGCGGCAAGGTGCCGAACCATCCCGTGACATCGTATTCAGACGCCAAGGCCATGGCTGCGGCCCACTGGTACAACCGTCCGTAGGTTGCACAATTGCTGGCCTCGCCTGCGTAGCACCAGGAACTGTCCACCTTGAAGTTCAGGTTCTGCGCCATCCAAGTCTGCGTCTTGATCTTCACGGTACGATAGGTCTGACCATCGCGGGAATCCTTGAGATAGCCGTAAACGATCGACGGATTGAAGTTCGTGTCCAAGACACGGACAATTCCCGTCATTTTCAGGATCGAAAGCGTGTCCCGCAGGCGCACCTTGCCATTCCATGAATACAAGAGCGTGTCCTGAAGTCCCGTGACGCGCGCGGCCCCCATCGAAGTCCCCGACCCTGCCGACGCGGCTCCCTGACCACGCCCTGCGACATCCCGGCCATCGAAGCGCACATGCAGCCGTCCCTCCTCAAGCATCAGACGCCCCGAGGCAACCGGCATCGCCTGACGAACCTGAACTCCCGTGGGAGTCGAGCTCAAGCTCCAAAGCCCTGCGGCGTCGGTGGTCGCGCTCTGGCCCGCCAGCGCAAGCTTCACGGTCACGCCCGGCATGGGCTTGCCGTCCTTGTCGAGCACCGTGCCGGAAAGGGCGACCTCGGCTGCGGCAACGGGCAACGAAAGGGCAAGCAGTGCGGCACACAGGCCAGCAAGCCCGAGACGGGAGGATTTCATGAACGCTCCATGAGTGCGGGACCAGAACATGCTCTTCAAGCTATTGCAGATCCTGAAAGGTGTAAAGGGCCCCTGCATCCCCCATTGGTGCAAGCGCACCAATTCACTCCATCCATTCATGACCGGATGACCAGAGTTTGGGCACACTGCACATCTGCGCAGAATCCCTTTGCTTCGCTCCTCCACAGTTTGATACCTTTGATGTCTATGTCAGAGCGTCGCATCCTGCACCTCCAAGCCGACTTCATGGGTACCGTGCGTCTGGTCGCGTCCATCGCCTGCGAGTTCGGAAGGTATCTCCCCAAGCTCTGGCGCCTCAGGCGCGTCTACCGTCGGCGTTCCAAGAACGTCGAACCCGTCGTGGTCCTGATGGGCGACAACATGGATGCCACCCACGGCATCTCCGTCAGCTCCCAGCGTCTGGTGCGCGATCTGCGTGCCCAAGGCAAGCACATCTTCATGGTGGGCGTCTCCCACAGCCGGAACAAGCCCGGTGCCCGCACCGAGGACGGCGCCGTGCACATGCTGCGCGCCCATGTCGTGCAGGATCTGTTCGGATACCCCGGACAGGAGCTTGCCTTTCCGGCGCTGGATGCGGTCATCGACCTGCTGGCTCGCCACCCGGTCGACATCATCGAGATCGAGACCCCGGGAATCTTCGGACTGCTGGTCGTCATCCTCGGCCCTCTCCTCGGCATCTCCGTCGTCCAGAACTACCGCACCGATCTGGTGAGCTACTACCGGATGCTCTTGAACAACCCCCTGTTCATCGAGTTTCTGGAGTGGTACACCCGCAGCTTCCTCAATTGCGGGGACCGCGTGGTCGTCCCGAGCCTCGCCTTCCGCGAGGATGTCATCAACTTCGGCATCGCCCGTTCCAAGGTGATCCAGCTCCCGCGCGGCGTGGAGCTGTCCCGCTTCCATCCCGATCACGCCGACCGCTCCGCCTGGAAGGCCTACGGCGACTTCGACGGTCCCATCGTGCTGTTCCTTGGACGCGTTTCGAAGGAAAAGGGGTTGGAAACCCTGATCGAGGCATGGCCCGAGATCCAGCGCAAACACCCCGATGCCATCTTGGGCGTGGTCGGGGACGGTCCCTTCCGGGCCGAGTTCGAGACGCGGATGAAGAAAATCGGCCGCGCCATGTTCGCCGGCATGGTGGTCGGCGACGAGTTGCCCAAGCTGGTCGCAAGCTGCGCCGTGCTTGCCTTCCCCAGCACCACCGACACCTTCGGAAACGCCGTGCTGGAAGCCTTGGCCAGCGGCGTCCCGGCGGTGGTCACAGACAAGGGCGGTCCTTGCGAAATCGTACAGGACGGCCAAAGCGGCATGATCATCCACGGCAACGAGCCCACGACCCTTGCGTGGAGCGTGAACCATCTGCTGTCCCAGGAACCCTTGCGCAAGCGCTTGAGCCTTTGCGCCCGTGAGCGGGCCGAGGAATTCTCCCCCGAACGCGCCACGACGCGTCAGTGGGAATTCTTCCGTGACCTGCAGACCCGCCGCCGCCCGAGGAACTGATGCTTCTGGAATTGGAAATCCGCGATCTGGCCATCTTTGAAAAGGCCCAAGTCGAGATCCCTGAAGGCTTCGTCGCCCTCACCGGCGAGACGGGAAGCGGCAAGAGCGTCTTCCTTTCCGCACTCGATCTCCTGCGCGGTCTGCGCGCCGATGCGTCCATGGTTCGTCAAGGAGCCGACAAGGCCGTGGTTTCGGCCCGATTTGCCGCCCCGACCGACACGGCATTCCAAGCCCTGCTCGAGGAGATCGGCGCCGAGTGCGAAGAGGGCGAATTGCTCCTGGTGCGCGAGATCCAAGCCACGGGAAGATCCCGCGCCCGCGTCGGTGGAGCCAACGCCTCGGCCAAGGATCTTTCCCGCGTCGCCCGCCGCCTCTACGACGTCCACGGCCAGCACGCCGAGCAGCGCCTCTTCGACGAGGAGGAACACCTCCCCATCCTGACGCGTCTGGCCGGTGCCCAGGATCTGTTGGAAACCTACCGCACGAGCTGGAAGGCTTGGCGCGATCTGCTGACAAAGGCACGCGAGGTGAAGGAGCAGGCCCAGGAACTCGCCAAGCGCCGCGAATTTCTCGAGTTCCAATGGAAGGAACTGGAAGACGCCAAACTCCTGCCCGACGAGGAAAAGACGCTTCAAGACAAGCTCGATCTTCTTGGCCAGTTGGGACAGATGGGCGAATGGATGGGTCAAGCCCGCGGCGTCCTGCACGACGAGTCGCCGCTGCAACGCGCGATCTCCCAGCTTTCCAAGGTCGGACTGAAGCTCGCCTCGGCCGACCCCAAGCTCTCAGGAATGACGGAGATCATCGAGCGTCTGCGCGAAGCGACCTTGGAAGCCTCGGAGCTTGTCGAGGAGTACGAGATCCCGGCCGAGGCCGATCCGGCGGAACTGGATCGCATGAACGCGCGCCTTTCCGTCATCCAAAAGCTCAAGAGCCGCCACCGCTGCGACTATCCCGGACTGGTCGCCCTGCACAAGTCCTTGCGGCATGACCTCGACCTGCTGGAGGACGGCGGCTACCAGGCCGAGCGTTTCGAGGCCCAGGCCAAGGGGGAACTCGAGAAGACCCTGGCCGTCGGACAGAATCTGTCCGCCCTGCGCGCCGCATCCGCCCGCACCCTGGATACCGAGGTCACCACCCGGCTGCAAGCGCTGGGAATGCCCGGTGCCGAGTTCCGCACGCGCATGGATCACCTACCCGAACCGGCCTCCCAAGGACTTGAGAAGGCCGTCTTCGAACTTTGCCCCAATCCTGGCGAAGGGTTCCGGGAGCTTGCCGAAACCGCATCGGGCGGCGAAGCCAGCCGCATCATGCTGGCCATCACCGGCGTCCTTTCCGCCGCCGACCCGGTCCCGCTCTCGATCTTCGACGAAGTTGATACCGGGCTTGGTGGTGTCGTGGCCACGCGCGTCGCCCAAGAGCTTTCGCATCTGGCCCAAGGTCGGCAGGTGCTGGCCGTCACCCATCTGCCTCAGGTCGCCGCCAGCGCCGACCATCAACTCGCCATCGCCAAGGAAACCGTCGAAGGACGCACCCGCTCGAACCTGATCCGCCTGCGCGACAAGGATCGCGAAAATGAGATCTGCCGCATGCTTGGCGATCCCGACAACCTCACGGTGCGCGCCCACGCGGCCAAACTGCTGGAACCCCGATGAGCTCACGCAAACCTCGTTGGATGAAATTCATCCTCACCGTCCTGTGGTCGCTTTGGCTCCCGGTCCTTTGGCTCATCCCCTCCCACGGCGACCTCGAGGCGGCAAGCCTCCTGTCGCTGATCTTCCTGGGCGGCGCAGTGCTGGGCTGGATCGATCGGCACCACCGCCAGCCCCGCGACTTCTTCCAGTGGGCTTCCTGGGTCCAGCGCGCGCTCCTGATCTGCGCCCTCTGGCTTTTGGTCCAGCGCTTGTGGGTTGATGCTTGGGAACCGTTCCCTTGGATGCTCTTCGCCTTGGCGATGCTTGCCACCCTGCGCTACGTGGTCGGAGTCACGATCCTCCTGACCCGCGCCAAGGTGAAGCTTCCGACCTTGCGCCGCGACAATTGGCAATTCACGGCCCATGCGAGCCTCTGCCTCGCCGCGCTTTTCTGGATCCTGGAGATCCATCCGTTTACCCAGATCATCACGGGTCTGTCGCTATTCCTCCTCTTTGCCGCCATGCTCACCTTCCTGTCCAGCCACTACCGCGAACAAGGAAGCCGCAGCCGCATCACCATTTCCACCCAGATCACCCTCACACGCATCGCGCTGGCGCCGGTGTTCATCCTGGTATTCTTCTACGATGGGGACAGCAACCCCCTCAACAACAGCGCGATCTTTCTGGGGCTTGCCTTCCTCATGGCCTTGGCAGCCGCCTTCACCGACTGGCTCGACGGCCATCTTGCGCGCAAATGGGGCGAAGTCACCACGCTTGGCAAATACCTCGACCCCTTCAGCGACAAGATGGTCACGATGACCATCTTCCTTTGCTTCATCGCAAGCGGATGGGCCTCGGTCGCTGCGGTCGCGCTGATCATCTACCGGGAGAGCGCGGTCGAAACCCTGCGAACCCTCGCCGCCGCCGATGGACTCGTGCTTGCCGCACGGCGCTCCGGAAAATGGAAGACCGGCATTCAGTTGGGAGCCATCATGGGGCTTCTGGGCTTTGCCTTCATCCATGCGATCCTGCGTGATGTCGGGATGCATTGGAACTGGCAGGACACCTTCTGGAGCGTGGTTCCGCGCACCTTCCTGTGGATCGTGGCCGCCGTCACCATCCTCTCCGGCTTCGACTACTTCAAGGCCAACTGGTCGCACTTGAACCGCTACATCTGACCCCCTTCGGGCCCTCGGCCCTGATTGAAAAACCGCACTCAGCGGTGCTGTGAGGAATTTCCCGGGCCCGCGATTTCGGGCCGTCGATGCATGCCTCGGGGGGGCGGACGCGAAGGGATTGAGCAGCCCCTGTTGCGCGAATCGCAACCGGTGCGTCATCCGTCCGCAACGCCCTGGCAATCCATCCGAACCTCACACGCGGCATCCTTTCAAGGATGATTGCTGGACGCGACATCTTTGCCGAAGAGATCGAGAGCTTGCGCCGGGCGCCGACAACCCAAGGACGCGTGCTGCTCTATGGCAGTTCCACGATCCGCATGTGGGAATCAGCCGCCCAAGACCTTCACGGCGCCACGATCGAGAACCGGGGATTCGGTGGCAGCACCCTCAAGGCCTGCGCCGAAAGTTGGGCGCTTTTGGGAAAGCCCTTGCGCCCCTCGGCCGTGGTGATCTACGCCGGGGACAACGATCTCGATCAGGGTGCCCAACCGGAGGAGATCCTTGGATTCTTCCGGCAGCTTCTCGACCAGATCCATGCCCGAAAAGGTGGGAAAATCCCGGTCTGCCTGATCTCCATCAAACCCTCACCCTCGCGCTGGAACTTGGGCGACCGCATCCGCCGCACCAACCGCCTGCTTGAGGAGGAATGCGCCGCACGGGAGGACACTTGGTTCCTGGACCTCGTCCCCTGCTTCCTCGACGGGGACCTCCGCCCCCGCACAAGCGCCTTCCAAGAGGACGGATTGCATCTCACCCGCAAGGGCTACCGCGTCTTCACCGAAGGCGTCTCGCTCTGGTTGGAACGGCTCGGGCTCTGGAACGGAGCCATCGCGCGCGCCTTCGAACTTGCGCCATCCTCTCCCCTCCTGCCACGAACCCTGCGCCTGCATCGTGGAGCGCACGCCCGGGATTCGGAGATCGCCCGCGAGTACCATTGCTGGCACAGTCCCCACCTTGGCCGGGAGATGGAACTGCTGACCTTCGGGCATGCGGGCGAACGCATGCTGGTCTTTCCCTCCCGCATGGAGCGCTTCTTCGAATGGGAGAACCGGGGCATGATCCACGCCTGCCGGGAACGGATCGAAGCAGGGACGCTCCAGCTCTGGTGTCTGGACAGCTTGGAAACCGAGAGCTTCTTCGCCTTTGCAAAGAGTCCGGCGGAGCGCATCGCCCGCCACTACGACTTTGAACGCTACGTTCTGGAGGAAGTCATCCCGTTCTCCCAAGCGAAGAATCCCAGCTCATCCTTGGGTGCCGTCGGATGCAGCTTCGGCGCCTTCCATGCCGCCGCCATCGTCTTTCGCCACCCTCAGCGCTTCAATCGCCTCCTTGCCTTGAGTGGACGCTTCGACCTGTCCCGCAGTTTCGGGGAAGATTACCCGGACCTGTTCCAAGGCTACCGGGAAGACCCCCTCTACTTCTTGATGCCCACCCATTTCCTGCCCGGACTGCGCGACCCGAAGAGCCTCTCGGCCCTGCGCGACTGCGAGATCCTGCTCGCGGTCGGGGAGGACGACGGCTTCCGCCCGAGCAACGACGACCTTTCGCGCATCCTGTGGGGTCTGGGGGTCCCTCACCATCTCAAGCTGTGGGTCGGCTCCGCCCATCGCTTCCGCTACTGGCGCCAGATGGCCCGCGCCTATCTCACCGCATAGCCACCCCACCGATGGAGCTCCCGGACACGGTGGCGGCGATCGCACCGGAAGTCCAATCCATTAGGTACATTGGCACCTCCGCCCCCCTGCTGTACGGGGGGCTTTCCACCATTGAAGGAGATCTGCCATGTCCGAACTGACCATCACGCTGCCCGACGGAACGCAAAAGACGCTTCCCGCCGGCACCACCGGTTTCGACGTGGCGACCTCGATCTCCCCGCGCCTTGCCGACGCCTCGGTCGCCGTGCTGGTGGACGGCGTGGAGTGGGACCTCAAGCGCCCGCTGCCGGGAAGCTGCTCGATCCGCCTCTACACGACTCGCGACCCGGAGTCGCTTGCCATCGTGCGCCACAGCGCCGCCCACCTGATGGCCCAGGCCCTCACCGAGCTCTATCCGGGGCTCAAGCTTGCCATCGGCCCGGTGATCGAGAAC
>JBDKGV010000133.1:0-9282 GCA_039798005.1 Fibrobacterota bacterium
TGCGCACGGGCGGTGACTACAGTCCAAGCCTCTTCGGCATCGAGCGCGTGGTCTTCATGCGCGGTCCGGCCGGCCTGACCTACGGCGCCATGAGCGTGCCCGGCGGCATGGTCAACATGATCACCAAGGCGCCGCAGGAGCAGAGCTTGCGCCGCATCGACCTTTCCTTCGGACCCTTCGGCTCCAATTCCGTCGGCTTCGGTTCCAGCTCCTCGGTCGGAGTGGACGCCGACTTCGCAGGCAAGGCCTCCCAGGACGGTCGACTGCTCTATCGCGCCGTGGCCAACTGGGAAAACAAGAGCGGCTACACCGCCGACACCCGCGACTCCAGCCGCGCCTTCCTGGGATCGCTCCTTTGGAAGATCGACGAGGCCGGGCGCTACACCCTGCGTCCGCTGGTGCAATGGAACTGGACCAGCCGCCGTGCCGGGGCCAGCACCTTGATCTCCCCCTCCACCTCGCTTTCCACCAAGGACGGCGCGACCGCCATCCACCTCGACGACCTGACCCCCGCCGGCGTCAACCACTCCGCGGGTGGACGCCAGGACGAGCAATCCGTGGCGGGATTCGATTTCCGGGCAGCGCCCAACGACGCCCTTCGCCTTTCGGCCGCTTACCGCTGGCTTTCCTACGACACCGACGTCAACCAGTGGTCGCCAGTCACCTCCACGCTCAAGCAATCCAACAATGCCTGGACGATCGCGCGCCAGCAGACCAAGAGCCGCACCGAGCGCTTCGGGCACGCCTTCGACGTGAACGGGAATTGGGAGGCTCTGGTGACAGAATCTGTCAAAAACACCTTCGGCGCCGGTGTCAACGGACGCTACTCGGGCACCGACCGGTCGGCCAGCGCCACCGGCCGCGTCCATTCGGCCATCAACATCCACACCGGCACCTTCACCGAGGCCCTGGTCGACTCCAACCTCGTCCTGAAGCCAGCCTTCATCACCAGCACCCTGGCCTGGAACGTCTACCTGCAGGACCAGCTCTCGCTCCTTGACAACCGCCTCATCCTGACCGCTGGCGCCACTTGGGCCGGCGAATCCAACGAGCGCGACTACCGCTTCACCGGCATCAACCGCGACACGGTCACGAACCTTGCGAAGATCCTCCAAGACAAGAACACCGGCGCGGTCCCCGTGCCCAGCCTTGGCGCCCTGTTCCAGGTCACCCCGCAGTGGGCGGTCTACGGTTCGTACTCCACCAGCTTCTCCTTGGCCAATGCCGAATACGAGAACAAGGAAGGCAAGACCGGCGAGTTCGACCCGATGACCGGCGTCAATCTCGAGGCCGGCGTGAAGTTCGACCAGGGCACCACCTCGGCCACAGTCTCCGTCTTCCAGCTCTCCCAGAAGGATGTGCTGGTCGCCGCCACCGACAAGAACGTAAACGGCAACACCTACTATGTGCAGTCGGATGACGACGGACGCGAAAGCTTCGGCATCGAGGTTTCCGTGGAAGCCCGCCCCGTGACCGGCTGGACCAGCACCCTCACCGGCGCCTGGATCGATGCCCAGATCAAGAGCAGCACCGACGCCGTCGCCGACGGCTCTCCGGTGGACAAGACCCCCGAATGGTCGGCCAACCTGCTCAACCGCTACCAGCATTCCACCGGCATTTTCAAGGGTCTGGGGGCCAGCCTCAATGTCAACGGGCAGACGAGCCGCTGGATGGCGACCAAGACCGCCGCCGCGCCGGATCCGCTGGTCATGCCCTGGACCACCGTGGTCGATGCCGGTGTCTTCTACCAGATCACTCCACAGGTGGAAGTCGCCCTCAACGTCACCAACCTCGGCGATGAAGTGGTCGTGGAGAGCGGCACCGCCGGAAGCTCGCTGGTGATGGGCACTCCCCGCACCTGGAGCGCACGCCTGGGTTGCCAGTTCTGATTCGACTAGTTTCCACCTTCGCCCTTTCTCCGGAATCCGGAGAAGGGCTTTTCCGTCCTTTCAGGACGCCGGAGACACGACGCATGCTGAAAAAGTTTCTTTTCTGGGCCCACCTTTCCTTGGGTCTTCTCTTTGCCCTTCCCATCGGCATCATGGCCCTGACCGGCGCCCTGATCGCCTACGAGCCGCAAATCGTCGGGTGGACCGACGCATCCCTGCGCAACGTGGCGGTCCCGACCTCCGGACAGAAATTGTCCATGGATTCGCTGGCCAAGATCGCCCAGGCCACCCGACCCGCCAAGCTCACAAGTCTCACCCTTTCTCCCAAACCCACCGCATCCGTGCAGGCAACCTTCGGCAAGGAAGGCAACCTGTACCTCGACCCGTGGACCGGGGCCGTGCTCGGCTCGGAAGGAACGACCTGGAAGGTCCTGCATTTCGTGGAGGAGATCCACCGCTGGATGGGTTCGCGCGAAATCGGCGGCCCCGTCACGGGCGCGGCGGTGCTCGCGTGCCTGTTCATGGCGGTCTCCGGTCTGTTCCTCTGGTGGCCACGCAGCCTGAAAGCCGCGCGCCATGTCCTTTGGCCCAGGTCCGGCCTCTCCGGCAAGGCACGCGATTGGCAATGGCACAACGCCTTCGGCGTGCTTGCCCTGCCTTGCTTGGTCCTGCTTTGCCTCACGGGATCGGTATTCAGCTGGAAATGGGCCGAGGCCCTGCTGTTCCGCAGCGTCGGAAGCGAACCACCCAAGGCCCAGGTCTCGGCCCCTCCAGCCGCCAACAAGGACGGCAAACCCAAGGAGAAATCCGACAAGGGGCCTCGCAGCAAAGTCACGAAGGATGCTCCCGTCGCTTGGCAGGCCGCCCTGGACACGGTCCTTCCCCGTATCCGCTCCCCTTGGGGCGTGATCGTCCTGCGCACCGGCCAAAAATCCGGCGAGCCCTTCTCTGTGATGGCGCGCGCACCGGGTGCCCACAAATCCGACGGCGTGACCTTCAAGCTCGGCTCCACCGGCCAAGTCACCGCAGTGTCCAAGTCGCGCAATGACGCCGGATCGCGCCTGCGCCGGATAATGAAGCCCTTGCACACCGGACAATATTTCGGCATCCTGGGTCAGACCGCCATGTTCCTCACCAGCCTCTCCTGTGCCCTGCTGGTCTGGACCGGCACAGCCATGTCGCTGCGCCGCTTCCGTCGCCGCAAGCCAGCCACGGCCTGAGCCCGCTTCACCTCAAGCCAAGCAATCCCCCAAAAAGGACTTGCTTGGCTTTATTTTTCTCTATATATTGAGACTAATTCTTAATCTCATAAATCTCACAGCAGGAGTCGCACATGTGCAGCACCCGATTGGCAGAATCCACTCACGGCCAGGTCCTCTCGCTTCCCGGCGGCATCAATGTCGTGGAATTCCTCGGCCTTCGCCTGAGCCTTCCCCGCGAGCGCTTCGAGCACTTCCGCACCTTCGTGGCCGATCTCGCCCCCAACCCCGACCACGCGGGCTGCGGCTGGCGCAAGGACATCTACCTCTCGTTCAGCCAGGACTCCCCCATCCAGTTCGGCCTGGACCGCGCCGAATGGCTGGAGCTGCAAGACCTGCTCGACCGCGCCATCGTGCAACTGGAGCTGGCCGAGATGCTTGCCTGCTGAAAGCCGGTGAGACACATTTAGGAACGGGACGGAGGGCGCAAAGCCTTCCGGATGGTACCCTGTTTCCTGTGGGCAGGGCTCCTGTCGACAACCGAGGAAAGGCCATCCGGCCATCGCCACCAACGAAGGACACGCTCCATGCTCAGTGAAAAGATCGTCGAACTCCTCAACAAGCAGATCAATCGCGAGTACTACTCCTCCAACCTCTACCTCCAGATGAGCGCCTGGTGCGAGTGGAAGGGTCTTCCCGGCTCCGGCGCCTTCTTCAAGGCCCACGCCGCCGAGGAGTTGGCCCACGGCAACAAGCTCTTCGACTACATCCACGAGACCGGCTCGCTTCCCGTGATCGGCGCGGTCGCGGCCCCACCCACCGAGTACGCCTCCCTTGTCGAGGTCTTCGAGAAGACCTACGCTCACGAGCAAGGCATGACGCGCAACATCAACGCCCTGGCCCACGCCTCCATGCAGGAGCAGGACTACTCCACCTTCAATTTCCTGCAGTGGTACGTCTCGGAGCAGCACGAAGAAGAAAAGCTCTTCCGCTCCATCCTGGACAAGGCCACGCTCATCGGTTCGGAAGGCCGCAGCCTCTACTTCCTGGACAAGGAAATCCGCAAGTTCTCCGTTCCCAAGGCCTGATCCCGGGCGCCTCCCCGCCTTGGGGGGGCCGGGCTGCCTGCCAAGCCTCCGCCAACCCGAACTTTCCGCAAATGCACTGGTGCACAACGCAGCAAGGGCGGACCTGAGGTTCGCCCTTGCAACGACGTTTCCGGGAATGAAAATCATGGCTGGCGGGGGTCTTGGGCCTCTCGGCCGGCATCCCTGGCGCACGCCAAGGCCATTCCAATCTATCGCAGCACCAAGAGGCCTTGCTCGTTCAAGACCAGCGTATCGCCCGCCGTGACATTGCGGTAGCGCATCGTGGCCAAGAAGACGGCACCCGCCTCACTGGGTACGCCCGCGACCACGACCAGCTCGGAATGACGGTCCCTTCCCAAGCGACGGCGAGCACCGTCGGCCATCGGGACGGAACTTGCACTGGCATCGGGGATCGGCTTGAGATTCCAACCCAAGATCCTGCCCTCACGCCATTCCAAGGAATCCCCGGCCCATGCCTCCATGAGCACGGGTTCTCCGTAGCGGTTCACCAGCCACAGGAATTCGACCGGCACGACCAAGGTATCACGGGAGACGAGCGTCGTGCCCTTCCATCGCGTCGTCACGATCCGCTGGGTCGTATCCCCGGAAAGGACGGTCGTATCCAGGACGACCCGCTCCTTTTCGACCACAGGCGTCGTGGGCGTGGTCGGAGTCGTGGTCTTCTTCTCGTCGGAGGAGGTCACCTTGCCGGAAACCCCGTCGCAGGCGATCAATCCAAGGAACCCCGCGAGCAGAATCAAGGTTGGCGCAATTTTCATGACCTATCGCCTCCAGACGAAGAAATAGACCGGACTCGAAGCCACCGGCCGAAGCGTGGAATCATAGCCGACCACCACCCACCAGACCTTCTGTCCATCCTTCAAGGCCGCAGTGGTCAGTGGGCGGGTCGGGTCAATCGGCTCATGTTCGCTGGCACCGCAAGCATGAAAGCCCTTCGCATTGGGGGCATCATCAAGAAGCGCCCCCCCGGTCCAGCTCATGCCCGCCATCGAGACCAGTCCACCGATGCAGCCGGAAGCGTTCCAGGCCTGAGAAAGCCGACCATTGACCAAGGTTCCCGGATCCCGGTCGAAAAGCAGGATCATCCCGTGGGCGGAGCCTGTCGTGTCGAAGGTGAAGGCGATCGGTCCATTGGGCTTGGAGCCGTTGCTGGGAAGCCACAGGTTCAAGGTGGCCAAATCACCGGCGAACGGGGGTGCTGGCTTGATCAAGGTGCCGAGCGATGGCCGCGTGTCCACGGCGGGCTTCTCATCCTCCACCGAACCGGCCTCTACGCCGTTGCAGGCGTTGAGCCCAAGGATCATCAACACTCCGGTTGCAAGTCGGGCGAGTTTCACAGGTGCACCCGCACGGCGATGTCAAGGGAAGGCAGCATGAGCGGCTCCGTTTCCTGTTCCAGCACGAGATTCGAGGCGCCGGAACCGGTGATGGGGAAAAGGTCCTGGCGCACGATCCGGTCGCGCTGCCAATCGGTCAGGGTGACGGGAAGGCTTCCCATCAGGAAGACCTCGAACGAGTTCCCACTCACCCAAGCCAATTCGACCAACGGTCCGGCCACGAAATCGTTCTGCCGGACAATGCGCGATGCGAGGTCCTTGCGCCACTTGGGATGTCCGTCCCAGCTCCAAAGGTGCCCTCCCTCGACCCCCAAGCCCAATTCGAAAGGGCCAAGTTGGGGAGCGTGCCAGAGGACCGTCGCGCAAGTGCCGGCAACTCGGAAGGTCCGTACTTCCTGGCTTGCGCCGTAAGGAACCTTGAACGGGTTCGTCTGTTCGGTTTCCAAGCTCATGAAGCCACGCAGTCCGAAGGACAGACTGCCGCGCCGTACCTGCAACAAGGCTTGGAGATCCATGGCGTTCTCGAATTCATGGACCGCAGTCCAAGGAATCACAAGCCCCGTGCCCACCGCAAGGGAGACGCCTTGGCGAAGGGCCGGATCCTTGACCTCGGCCCGACGCAAGGCCGTCTTTCCCGGCTCCGTCAGCAAGGAATCCTGCCAGAGCACGTTGCCGGCGGACACGATCTCGATGACGTGCGCCCCTGCCAGAAGACGCACCGTCCTGAGCGGGGTCTTTCCGGCACGGGTCCCGTCGATACGGACCTCGAGTCCCGCAGGGTCGGACTCGAGGTCCAGGAATCCAAACGCACGTCCGTGCAGGATTCCCTCGATCTGATCGGCGGCGGCATTCATGTCGCCCAACACTCTTTCCAGATTCCCTTCAAAGGTCAGCGCTCCCAGCACCTGTGCGTCGGAGATGCGCACGGCCCGCACGTTGACTTTCAGGGCGCTCGAATTGCCTTCGAAACTGCCCAGCACCAGATCATCGGCGGCCAGCAATTGCAGCGGCGCCTGGGCGGCCGAATCACCCATCGCCCCGGCCAAGGCAAGGCTTCTTTCCTTGAACACCTCCGCCACGCGCTGGCGTTCGACCAGCACGAACTTGTGCCTTTCAACCAACGGCTGGCTCAAGGCGTCGGACAGCGTGCGCCCGAGGAATTGGAGCTCGCCTTTGCCGGAAAGATTCTCAAAATCGGGGATGGCCAAGGTCTCCGCCGCCACCTTTGGCGAACAGACCAGCGCCGCCACAAGCAGCCAGAGGGGAAAGCATCGAAGAACCATGTCCTCAATATGCCTTGTGATGCGCGTTCCTCTCAAGCACGAAAGTTCGCTGCGTGATGGGGATCACATCGCGGCGCTCCGCCGTTTGACAGGACGCCTGGCGCAAAAATGTTCTCAATGGCCAATTCCTTTCGGAAATGATATCCTTGGTGACGCGGCGCGACCCGGGTGCCAATTTCCTGAGGAAGTGAATGAAAATTCTCGTTGTGGACGACATCATCGACATCACGGAGTTCCTGCAGGAAATGCTCGAGCCGGAGCATGACGTGCACATCGAAAGCGACCCGCATGCCGCTCTCGATTCCTGCAAAAGATCCCACTTCAATCTCGTCATCACCGATTACAACATGCCTTCGATGAATGGCCAGATCCTGGCCGATGCCTTGGCGGAGCATTCCCCGAAGACGAAAGTCGTCTTTCTCACCGGGATCTACGACACATCGTCAATCTGTTCGGTCAACGAATCCGTGATCGCCATCTTGCGCAAGCCGCTTCGTTGGGCGGAACTCAACCGGACCTTGGAGAAGGTCAGGAACGCCATCTCATGAATTCCGTATTCGTTGTCACCACAGTTCTCGCACTGGCCCTCAACGCATTGGCTTGGTTCTTGAAACTTGGCTACTTGGCCTCGGTCGCCACCGTATTCGGTTCCGTGACCGTGTTTCTCCTTGTCCAATCGCGCCGCGCTCTGCTGCCCTCGGACTGGAAGCTTTTCGCCGGCTTCTTCCTGTTCAGCAACCTTGCCACCTTGGGGTTGGAAAAGCTGATGCTGGGCTTCAACGTCTGGGGATTCAGCCATGTGAGCAGATATCTGACCGGATACACATGGCTGGGCGCACCCATCGAGGAATACATCTATTGGGCCATGTGCCCGGCCATCGTCGCCCTCCTGTACCTGCTGCAGGGACGCACCCGAGTCGCGACCCTCCCCGACCCGGGCTACTTGAAGCCGCTGGTGGCCTTTGTCGAAGGTTTGGACAAGATCAAGGCCAAGTCCGACGATGTGAAGTATGTCCCTGACCAAAGCGTCGATGCCGACTCGCATTACAGTGCCGGCAAGAAGCGTCTGGTCTACATCTGGGTTCAGGTCGCGATCCTGTCGACGATCCTCCTTCTGTTGCGCAGTTTCCATGGATCATGGCGAAACACCTTCACCACGACCATCGCCTTCACCGCTTGCGCCTTTCCCAACGAACTCTACTGTCTCCATGCCGGCTATTGGGTCTACAACACCAACACCTTGCTTGGGGTGTTCCTTTGGGACATTCCCTTGGAAGGATATCTCATGTATGTCCTTTCACCCATTTGCGCCTGCATGTGCTTGGACATCGCCAACCGGAAAATATTCGGAAAGGATATTTGAATGCTGTTTGGCTTCTCGCGCAACAGCCACGGTTATCTGTTCAATCCGCACTTCTATTTTCTTTCCTGCCTACTGAATCTAAGCACCCTTGCCATTGGTGTCCTGATCCTTCCCGATCCAGGAAAGATCATTTCCATCTTGGCAATGTCGGTTCATCTTTCGTTCTTGGTCGAATTACGTTTTCGGCGTTCGTTCAGCAAGGAAAATTTCCGGACACGGTACATTATCAAAATCCTTGTCGGGATGTTTTCCATCGGCTCGACAGTCATACTTGTCGACAAGGACTATATCATCTATCTGCCATTCTTGTTTGGCATATTTTATTCCAATGTCAATACGATCCTGAAGTCATCGACAGTGAGCATTGCATCGATTCTCATGATGTCCAGCTCGTTGATTGGGGTTTTATATTCGAATCGGATCGACAAGACGGAACATATCGCCGTCTTGACTTCCTTCATGCTGATGATGATCCTCTCAAGCGTTCTGTTCCGAACCAACAAGACTGAGTTGGAAGAATCTGAAAAGCGCAGTGAGATGATGCGTTGCGTCTACCAGATGATTTCTCAACTCATGCGCCACGACGTCAGGAATGAATTGCAGCAGATGCAAATCTTGGCCATGGCGAAATATCGCAACGATCGTGAACTGTTCATGAAGACCATGTCAGATTTCACCGACGCATTGGACCGCATGATCAGCGCCGACATGTTTTCCAATTCTCAGGAAATCAATATCCAAGAAATCTTGAACGACCTCGAACCCGCGCTTTCTCGATGCACGGCGCACAAGCATCTCCTCGATCCATCGCCCATTTTCGGCAACCGAAACCTTGTCTATTCCACACTGAAAAACCTGATCGAAAACAGCATCGAGTCGGCAAATCGCCAAGGAATCGCTCCCACCTTGCGGATCCTCAAAGCAGGCAACCGCGTATCTTTGATGGACAATTGCGGTGGATTTGACATCACCCGAATCATGGATGGCGTCTCCTCAAAATCCGATTCACCGGAACATGGCCTGTTCCTGCGCACGATCACGGACAGTGCCATTTCAAACCTGTTCGGGTTCAAGGTCGAATTGTGCCGTCTCGTCAACGGAA
>JBDKGV010000134.1:0-9151 GCA_039798005.1 Fibrobacterota bacterium
CGCCAGCGCGATGCGTCGACGGGGACAAGCCTTGCAAGAAGCGGATTACTTCTTGAGCGTGATCTCGACCCGGGTGGTGTCCTCGGGCTTGATCTGGATTTCCTGGGCGGCCATGCCGGCGGCACCACGGATCTTGAGGAAGTGCTTGCCGGCGCGAAGCTCGTTGGACTTGCCGGAGATGGTCAGCCAGTCGCCCATGTTGCGACCCACAAGGCGGTCGTCGATCAGGACTTCGGCCTTGTTCTTCTCGGAAGCGTTGCGGACCTTGACCTTCACGATGCCGAACTGACCCTTGATCTCGTAGTAGAGATTGGAGGTCTTGCCCGGGAACACGTTGGCGCGACCCAGCGAGAACTGGTAGTCGTCCATCATCACGGTCACGTCGCCACGGCCCGAGGGGACTTCGGCGGTGAACGGGGTCTTGCCGCGCTCTTCCCCGTCGTAGAACACCACAAGACCGGCAGGGCGGGTCTCGACATGGATCATGCCCTTTTCGCCGCGCTTGGGACGTCCGGCGGAAGGCTCGAAGGCGGTGTCGTCGGCCGCGATCGCAGGAAGTGCCGAAGTGGTCGACTCGTTGTTGGCTTCGCCTTCGGCATGGACCAGATTCACGGCTCCCATGGCCAGTACCGCAACGCCCGCCAGGGCTAGAAATGAACGCTTGTGCATGGTTTTTCCTTTGCTTGGACCGTCTTGAGCAGTCCGGAGAGTTCCTCTGGATTGCCTACGCTGACAAGATGCAAGTGAAAAATAAATCCTGCATGCGAGTTTCTGTCAAAGAATGGTCACCGCGGCACAATACTGAATCCATGGATCTTGACTTCCACGCTTTCCAATGGCATCATGTGGGTTGAGCTTGTGATCTGTCACGTTGCACGCCGAAGCTTCCCTTTCGGCGTTGCCCGATCCATCGACTGAACTGCCCACCTTGCGAAACCTGCAGCGTGGAAATCTTGCGTTCTGGAGTCCCAATGAAAATTCGTACCCGATTGCAGGTCGCCGTCCTGGGCGGCAGCACCATCCTCCTTTGCCTCCTTGGCGGCATCATCGACCGGATGGTGGGAGCTGCGCAGGAAGTCCAGATGCAAACGCAGATGAAGGACCAGGTCATCATGGCCAAGGCCCTGTGCGACCTGTCGTTCACGGACAGGCAGGTCAAGCTGAGCCACGACATCGACGTGTTCCGGGAACTGTCCACTGGAGCCTTTCGGATCGAGGAGGGGACCACCCGGATCACGGGGACCAACCAAGTGGATCAGACCAAGGCGGAACTCGAGGTGCCGGTCGCAAGCCTCGGGGGGACCAGGGTTGAAAACGCCGACCACGGCCTGGTCGAGCACATCAAGGAGATCACCGGGGACGACGCGACCCTCTTCATGGTCTCTCCTCAAGGCATGCTGCGGGTCAGCACCACCGTGAAGAAGAAGGACGGAGGCCGTGCCGTGGGCACCTTCATCCCGCCCGGCTCCCCCGTCTACCAGGCGATCAGTTCAGGACAGCGGTACGCAGGTCGGGCCGTGGTGGCCGGACAGGACTACCTGACCGCCTACGTTCCGTTGAAGGGCCCTTCCGGCAAGGTCGCGGCGGCCCTGTTCGTCGGCGTCCCCGAGGTCGACAAGGACGCCCTGCGCAAGGAGATCCTCGATCGCAAGGTCGGAGAGACCGGGTATCTGTTCGCCGTCGATGCCAAGGGGATCTTCAAGATCCATCCCTCCTTGGAGGGAACGGACGGGAATTCGGTGGATTTCATCCCCTCCATCCTCACGCGCAAGGAAGGCCACATCCGTTACCTCTGGAAGGATTCCACCGGCAACGGGGTCTGGAAGCAGGCCAGCTTCTCGACCTCCGAAAAGCTGGGATGGACCATCGTGGCGACGGCCCCCGAAGCGGAATTCATGGCCACCCGCAGGCACCTGCGCTTCCTGTTGATGGGCTGCATCGCCCTGTCCATCCTGCTGTTCGCCTCGATCTCCGTCTGGATCGACCGGACCGTGGCCGCCCCGATCCGCAAGGCTGCCGATCTCATGCGCAACATCGCCATGGGTGACGGCGACCTGACCTGTCGGCTCTCCACCGGCACCCGGGATGAGCTGGGCGACCTTGCCGACGGGTTCAACCGGTTCGTCGAGAAGACCCGCGACACGATCCGCTCGGTCCGGGAGCAGACCGGACCGATGACCGCAGCGGCGACAAGCCTGGGCGAACTGGCCGGAGGACTGGACAGTGATGCGACGACCTCGGCCCGGATGGCCACCTCCGTCGCCGCCGCCGCCGAGCAGATGAGCGCCAGCGCCGTCACGGTGTCCTGCTCCGTGGAGGAATCGGGAGCCAGCCTCGAGCAGGTCGCGGCGGCCGTGGAGGAGATGAACTCCAGCATCCGCGAGATCGCCCGGGCGGCCGAATCCTCCCGCCAGACCGGACAGGACGCCTTGCGCAATGCCGATGAGGCCGCAGGGCTTGTCAAGGAAATGGATCAGGCCTCCGGGGAGATCGGTCGCGTGGTCGAGCTGATCGTGGAGATCTCGGAACAGACCAAGTTGCTGGCCCTGAACGCCACCATCGAAGCGGCCCGCGCGGGTGAGGCGGGCAAGGGATTTGCTGTGGTCGCCGGCGAGGTGAAGGAGCTGGCCAAGGGAACGGCCGAGGCGTCGGGGGACATCGCCGCACGCGTGGAACGCATGCGCAAGGCCACGAGTTCCGCCGTCAGCAGGATATCGAGGATTCGCGAGGTCATCGCCCAGGTCGCCGACGTGCAGGGCACCATCGCAGCCTCCGTCGAGGAGCAAAGCGCCACAACCCGGGAGATCGCCTCGAACCTCGCGGAGGCCGTGGGCGGAATCCGCCTGATCTCCTCGAATGTCGGAGAGGTCGCCACGGCGGCCCGGACCGTCTCCAAGGACATCGCCCAGGTGCAGACCACCGGCGAGGAGCTCAAGGTCAAGGCCACGACGCTGCGGGACTCCTCGGGAAGGCTCAACCAGTCGGTGCTGTCGGTCAAGGGCCAGCTGGACCAATTCCGCGTCGACTGAACCTTTCCGGTTGCGGCGATGGGCCGCGAATGGGACAATGCCATGACCGGAGGCCATCATGTTCAAGTCCTACAAGTCGTTGCCCGTGCGCCATCAGATGGTGATCGCCATCATGGCGGTTTCCTTCGCCATCTTCGGCATCGCCTTCTCGGTGCTGGCCAATCGCATGATCAAGCAGCAGGAGGCCCGGCTTGCCGATTGGACCCGGGAAGCCTCGATCCACCAGGCGGCCCTCCTGCAAGGGGAGTTGCAGCAGAAGCTGGGCATCGCCCAGGCCTTGGCCCACTCGCTTGAAGGGATGCGCAAGCTCCCGGACGCGACCAAGCGCGAGGCCTTGAACGAACTGGTCCGCGGAGTCGCCGCGACACCGGGAATCTCGGCCGCCTATGTCAATTTCGAGCCGGGAGAGTACTTCGCCCAAGGCTCCTCCCCCGCCGGGACCTCGCCGGGATTCACCTGGTTCCACGATGCGTCGGGCGCCCTCAAGCCGGAGGCCTCCGCATGGGGAACCGTGATCAAGCCCACCGACGACTGGTACATGGTACCGCGCGAGCGCAAGCAGGAAAGCCTGATCGAGCCCTACCTTTACAGCTACGAACCGAGCGCCCCGAAGGTCCTGATGACGTCCATCGCCGTGCCTCTCCTGGCCGAGGGGAAGGTGGTGGGCGTTGCCGGGATTGACATCCCGCTCACCCAACTGCAGCAGATGACCAAGGGCATCCGTCCCTTGGACGAGGCCTACGCCATCCTGGTCTCCAACAAGGGAGCCCGCATCGCCCACCCCAAGCCGGACATGATCGGCAAGGTCATCGGCGACGACATGGGCGACAAGCAGAAGGAACTGCTGGACTCCATCCGGACGGGGAAGACCAAGATCGTGGACAAGATCGCCAAGGCCACCGGGAAGATGAGCCGCATCTTCTACGCGCCGATCACGGTCGGCGAAACCGGTCAACCCTGGTCCTTGGGCGTGGTCTACCCGATCCACGACATGCGCGCCCCGCTGCGGGATCTCAAGCGCGACTTCGTGATCTTCTCGAGCATCCTGCTTCTGGTCATCGGGGGCACCCTTTGGAGCGTGGCCGGACGACTGGTCCGACCGATCCAGAAGGTCTCGGACATGATGCAGGACATCGGACGGGGCGAAGGCGACCTCACCCGCACCATCGACCCGACCGGAGCCAAGGAGGTGCGGGAACTTGCCGAAGGCTTCAACCTGTTTGCCGGCAAGACCAGGAACACGATCTCCGAGACCTTGACCGCCACCGCTCCGATGACCGCAGCCGCCCACGACCTCGACCGTCTCGCCCTTGAACTGGACGGGAGCGCCAAGCTCGCCGCCCGGAAATCGAACTCGGTGGCCGCTTCCGCCGAGGAGATGAGCGCCAGCGCCCAAAGTGCCTCCTGTGCCGTGGAGGAGTCGGGCGCCAACCTCGAACACGTCGCCGCCGCCGTGGAACAGATGAATTCCAGCATCCGCGAGATCGCCCACGGGGCGGAGTCCTCGCGATCGACCGGCCAGGAGGCCCTGCGTTCGGCCGAAGAGGCCGCTCAACTGGTCGAGGAGATGGCCCGGGCATCGTCAGAAATCGGGCATGTCGTCGAGCTGATCGTCGAAATCTCCGAGCAGACCAAGCTGCTTGCCCTCAACGCCACCATCGAGGCGGCCCGCGCCGGTGAAGCGGGCAAGGGCTTTGCCGTGGTCGCGGGGGAGGTGAAGGAGCTGGCCAAGGGAACCGCCGACGCCTCGGGAGACATCGCCGCCCGCGTGGAACGCATGCGCAAGGCCACCTCCAGCGCCGTGGAACGCATCGGGCGCATCCGCAACGTGGTCTCCCAGGTGGCCGATGCCCAAAGCACCATCGCGGCCTCGGTGGAGGAGCAGAGCGCTGCCACGCGCGAGATCGCAAGCAACCTGTCGCAGGCCGTCAGCGTGATCCGGATGGTGTCCACCAGCGTCACCGAAGTCGCCAACACCGCGCGTTCGGTGGCCCAGGACATCGCCGAGGTGCGGCAGACGGGCACCCAACTGGAGACCCAAGCCCAGTCCCTGCGTGACGCCTCACAGACCCTGAACACAAGCGTCAAGGACGTGAAGCTGCTTTTGGGGCGCTTCCGGGTCTAGCGAAGAAGTTCAACGCAAGTGCGGTCCGGGGCCGGAGCGGTTTTGCAGATTGCTGTCACGATGACTCTGGCCGACCTCGAACTCAAGCTCTCCGCCGGTGAGCGTCTTTCCCAGGAAGACGCTCTTTTCCTTTTTGCCCACGCACCCTCCGACTGGCTGCGGGAGAAGGCCGACCAGGCGCGTCGCACCCGGCACGGTGACGCGGTCTTCTACAACCGCAACATCCACTTCGAGCCCACCAACATCTGCGTGTATTCCTGCCACTTCTGCGCCTTCGCCCGCAAGCCCGGCGCGACGGAAGCCGAAGGGGCATGGGACCACACCGCCCAGGAACTTCAAGCCACACTCGCCAAGTATCCGGTGGGAAGCTTGAGCGAAGTGCACATCACCGGCGGCGTGCATCCCGACCGGGGTGTGGAGTACGGCGAGGAGCTGTGCCGGGCCGTGAAGTCCGTGCGGCCCGAGATCCACGTGAAGGCCTTCACCGCCGTGGAAATCAGCTTCTTCGCCCGCAAGAGCGGACTCACCATCACCCGGTGTCTGGAGCGCCTCAAGGCCGCGGGTCTGAACAGCCTTCCCGGTGGCGGGGCCGAGATCTTCGACCCTGAGGTGCGCCGCAAGATCGCCGGCGGCAAGGCCCCGGCCCACCAGTGGCTGGAAGTCCACGAGGCGGCTCATGCCTTGGGAATCCAGTCCAATGCCACCATGCTCTACGGGCATGTGGAGGAGCACCGCCACCGGGTGGATCACATGGCGCGCCTGCGCGACCTGCAGGACCGCACCAAGGGGTTCATGTCGTTCATCCCGCTGCGCTACCGCAACGAGAACAACGGGCTTTCGCACCTTGAGGAAGCCACCCCCGAGGAGGATCTGCGCACCTTCGCGATCAGCCGCCTGTTCCTGGACAACATCCCGCACCTCAAGGCCTACTGGGTGATGCTGGGCATTCCCCAAGCCCAAAGCGCGCTTGACTGGGGCGTGGACGACTTGGACGGCACCGTGGACGATTCCACCAAGATCTATTCGATGGCCGGGGCCGAGGAACAGTCCCCGACCCTCACGAGCCAGCGCCTGCAGGAACTGATCGAGGCCAAGGGGCGCACGCCGGTCGAGCGCAATTCCTGGTACCAAGTCCACGCGTGAGCACCGACTCGACCGTTCGTCTTGAGGAGCCCATGCCAGTGGGCGTCTCGAAGGACAAGGATCTCGATTTCTACGCGCATCTGCGGCCCCATTACGACACGCTCTTTCCCTTGGATCGGGCGCGTCCGGAATTCCTGCTTTCCCTCGTGCGCGGACGCCGTGGCTTCCTGGACCTCGGATGCGCCACCGCCACCCTGTGCGATTCCATGGTGGCCGACTTCGAGGCGGTGCAAGGCTGGGACCTGGATGCGGGGCTTCTCGACATCGCAAGGCGCCGCTGTCAGAACCTGTCCAATCTGCACCTCGAGCACCGCGACCTGCGCGAGGTCGCCAAAAGCCCCTTCCACGCCGATCTCGTGAGCTGCCTCGGCAACACCGTGGTGCACCTGCCTTCCCCTGAGGCCGTCCTGTCCTTCTTCCGGGGCGTGCGACGGATCCTCAAGCGCGACGGGGCCTTCGTGGTCCAGACCGTCAACTACGATGGACTGGCCTGCCTTGACCACGACTTCCCGGTGATGGAGCGCGAGAACCTTCGTTTCGAGCGCAGCTATCGCGCCCGGCCCGACGGACGGCTCGACTTCACCACCGTCCTTTCGACTCCCGAAGGCCGGAGCCAAGCCACCACGGCGCAGCTTCCCCTGCGCTGTGCGGAGCTTGTCGAACTCGCCCGTCAGGCCGGATTTCCCGCCGTGACCCTGAGGGGAGGATTTTCCCGCCGCGCATGGAACCCGTCCTCCCCCGCCACCGTGGCCATCTTGCGCCGCTGACTATTCTATCCTTGGTTTCACTGACCATGGCCACTGAAACCCTCCTGGACGTCCAGGGACTGACGATCTCCTTCCAAGGCAACCACGCCTGGCTCCCGGCCGTGGACGACCTCTCCCTTTCGCTCTCCAAAGGCCGGACCTTGGGTCTTGTCGGCGAGTCCGGTTGCGGCAAATCCGTGACGGCCCAATCGCTCCTCGGGCTGCTTCCGCGCAACAGCTCCAGGGTGGAGGGCTCCATCCGGCTGTGTGGACAGGAATTGTCAAAACTTGACAATCAGGCATGGAGGGCGATCCGCGGCAAGCGCGTGAGCATGATCTTCCAGGATCCCATGACCGCCCTGAATCCCCTGATGACCGTCGGCGCCCAGATCACCGAGGTGCTGCAGCTCCATCTCGGGCTCTCCGGAAAGGCGGCCCGCGAGGAGGCCGCCCATTGGCTCGACCGCGTCGGAATCCCCGATCCCGTGGCGCGCCTTGCCAACCATCCCCACGAGCTCTCGGGCGGCATGCGTCAGCGCGTCCTGATCGCCATGGCGCTGTGCTCAAGGCCCGAGCTCCTCTTGGCCGACGAGCCCACCACCGCCTTGGACGTCACCATCCAGGCCCAGATCCTGGAGTTGCTTGCCGACCTCCAGGCCGAGCTGGGCATGGCCATGATCTTCATCACCCACGACCTGGGCGTGGTCGAACGCATCGCCGACCACCTGGCGGTGATGTACGCGGGGAGGATCGTCGAGTCCGGGACCAGTGGACAGATCCTGTCAAACCCTCTGCACCCCTACACCCGGGGCCTCCTGGGCGCGGTTCCGGGCTTCCGCCCGCGCACCGGCCGCCTGACCTCGATCCCCGGGCGCGTGCCTTCCGTGGGCGACTGGCCCCTTGGCTGCCGCTTCGCCCCCCGATGCACCTTCGCGATCCCGGGATGCACCGCCACCATCCCCGCGTTGACAGGGGAGGATGGACACACCTGCGCCTGCCTGCGGACCTCGGAAATCCCCGTTTGGGAAGGAGCGCAGGCATGAGCCTTCTTTCCGTGCGCGGCTTGGAAGTCCAGTTCGCCCAGAAGGCCGGATGGCTGGGACGGACCCGCAGCGTGGTGCGCGCCGTCGACGGCGTGGACCTCGACCTGGAGCCCGGCAAGACCTTGGGGCTCGTTGGAGAGTCGGGATGCGGCAAGACCACCACGGGACGGGCCATCCTGCGCCTTGTCGAGCCCAAGGCGGGCTCGGTGGTCGTGGACGGCACCGACGTGCTCGCCTTGGATTCCAAGCGCCTGCGCGCCTTCCGACGCCGCATGCAGATCATCTTCCAGGATCCGTATTCCAGCCTTGATCCACGACGCACCGTCGGTCAATCCGTTGCGGAAGGCCTTGAAGTCCATGGTTTGGGGACTCCGGCCCAGCAGCGCGAGCAGGTGAAGGCGCTGTTCGAGAAGGTGGGCCTTGCGCCCGATCAGATCGACCGCCATCCCCACGAGTTCTCCGGTGGTCAGCGCCAGCGCATCGGCATCGCCCGCGCCCTTGCCGTGGAGCCCAAGCTCCTTGTGCTGGATGAGCCCGTGTCGGCCTTGGACGTCTCGGTGCAGGCGCAGGTCGTGAATCTTCTGGAGGACATCCAAGCCGAGACCAACCTCGGGTATCTCTTCATCGCCCACGACATGGGCGTGGTCCGCCACATCTCCCACGAGATCGCTGTCATGTACTTGGGGCGGATCGTGGAACGCGGCCCCGCCGAAGAG
Organism: Fibrobacterota bacterium; assembly: GCA_039798005.1. GTDB lineage: Bacteria > Fibrobacterota > Fibrobacteria > UBA5070 > UBA5070 > JBDKGV01. The sequence continues at coordinate 8,803 of JBDKGV010000134.1, forward strand.
CTGTGCCGCCATCCCCTGCACCCCTACACCAAGCTCCTGATCGCCTCGGTCCCCAGCCTTGGCGCAGGCAAGGGGGCTCGCACCCCGGCACGCAGTGAGCTGCCCTCCCCGCTCAATCCTCCCAGCGGATGCGCCTTCCACCCGCGTTGCCCGCATGCCACATCAGCGTGCCGCGAGACCCGCCCCGCCCTGGTGGAGGCGGGCGCAGGGCGTCAGGTCGCCTGCCCGGTGGCGCTGGGGTAGGTCACTTTGACCTGCTCCCCTTGAACCGGACAGTTCAAGCCGCCCACTTGCGTTCGTATTCGGCGGGGCTGGCGTAGCCGTTACTGGAATGTCGTCGTCGGGTGTT
>JBDKGV010000135.1:0-9129 GCA_039798005.1 Fibrobacterota bacterium
ATCGAATGGGAGTGATGGGCGCCCCCCACCGCCTGCGGTTTGACAGAATCCGTCGCGGCGGGTCGGGCCACGAGGCTAGCGCCCGCAGCCTCCTCGCCCTGCCCGGTCGCGCACGCGTCCTTGCAGGCCTGCGGGGTCTGCGCCCTGCCGGGTCCGTGTCCCTGGCGCGATTTGGACAGGATCTGTCATGGGCGTAGAACGCGCCCTGCTGGTGGGCGTCGCCACCCGCGAACAGCCCCTTTCCGACACTCATGAGCACATGAAGGAGCTCGCGCGCCTTGCGTGGACCGCCGGTGCCGAGGTCGTGGGCAGCGTGATCCAGTCGCGCCCTCAGGGCTTCGACTCCACCTCGCTGGTGGGTGCTGGCAAGCTTGCCGAAATCGCAGCGATCTGCGCCGAAGAGAACATCCATCTGGTCATCTTCGACGACGACCTCACCGGTTCACAGGCCAAGGCCATTGAGCGTTCGCTTGGCATCGACCCCGAGACCAAGGATCCGCTCTACCGCGTGCTGGACCGATCCGGCCTGATCCTGGACATCTTCGCGCGCAACGCCCGCACCAAGGAGTCGCGCCTGCAGGTGGAGATCGCCCAGCTCCAGTACATCATGCCGCGCATGACCCGCGCCTGGTCCCACTTGGGACAGCAGGGCGGCGGCATCGGCTCCCGTGGCCCGGGCGAGACCCAGCTGGAAGTCGACCGTCGTCGCGCCCGCGACCGCTTGGCCATGCTGCGCAAAAGCCTTGTGGAAATCGAAAAGCAGCGCCGGAACCAGGAAGACAAGCGCCGCCGCGAACGCGTCTTCTCGGTCGCCTTGGCCGGTTACACCAACGCCGGCAAGTCCACGCTCCTCAACGCCCTGACCAAGTCCACGGTGCTGGCGCAGGACAAACTTTTTTCCACCTTGGACGCCACGAGTCGCCGGTTGTGGCTTGGCCACCAGGAGGACGGACGCTCGGTCGAATGCGTGATCTCCGACACGGTCGGCTTCATCCGCAAGCTCCCCCACCACCTGGTCGCCTCGTTCCGTTCCACCCTCTCGGTGGTCGCCTCGGCCGATCTCGTGCTGCAATTGGTGGATGCCTCCGACCCGTTGCGCGACGAGGAGATGCGGGTGGCCCGCGAGGTCCTGGACGAGTTGTGCGGCTCGACGGCCCCACGGCACCTGGTCTTCACCCACATCGACCTGCTCGATTCAGTGGAGCGTGAACGCTTGGCCGACCTCTATCCCGATGCCCTGCAGGTCAGCGGCACCGAGCGCGAGGGCTTGAATCCCTTGCGCGATTTCCTGAAGGACCGTACGGTCGCCTTCCGCGCATGGTGAGCGACAGCAAATTGCTACCTTGCCCTCCCATGTTTTTCCTTCCCGGTTCGCCTGAGGACCTGATCTATCGCGATTATGCCCAAAGACTTGGGCACACCACCGAAGTGCCTTCCCCCATGCGCGTCACTCTGTCCGATTTGGCCAATCGATACGATGGCATCTTTCTGGACTCCTATGGTGTCCTGAATCGCGCCGGGGAATCCCTTCCAATGGCCGCCGAAGGGGTGGCTTGGCTCAAAAGCCAAGGCAAGATCGTGCGGGTCCTGACCAACAACGCCGCGCTCTCCGAGGAAGAGAACCGCAAACACCTCAATCACCTTGGCATCCCCCTTGAAGCCGGGGATGTCATTTGTTCCGGCAGCTTGCTTGCCAAGTGCGTCAAGGACCATGGCATTGAGGGTCCCGTCTTCTTTCTCGGACTTCCCGGAGCACGGACCTACCTCCAGATGGCAGGACTGGAGGAGACCCAGGACCCGGCCAAGGCAAGCGCGGTCATCCTTGCCAGCACTCGCGGCTACCGCATGCGTCGCATCGGTCAAGCACTTCAGGCCTTGCAGGGCGGAAAGACCCCGCTGATCGTCCTCAATCCCGACGCCGTGGCACCTCGCGAAGGTGGCCACATGTTCCGCGTCTCCGGAGTCACCGCCCGCTCGCTCCATGCCCGCACCGGATGCCCGGTTCATCTTCTGGGCAAGCCGTTCCCCGAGATGTACGCCTTGGCGATGGAGCGCACTGGCCTGACCGCCGATCGATGCCTCATGATCGGCGACACCCTCGCCACCGACATCCTCGGGGCGCGCACTGCGGGGTTCGGAGCGGCATTGGTGCTCACGGGAGTCACGCCCGAGGCGACCGCGCTCACCCAAGCCAAGGAACAGCGCCTTTGGCCCGACTTCCTGTTGCCCGATCTCTCCCCTCCCTGACTTCAGGAAAGGAACGGCTCACATCAGCTTGAGCCGCTCTTCGGGGGAAAGCAGGGTGATCAACCGCACGGCAAAGTGGTTGTTCACCACCACGACCTCACCCTTGGCGATGCAACGACCATTGATGAGCACATCGACGGCTTCTCCGGCCAAGCGATCCAGCTCGATGATCTGCTCTTCGCCAAGGTTGATCAGTTGATCGAGCGTGAGCTTGGCATGGCCCAACACCAGATGCACCGGCACCCGGATGTCTTGCAGCTGCTCGAGATCGAGCGAGCGGCGCATGGACCGACGGTAGGTAGTATCCACCCTTACAGTTTACCTTATTTCAGATTGTCATGCACGCAGGTCTTGCAGTTCTTTTTCGCCGCCTCAGAACCCGAATCCAAGTGCCATGTTCATTCCGAATTGCGGGGTCCCTGCAAGGTAGCCGGCATAGCTTGAGACCTCGGAAATCTTCTTGGTGGTCCGCTCGCCCGTCGAGAACTTGACTTCGTTGTACGAGTCGTCCCAAGGAAGGTAGCCGATGCCCGCATTCCAATCCAGCGTCAAGGCCCCAAAGCGCCGGTTGCTCCCGAAATAGAGCATCGCACCCAATCGGTTCTGCTCAACCGTCCCGCGCTTCTTCGGGCTGGATCCGGTCGCCTTGGCAAGATCCAGGTTGAGGACAGGCTGCAGGTAGATGCCATGGAAGGCGTTGAGCGGATACCAACGCACGCCAGCCATCACATCGAAATAGCGCACCTCGACATCATAGCCGTCCACCTTCATTCCCACGCTCTGGTAGCTGATCGTTCCAATGCCGGCAAGGTGAGGAATGATCAGACGCTCATAGTCCACTTGGACGCTGACGAGGTCGTAGGGCAGAAACACCGAGGTCGCCATGGCCACGATGCTCTGCGGATGGAAATAGAGCGTGTTCATCGCCCCTTCATGCGCCGGCCCTTTCGTCGACGCCGAGGTGACGGCGCTGCCGGTTGCGCTGGAATCCTGCGCGGCCAAGGCTTTTGCAGGGAAGGTGGCAAGAGCGAGCATGGCAAGAGCAAGGCGACTTGGTTTCATGCCCCAAATCTAGAACTCGGCGTTTGCCATGGACGAAGGATTCAAGACATGGTTCTCCGTCGAAAAAGTGATGTAGATCACAGTTTCAACGGATCTGAGGACGACATCGCCCCAAGGCCTTGGAGAATCCTTCAAGGGTGCGTAAATACTGCAAGCTCTTCCATCTGACACCCGTCGAGGTGGAATGCCTAAACCATCCTTCTTGAGGTTTGAATGACTCGTTCGTTGAAGATTCTCGCCCTCGTGCCTGCCGCCATGCTTGTGGTTGGTTGCGATGACACCACCACCAATTCGACCTCCGAAACCAAAACGACGGAGACCCAGTCCCAGTCGTACGCGGACACGAAGTCCAAGGGAGCGATCATCCTGACGATGCGCGACCTCGTGACTGGCTCGTTCCTTTCCGGCGTGAGCGCATCCCTCTTGGGCAACACCGCAATCAACGCCACCAGCAACGCCTCAGGCATTGCCATCTTCGACTCGGTGGCTCCCGGTTCGCGCCTGGTCCGGATCGAGAAGGAAGGCTACGCTGGCCGCATCGTATCCGCCGACCTTGCCGACGGAGCCAGCGAAGTGCCCCGTGTGCATGATGTCAGCCTCGAAGTGACGCTTCCCAAACTGGGCGCCACCGTTGTCGGCAAGGTCTACTTCACCGACAAGCTCGGCAATCGCAATGCCGACTCGGGTGCCACCGTGTACCTCGACTACGCAGGCAACGACTGGACCAACGGCCACTTCTCCACGGTCACGGACAAGGACGGCAACTACACCTTCAAGAACCTCCCTGAGGACATCGAGCTGAACGTCACCGTCCGTTCGCAATTGCTGGCCAGCGGAGTCTTCGCTCCCTCCGGGTCGGCTCGGATCTCCGGACTGAAGTCCGACGAGGTGCGCAACCTCAAGTCGATCAACCTGAGCATCGACGCCGAGGCGTTCGAACTCCTGACCACCTCGATCGATGCCTTGCCGGAAAATCAAAGCGTCTCCATCCACTTCTCCAGTGCCGTCGACACCTTGGCCCTTCGCAAGGGCGACATCGCCGTGACTTCCGGGACCAAGGATGTCGCCATCCTGCCCACCTGGAGCAATGGCAACAAGACCCTGACCCTCAAGCCCTTCAGCGGCACCTGGATCACGGGAACCAACAGCATCGAGCTGTCCTTGAAGTCCCCGTTGGGCCAATCCCTCAGCAAGAGCCTGACCTTCACGGCCGGCACCGTGGGTGCCTTGCCCAACGTCGTGGCCGGTCTGCAGTCCAAGGCCACCATCCTTGGCAAGGAAAAGATCAACGCTGTCGATGGAAACACGGCATCGGTGAACTTCTTCTGGAACAAGGCCGCCAACGCGGACGGTTACGTTCTCTACAAGAAGGCTCGCAATGAGAACGCCTTCACGAAGATCGGCGAGACCTCCGACGGCAAGGACACCTCCTATGCCCTGAATACCGCCGAGATGTTCGACAAGGGCGACACCGTGATCTTCACGGTCGTCTCGTTCAATGCCAAGGGCTTTGCCGCGATCGAGTCGGCTCCCAAGCTGACCCTGACCGACATCATCGCTCCGAAGCTGATCGCCGATCCGGGAGACTTCGCCGTCCCCGCTGAAATGAACAACTCCGGTTCCATGAAGGATTCGATCAAGACCAACAGCTTGACATTCGACTTCTCCGAGCCCGTCGACACCACGGCGCGTCCGGTCTTCTCGATGTCCAACAACATCAATGCCGCCGTCAAGAAGGCAAGCGACGACTCCCTCGCCATCGTGTGGGAATGGGTCTCCAAGACTCAGGGCAAGGCCACCTTGGTCGTGATGCCCAAGTACGACGCCACCGGACTTGACATCGACATCGACGTCAATCTCGGCGCCATCAAGGACGAGAACGGACTGGTCGCCACCCCGCAAAAGGCCGAGTTCGCAACCCTGCGCGCCAAGCAGGCCGCACCGGTCGTCGTCACTCCCTGATCTGAGCAGTCACTGAATCTCCGGCCCCGGCACCGTTGGCGTGTCGGGGCCTTTTTTGTGCCCAGCGCAATTCACCTTGTGCAGTTACCTTGTGCTTATGAGTAGCGCTCACAAGACTGCAGCACTGTTTCCGATCGGCCTCTGGCGCGACGGAACCCACAAGATCGACCTTTCATTCCCGGCGGAGCAGTGCCCGGAGCTGGTTGAGGCCGGCGCTCTTGGAACGGTGGCCGTGCGTGGCAAATCCGACTCCACAGGAAGCCGACTCTGGCTCGACTTGACCATGACCGTCACCGTCATCGCCAATTGCGCCCGAAGTCTCGACGATTTTGAACTCACCTACGACGCCCCGGTGCGACTCATCGTCTTGCGTGGCCTGCATATCCCCCATGTCGAGTGGGATTACGAGGGCGAAGAGGAATTCACCGTCTCCGTGCCGGAAACCCATGTCGAGCTCGATGTGGGCGAACTCCTGCGCCAGTGCCTGGAACTCGAGCGCCCCCTGCACACCATCAAGCCCGGCGTCGATCTCCCCGATGGCGTCGAGCCCGAGGATGTCCCTTTGCCGGTTCTCAAGGACGATGACGAGGAGACCAAGGAAGAACCCATCGACCCTCGCTGGGCTGCCTTGAAAAAACTGCGCAAGCCGTGATCTCGGGCTGGCATCTGCTGGGCGGAAGCCTCACCGGGCTGTTTTCGCTGTTCCATCTGGGCTTGGGTCGCTGGTTCGTCCTGGGCTTGAAACGGTTGCGCGAAGTGCCGAGGCTGGCGGACTCCGAATTGCCCAGCGCAACCGTGCTGGTCGCGGCACGCAACGAAGCCGAACACGCTTCGGATCTCGCCCTTTGCCTTTTGGCCTTGGACTACCCGACCGATCGATTGCGCCTGATCGCCATCGACGATCGCTCGGATGACTTGACCGGCGAGATCCTGCTGCGTGAAGGGCAAGGCCGCATCGAGGTCCTGCGTGTCGAGTCGTGCCCCCCGCGGGTGGCTCCCAAGAAAAACGCCCTGATGCGCGGCATCGGCATGAGTCAAAGCGAGATCATCGCGGTCGTGGACGCCGACAATCGCCCGAATCCTCAATGGCTTCGTTGTCATGCCGCCCGTCTCACCGGGACTGTCGGGGTCAGTGCCGGCCTTGTCTACCATGCCCGGGACTTGAACATCCCGGAACGCTTCCACGGCATCTGGGCCGCGGAGATCTTCGCACTGGGAGCCCTCTCCGCCGGCGCGATCGGAAACAACTTTCCCCTTTCCGCAAACGGCGGAAATCTCGTCTACCGCCGCCGCGCCTTCGATCAAGCGGGAGCCTACGCCCGCAACATCGGCGTCGTTTCCGGGGATGACGATTTTCTCGTGCAAGCCGTTACGGCAAGGACCCCTTGGCGGGTGGATTTCGCCATCGAGCCCGACAGTCAGATTCCGACCCAAGGTCCCAAATCCTGGAATCAGGCTTGGGAACAGCGCAAGCGCTGGGCCAGCAAGTGCGTCCGGTACGAACCCGCCCAAGTCGCACTGCTCTCGGTGGTCTTTGCCAGTTACGCATGGACGCTGCTTCTCCTTGTCGTCGGGTTTTTCGATCCGGTCGTCTGGATCTGGATGGCGATTCTCTGGTCTTCCATGTGGGTTCATGGCTGGCAGGTCTACGCAACGGGTCGCAAGGTGTTCGGCCCGAAGGTCAAGGGCAGCTGGTTCCCCCTGACCATGTGCATGCAGATCCCGATGGCGGTCGCCGCCTCGTTGCTGGGGACCTTCGGGCGTTTCCGCTGGAAGGACGGGGAGGTCAGCAAGGGAATGGCCAGCCCATGAGCGCCCCGCTGTTGCGATGGTTGTTCTTGGGCCTTTGCGTCCTGGTCTGGCGCTGGAATCGCAAGCTCGGCGCACGGACACCTCTGACCCTCCGGTCCGAATTGTTTTGGATCGGAAGCCTGTTCGTGATCCCCGTCGGCATTTGGACGCTCTGGCCGCATCCTGTCCTTTCCATGGCTTCATGGGTCCTGACCTTTGCGATCCTCCTGCGCACCGCATGGCGTCTGGTCATGCGCCTGGTGGACTTCGCCGCCGTGCGATCCCGCCCCGCGGACGTTCCCTCCGCCAAGGGCCGCCTGCTTACCACCCGGGCGCTCCAGGTCCGCTCCTACAGCTTCGACGACGCACCGGCACCCCTGCAGGGACTGTCCGTGGTCCTGCTTTCCGACCTCCATTGCGACGGCTGGCCCGAACCGGCTTGGTATGATCGCTATTGGCAGGTCGTCAAAGGGCTGCAACCCGACCTCATCCTGATCGCGGGCGATTTCCTGTCGCGCCCCGAATCCTTGCCGCTCGTACGTCGCTGCCTCCACGATCTGGGTCGCCTCCGCCCCCCCATGGGAATCCACGCGATCCTCGGCAACCGCGACGAGGCTTGCGCAGCAGAGCTCATCGCACTCCTTCAAACCCTCTCGGTGAATGTCCTGCAGGATGAGACCCGGACCCTGATCCATCCTTCCGGCCGCTCCATCCGCCTCGCGGGAACCTCATGGCCATGGTGCGGCTCAGAAGCCCTGCGCAAGTGCATGGAGGACGGTGCCGTGGACATCGCCCTCACTCATACTCCGGAGAACGCCCGCGAATTGGCAAGTGCCGGTGCCGGATGGATCCTGGCCGGGCATACTCACGGTGGACAGATTGCGCTCCCTCTCCTTGGCGGGGTGATTTCGCCCAATGGCGGCAAATACATCTACGGACATCATGTCATCGGCCACTCGCACCTCGTGGTGACTTCGGGAGTCGGTTGCTCTTGGCTTCCCGTCCGCTGCCTGGTCCACCCCGAGATCGTGCTGTTGCGATTTTGACAGATCCCGTCCAATCCCAAACGGGTCTCGTGACTCTATCTTTCCACCGGTGAACAACCAGAGCATCGGAACCCGGACGCGATTGCGACGCGCCTTCGCCCAAAGCCGTTTGGCACGCCTTGGCCTTGTGATCCTCCTTTGCCTCTACGGTTGCGCGGCCTTTGCCGACATCCTCGCACCCTATGCGGCCGACGACGAGTCGCGCGAACATTCGTGGGCAGCCCCGACATCCATTCACCTCAAGGATCTCGATGGATGGCACGCCCCGTTCATCTACCCGGTTTCCTACACCTTCGATGAGAACGCCCAGCGCGTCTGGCAGGAAGACACCTCCCGGAAAATTCCCTTGAAACTCTGGAGCAAGTCGGCCGGAACCAGCTTCTGGGGAATCGTTCCCTTGGATCATCGCCTGTTTGGCATCGATGCCGCCTCGGGTGCAAGGCTATACCTTCTGGGCGCCGATTCCCGGGGCCGCGACCTCTTCTCCAGGATCCTTTACGGTGCGCGCATCTCGCTCACCATCGGAATCCTCGGGGTTTCCGTGACGCTGTTCCTTGCGATGCTGGTTGGCGGGATTGCGGGGTACTTCGGCGGCTGGACGGACTCCCTGCTCATGCGCCTGTGCGAAGTCGTCATGCTCGTGCCCGGCTTCTACCTGATGATGCTTCTGCGTGCCGTGTTGCCATTGGAGTGGTCATCCATCCTGGTCTACTTCGCCATCGTGATCATCCTGTCCTTCGTCGGCTGGGCAGGCCTTGCCCGGGTCCTGCGCGGAATGATCCTATCAATCGCGAACATGGACTATGTCACGGCCTCGAAAGCCCTCGGCGTGCCCGCCTGGAAGATCCTCGTCCGGCACGTCCTCCCCCAGACCTTCGGCTACCTCGCCGTCACCGCCACCCTTTCGATTCCATCCTACATCATCGCCGAAAGCGGACTGTCTCTCCTGGGGCTTGGCATCCAGGACCCTCAGACCAGTTGGGGAAATCTCCTGTCGGAAGCCATGTCCATCGCGGAAATC
>JBDKGV010000136.1:0-9105 GCA_039798005.1 Fibrobacterota bacterium
CGAAAGCCAAGGCAAGGAGCAGGGGCAGGACCCTGCGCGGCAAGGCAAGGGAGGCGGCGAACAGGCCATAGAAGACGAACTCGAACGAGAGCGTCCACCCGACCGGGAGAATGGGGAAAGGTCCGGCCGCCCCGGTTTGCAAAGGCAACAGGAGAAAGGAGGACACCACCAAGGTCGGGTCGCTCCCGAAATGCGCAAGGATGCCTTGCCCGTTCTTGAGGGCAAGCGCGACCTGCAGCAGGATCATCGCCATCAAAGCCATCCACCACAGCGGCAGCACCCGGGCAAGGCGGCGCAGGAGGAATCTGCCGGCCGCGTGCGCCGTGGGAGGCAGGTTGCGCGAGGCTTGGACCAGCACAAAGCCCGAGATGACGAAGAAGAGGTCCACCCCACTGGAAAGCCACTCCACGAAACGGGCGGCCAAGGTGTCGGGCGCCCAGGTCCAGAGTCCGCTTGCCCGCAACTGAAGCAGGGCGTGATGCCCAAGCACGGCACTGGCCGCCACGGCGCGCAAGATTTGAATGCCTTGCCAATGGCGGGAAGGAAGAGGAGTCATCGGTCAGGCAAATGTAGGTGAAAACATCTCGCCATTCCCTATGGTCACTCTGAACAATGTTAAGTAAGTTTCTTTCCAAGTGTCGCACGCATCGCCAATTCCCGGCCGATGCCGCAAAGGAGTTCTCGTGGCCATCGTGGAAATCCGCAACCTCGTCAAAGACTACCCGCTCGGGGAAACCACCGTACATGCCCTGCGCGGCGTGAGCCTGTCCATCGAGGCGGGCGAGTTCCTCTCGGTCATCGGGCCCTCGGGCTCGGGGAAGACCACCCTGCTGAATGTGATCGGATGCATCGACCGCGCCACCAGCGGCGAAGTGCGCGTGGCCGGCCAGGAGGTCACCACCCTGAACGACCGGGGTCTGACCTCGTTGCGTTTGAACAAGGTCGGGTTCATCTTCCAGACCTTCAACCTGATTCCGGTGCTGGACGTGGTGGAGAACGTCGAGTTCCCCCTGCTTCTCATGAAGGACATCCCCCGCGCTGAAGTGCGCCAACGCGCCTTGGAACTCCTTGAATCGGTGGGTCTTTCCAGCCACCTCAAGCACCGCCCGGCCGAACTTTCCGGCGGGCAGCGCCAGCGCGTGGCCATCGCCCGCGCCCTGGTCACCCGCCCGGCCATCGTGCTGGCCGACGAACCGACCGCCAACCTGGATTCCACCACCGGCGAGCAGATCCTGGACCTGATGCGCGGACTCAACCGCACCCAGGGCACCACCTTCATCTTCTCGACCCACGACGCCCAGGTCCTCTCGTACGCCCACCGCGTGGTCCACATGCGCGATGGCAAGCTTGCCGAGGGGCAGGAGTGAAGCTCCTCCTCACGCTCTCGGCACGCAACCTCTTCCGCCACCGGGGAAGGAGCCTTGTCGTCGGGCTCATCCTCCTGTTGGGAGCCCTTGTGATGACGGTGGGCAACGGCGTCCTTTCGGGCATGGACCGCGGCCTTTCCAAGAACATCACCGACGGCTTCCTGGGCCACGTGGTCGTCATGTCCGACAAGCAGGAGGACGACAACATCCTCTTCCTGGTGATGGGGAAATCCATCGCCCCCCTCGCCGATGCGGCCGGGGTGGAGACCGTGCTGGCCAAGCAGCCCGGGATCTTCGGCTACGTGCCGGTGGGCAAGAACGCCGCCATGGCCCTGAACGAGGACGGCGGGAATCCCTCCTACGCCTACCTCCTGGGCGTGGACTGGGAACGCTACCGCCGCGTATTCCCCAACAACCTCAAGGCCGTCGAAGGCGCGCAAGAACCGGGCGAAGGTCCTTTCGTCCTGCTCCCCCAAGAGGCGCGCAAGCAGAGCTTCGACATGGCCGGGACCTGGTACCACCCGAAGGGAGTCGATGTCGTCGACTCCTCGCTTCCGGAGCTTGCCAAGTTGCACCGTTCCACCCTTCCGGTGCGCGACGAGATGGTGCTGATGGGCTTTTCCGAGGACAACTCCTCCTCCGACGTGCGCGTGCCCATCCGCGGGGTCATCCGCTATCCCGCCCTGAACAACCTCTGGGGCCACTTCGCCTTCGTGGACATCGCCTCCTACCGCCAGTGCATGGGCTACGTGAACCCCACGGCGGCCGTGCAGCTGGACAGCGCCCAGAACGCCCTGCTCACCGGCGAGAACCTGGACGAGCTCTTCGGCGGAGGCGATGTCGGGGCCGCGGCCCTGACCGCCATTGCGACGGATTCCGTCAAACCTGCCGCAGGCGGAGCCTGGAACCTCGTGCTGGTGCGGCTCAAGCCGGGCCAGGAGGCAAGCGTAGCGGCCAAGCGCATCGACGCGGCCCTGAAGGAGGCCAAGGTCCCGGCGCGCGCCGTGCCGTGGAACAAGGCTTCGGGGCCGGTGGGCGCCATGGCCATGCTGATCCGGGGCGCACTTTTCGTGTTCGTCATGCTCATCTTCGTGGTGGCCGCCATCATCGTGATGAACACCCTTTCGATGGCCGCGATGGAACGCGCCGGGGAGATCGGAATGATGCGGGCCATCGGGGCCGGGCGCAACTTCGTCCGGCTGCTCTTCCTGGGGGAGACATTGATCCTGTCGCTGGCCTTCGGCGGTCTTGGCATCCTGATCGGGTCGGTGACCGTGCTGGTGCTGGCCCAAATGGGATTCACCACCGACAACGACTTCCTGCAGATGGTGTACGGAGGCGAGACCTTCCAGCCCTTCCTGCGCCTGTCCGACTACGGCCTTGCCCTCGTGCAGCTCCTGGCGACATCCGCCATCGCCGTCTTCTATCCGACGCTCTTGGCGTCGCGCATCACACCGCTTGAAGCGATCGCGAGGGATTGACATGCTGCTCGCAAGACTTGCATTCCGCAACATCGGGCGGCATCTGCGCCGCAGTCTTTTCCTGGGATCCGCCATCGCCTTGGGCACCGCCGTGCTGGTGGCGGCCAACGGCTTCGCGCACGGCATCTCGGTCGTGCTCTTCGACAAGGTGATGGTCTTCGTGGCCGGTCACGCCGGGGTGTTCGCCAGCGAATCGGGCTCGCAGCAGACCCAGATCTTCCGCGACGGCACATGGCTGCGGCAGAAGCTGGCGGCCCTTCCCGAGGTACGCCGGGTGGACGAGGCCGTGGGCGTCTTCGCCCGCGCCCTGGGCAACGGCAAATCGGACAACACGATCCTGGTGGGCATCGACACCCGTCAACTTGCCGACAGCAAGGACCGGGCGGAGTTCGAGGAGACCTTCCGCATCGTGCAGGGCAGTTGGCAGGCCATGAACGACTCGACCATTCCCCTGCCCACGCTCCTTGGCGTGGACAAGGCCAAGGCCCTGAACGTGAAGCTCGGCGACCAGGTCCGCCTGCGCTTTTCCAATGTGAACGGCCAGAACCAGGCGGGCAAGGCCACCGTGGTGGGAATCTTCGAGACCGACAACATGTTCATGCAAGCCCCCATGTACGTGGGCCTGGCGCGGTTGCGCGACCTGATGGGATACCGTCCCGACGAATCCTCCGGGTTCAATCTGGTGCTGCACAACCCCAAGGAGGATGCCCGCCGGGTCGCCGACACCATCCAGAGCTTCATGGTCCCCCAGGTGGCCAGCATTCCGTCCCGCCTGGGCGGGGCACCGGTGCGGCTCTTCGGCCTGAAGTCAGACTCCGCCACCCGCGCCCAATGGATGAAGGGCCTGAGCGTTCCCGACAGCCTGCTGCGGGAAAAGAACCTCGTGGTCATCCCCACGGCACTTTCGGTTTCGCAGAAACTTGGCGTGGGCGACACGTTCTCGCTTGCCTGGCCCTTGCGGTACGGCACCGATTCCGGCCGCACGACCCTGATCGTATCAAGCATCGCCCCGGCCGGCAAGCTCCCCGATTCGGTGATCGCGATGCGCTCCGAAGGGTTCTTCCGCACCTACAACAGCCAGATCCCCAAACGACAGAATCTGTCACCGGCCTTCGACACCTCGTGGGCCGTGCGGGAGTGGAACCTGCTGCCGCGCGCCGCCACCACCGACGAGTACCGCAAGCAGATGGCCGAACTCTCCTTCGCACGGGGACTGGGCCCCGTGGTGAGCGTGCGCACCATGTACGAGGCGGCCAGCGACATCCTGAAGCTTGAGAACGTGCTGAACGTGGTCACGCTGTGGGCGGTGCTCGTGCTGTTTTTCATCATCCTCATCGGCGTCCTGAACACCCTGCGCATGACCATCCGCGAACGCACCCGCGAGATCGGGACGCTGCGGGCCATCGGGTTCCAGGCCCGCCAAGTGCTGGGATTGTTCCTCTTCGAGACACTGTACCTGGCGGTCTTCTCCGGGCTCGTGGGCGTGGTCCTTGGCTTCGGGCTCATGGAGCTCTTGAGTTCCTTCACCATCCACGCCAGCGGCAACCCCATGGGCGTGCTCCTGGTGAACAGCCATCTCTACTTCTCCCCCACCGTCACCGGGACCCTGGGCGGGGTCGTACTCATCGCCATCCTTTCCCTCCTGACCGCTTGGCTCCCGGCCCGCGCCGCCGCCAAGCTCTCGCCGGCCGACGCGCTGCGCCACCACGAATAGGAACCCGACCATGAAACGACAGATTTTGTCCTTGATCGCCGTTTTCGCGGCAGCCGCCTTCGCCCAGACGGCGCCCACCGGCCAAGCCGTCCTTGAGATGCTGGAGAAGCAGAACAAGCTGGGCAACGACCTGCGCGCCCGCGTGAACCTCACCCAGACAAAGGCGGGCCAGGGCGCCAAGCAGATGGCCATGCAGTACTTCCGGCGCGACAAGGACGATGCGTTCGCCATGCTCATCGACGCACCCGAGGCCGACCGCGGCAACGGCTACCTGCGCCAGGGCGAGCACTTCTGGATGTACCGCCGCAACACCCGCACCTTCCAGCACGTGAACCGCGATGAGAGCATCGGCGGCACCAACGCCCACGGGCAGGACTTCGAGAACCGCAAGCTCACGACGCTTTACGCCCCCGCCAAGGGAGAGCTGGGCACGCCCGCTCCGGAGATGCTGGGCAAGAAGGCCGTCTGGAAGTTCGAGGTGCGCGCCAAGCTCCCGGACGTCGACTACCCCCGCAAGATCTACTGGGTCTCCCGCGACGAATGGTTCCTCCTGAAGGAGCAGGCCTATTCGGCCTCCGGCACGCTCATGCAAAGCTCGTACTACACCAAGTACATCCCGGTGGACGGCCGCACGATCCCCTCGCAGATGCTCTTCGTGGACGAGTTCGAGAAGGGCAACCGCACCGTGGTCGAGCTTTCCGAGGTCAAGACCGGAAAGATTCCCGACGAGACCTTCACCAAGGCCTGGATCGAAAGCAAGTCGAAATGACAAATCCTGTCATGGGCGCCTCCCTCCCTCCGGTCGGGCCGGGCCCTCGCGAGCCGGGCCTCCTGCGAAGCACAGCTCCCTCCCGAGTCGGGAGGGCGGGGGGAGGGATGGGACGTCCGCAGGGGTCCCGGGCCTGCGGCCTTTGGTCCCTGGCGCTGGGCGCCGCGCTCCTTGCCCTGCCGTCCATGGGCGCGGCCCAGCCCGTCGACGAGGATGCTCTCTTCGCCGACACCACCATTCTGGACACCTCCCTCCTGAACAAGACCCAGGCGTTCAAGGCCGGCGAAGACCCCTCCAAGGTCCAGACCCGCTTTGGCGGCAGCGTCACGGCACTGGGCCAAGCCAACCGCCGCCAAGGCGCCCTGCCCTGGATGCCAAGCACCGACGGCTCGGCGCGGCTGGTGGGCACCATGACGCTCGACGTCTCGCTGCCTTCGCACGAACGCGCCCTGCTCGTGGGCGAAGTGGCCCATGAAGGGGCCTCCGACACCACGAGTTTTGCCCTGCGCGAAGGCTTCGTGGATTTCGAGGTCGGAAAGGTCGTGTGGGTGCGTGCCGGCAAGCAGGTGATCCAGTGGGGTCGCGGACTTCTCTGGACCCCCACGGATCTGGTGAACGTGGAAGGCAAGAGCCTGGTGCCCCGCGCCGGGGCGCTGGAAGGCACCACCGGGCTTCGCCTGCTCGTGCCGCTGGGTGCGCAGGCCAATATGACGGGATTTGTCAATCTCACCCGCGTCACCGACGCCGACAGCCTTTCCGGCGCACTGCGTCTGGAAAGCGTGGTGGGCCCGGTGGAAGTCGCGGCATCCGGATGGGCCAAGCCCGACCGGCCCCATGCACTGGGGCTTGACGCCTCCACCGGCGTCCAAGGCATCGATCTGCAGGGCGGTGTGCTCTGGATCTCGGGCGACCTCCTCCCGCACGCGCAACTTCGCGAAGGGAAGTGGGCCTTGGTCACCGAGCGCGACCATCCGCAGGTGCGCGCCTCCCTTGGCCTGGGCAAGGGCTTTGCCATCGCCGGGGTCCCCGACCGCCTGCGCATCGACTTCGAAGGCTACTGGAACTCGCGCGGGTACGCGGCCGACTTCCTGACCGACCAAACCGTATACAACTACGAAGACCCCATGGCCTTGCCGCTCCCGTCTTCGCTTGCCCCCCTTGCCCAGAACCCCTTGCTTGCCAATTTCCTGGTGGGCGACACGGCGGGCGACGCCTCCAAGTTCGCGCTCAAGAACGGACTCTATCGGGCCAACCAGTTCGGACGCGCCTACTTGGCGAGCATGGTGGTGCTGTCCCAGTTCCTGCGCCAGGACATGACGCTTTCCGTCCAGGGCCTGGGGAACGTGCAGGACAAGTCGGGCCTCGCCACGGTGGGCCTTGCCTGGAGCGGCCTGCACGGTTTCTTCGCCCAAGGCAACGGCTACTGGTTCTGGGGAGACCCTCGCACCGAGTTCGCCCTCTCCGGCACCGGCCCGGCCCTGGACCTGCGCGCCGGCGTGCGGTTCTGAATTGAGGCAAATCGAGGCGATGGTGAGAAACCATGCGGTGCAGTGCAAGGAGGCTTGGCATGACTTCTTCGATGCCTAAATCTGGAGACAAGATCGTGGATGTGCGGTTTGAGGAAGACCGCTTGGTTGTCGATTTCCTTGATGGCCACACCTTGGCCGTACCCGTGGCTTGGTACCCCGCACTCCTGCATGCACATCCACAAGAACGGGCCAACTGGGAGCTCTCCGCGGCCGGGTTTGGAATCCACTGGCCGGATCTCGATGAGGATCTTTCCGCACCCGGCCTTTTGGCCGGCTTGCCATCGGTCCACAAGCGCTCCATCGCCGCCTGAATCCACCACGAAAAAGCCCTCGCCCGGGAATCCGGTCGAGGGCAATTTGGACAGATTCTGTCAGGGACGGATCAGGTGCGCTCGGCGCCCCGGGCCATCAGGATCTTGCCCGTGCGCACCAGCTCCACGATGCCCAGCGGCTTCAGGAGCCCCAGCACCGCGTCGAGCTTCTCGCTGCCGCCCGCGAACTGCAGGATCAGGGAGTCGGCACCGAAGTCCACCGTCTGGCCGCGGAAGTGCTCGCAGATCTGCAGGACCTGGGTGCGCTCGTTGGCGTTGCAGCGCACCTTCACCAGGGCGAGCTCCTTCTCGATCACCGTCTCGCCGGTGTGGTCGATCGCCTGCACCACGTCCACCAGCTTTGAAAGCTGGTGCACGATCTGGTCCAAGGTCTCCAAGTCGCCGGAGCAGGTGATGGTCATGCGCGAGAAGTCGGTGTCGGTCACCGCGCTCACGACCAGGCTCTCGATGTTGTAGCTGCGCCGCGCGAACACGAGCGACACGCGCACCAGCACGCCGGGCTTGTTGCGCACCAAGAGCGAGATGGTATGGCTGAGTGAGTTTTTCATCAGGTGCTCCCCGTGGGCTTGGCCATCTTCTGCTTGGGCTTCTCGATGATCATCGACGAGTACGGCGCACCGGCCGGGATCATCGGGAAGACGTTGTCCTCCTGCACCACTTCGGCGTCGATCAGGCAAGGGCCGTCCATGTACTCGTTGGCGGCCTTGAGGATGCGGCGCACGTCCCCACCACGACGGATGCGGAACGCCTTCACGCCGTAGGCTTCGGCCAACTTCACGAAGTCGGGCGAGCCCTCCATCGTCACACCGGAGTAGCGGTTGTCGAAGAACAGTTCCTGCCACTGGCGCACCATGCCCAGGTAGCGGTTGTTGATGATCAGGATCTTGACCGGCACCTTCTGAAGCACGGCCGTGGAAAGCTCGCACAGCGTCATCTGGAAGCCGCCGTCGCCCACGATCGCCCACACGGGCTTGCCGGGATTGCCGATGCTTGCACCGATGGCCGCGGGAAAGCCGTAGCCCATGGTGCCCGCGCCGCCTGAGGAGAGCCACGAGCGGTTGAACGTGCTGCGGCAGAACTGCGCCGCCCACATCTGGTGCTGGCCCACGTCGGTCGTGAGAATGGCCTTGCCGCGCGTGAGACGGTCGAGCTCCTCCAACACGTGCTGGGCGCGCAGGCCGCCCTGTTTCGGGTACTTGAGCGGATACTGCTTGCGCCAAGCCTGGCACTGCTTCACCCACTCGGCCGTGTCGAGCTTGGCCACGAAGGGCAGCAGTTCCTCGATCACGGTGCGGGCGTCGCCGCACACGAAGAGGTCGGGCTGGATGATCTTGGCGTTTTCAGTGGGATCGATGTCGATGTGGATCTTCACCGCGTCGGCGCAGAACTCCGAGACCTTGCCCACGATGCGGTCGTCCCAGCGGGCACCGATCGAAAGGATCAGATCGCAGTTCATCACGGCCTTGTTGGCGTAGGCCGTCCCGTGCATCCCGAGCATTCCCAGGTGCAAGGTGTGGTCCTCGGGCACGGCGCCCTTGCCCAAAAGCGAGTTCACCACCGGCGCATTGAGCTTTTCCGCCAGGCGCAGGATGGCGCTGCCGGCTCCGGAGATCACCGCGCCTTGGCCCACGTACAGGACCGGCTTGCGGGCACGGGACAGGAGCTGCGCCAAGAGCTTCAGGTCTGCGGTCTCCGGGTCGGAAGGCAGTTCGTAACCCGGCAGATCCACATCCGACACGTACTTCGCGGTGCAAGGCGCCGCGGTGATGTCCTTGGGCAGATCAATGAGCACCGGACCGGGACGACCGGTCATGGAGATGTGGAACGCCTCGCGCATGATGCGCGGCACGTCGTTCGGGTCCTTGACCAAGTAGCTGTGCTTCACGATCGGATAGGTGATGCCGGTCACGTCG
>JBDKGV010000137.1:0-9066 GCA_039798005.1 Fibrobacterota bacterium
GACGCCAAGCGCACCGAAGTCAAGGCTCGCGTCGAAGCCAAGCGCGCCGACATCGAGAAGCGCATTGAAGCCGCCAAGGCCGCCAAGGAAGCTGCCGCAGCGACCACCACGACTCCTTGATTGCACTGACCTCGCATTGAGGACAGGAAGGCACCGCGAATGCGGTGCCTTTTCGTTTTTCCCTTTCGGGTCAGCTCGACAGGACGCGCGCACGGAATCGAAAGACCTCAAAGACCTCAAGGCAATCGCAAATTGGGGCAATCCACCAGGGCGTGCCCGTTTCTGCCCCAGATTTGGTCTGAAATTCTCTGGAGATTCCAAGACATAGCCACCGAAAATCAATTGGCACGAGACTTGATCTATTGAAAAGCATACGGCCAATCGGCCCGTAACAAACAACTACTGGAGACTGAAATGAAGAAGCTCATCGCCGCCATCGCCCTCGCAAGTGTCGCTTCCTTCGCTGGCGAAGCGCCCGACTCCGTCAAGGTCCGCCCGGCACTGCCGGAATTCCACGTCGGCGCCAAGCTCGACTCCGTGATCAAGGCCGAGAAGGAATGCTGGAAGGCCGATTCCGCCAAGTACGCTGGCTTTGCCAAGAAGGACAGCGCCAAGTTCGCTGAGGCCACCGCAAAGTTGCCGGATTCCATCCGCACCGAGATCAAGAAGCACCGCACCGAGATCGAAGCCAAGGTCGCTGAGTTCCAGAAGCTCAAGGGCGCCGAGATCAAGGTCAAGCTCGACTCCCTGCACGCCATCCAGAAGGTGCGCCGCGACTCCGTGATCGCCAAGCTCCCGGTCGAAGTCCAGGAGAAGATCAAGGCACACGTGGCTGAGATCGACGCCAAGCGCACCGAAGTCAAGGCTCGCGTCGAAGCCAAGCGCGCCGACATCGAGAAGCGCATCGAAGCCGCCAAGGCTGCCAAGGCCGCCAAGGAAGCCGCTGCCGCAACCACCACGACCACCACGACTCCTTGATCCGCTGACAGTTCATCAATGGGTAGGAAGGCACCGCGAATGCGGTGCCTTTTCCTTTTCTGTTCAGGGCGCGTTGCGAGGAAACGCAACCTCACCGCCAGCGCGGTCCGCGAGATCCAATAAGGGACTTTTCCCTGCTGGATATTCCCCGCGCGAATGTTTATCTTGGAGAAACTATGGACACCTTCGAAATCGTATTCCCGTTCACGGTGCTTGCCCTGATCGGCCTGCTTGCACCGACCGGCATGACCGCCTTCAATTGGTTCCTCAACCGCAATCGGACGACGTGGCGTTCCAAGGACGAGCCCTACGAATGCGGATTGAGCTCCACCGTGGGCACTGCCGGCGACCGCGTCTCGGTCAAGTTCTACCTCGTGGCCGTCCTGTTCCTTGCCTTCGACCTGGAAGTCGCCTTCCTCTACCCTTGGGCCGTACGTTTCCTCAAGGGCGGCTGGGAAATGCTCTGGGCCTTCCTGTTCTTCCTTGTCCTGTTGGAATCCGCCTACCTCTATCTCTACCGCAAGGGTGCGTTGGACTGGCGCAAGTAAGCGCAGTTCACCTCTGAGATGCGAAGCCCGCCAACCGTGCGGGCTTTTTCTTTTCCCAAACATTTTTACGCTTTAGTGCTCAGAACCTCCGAGAAGGACCCCACACATGAGTCATCGTCCTGCCCCCACCACTGGAATCGCCGCATGGTATGTGCGGGTGACCTCCCGCCATCCTTGGCTCAGCCTGGGCGTCTTCCTGCTTTTCACGGCGTTCATGGCCGTCATGGCCGGAAAGCTGCGGATCAGCACCGATCTGAAGCTGCTGCTTCCCTCCAGCACCCCTTCCGTGAAGGCCCTGCATCTTTCCGAGAAGCGCTTGGGTTCCACGGACTTCTACACGCTGGCCTTCGAGGATTCCTCGGCCGAAAACCTCGGCCGGTTCCAGAAGGCCCTGGCCGAAAGCCTGCAGGCTTGGCAGCCGGTCAAATGGGTCCAGTACGACGAGGATCGCTCCTTCTTCATGCGCCACGCCCTGATGTACCTGCCGGTGGATCAGTTGGAGGATCTCGAGAACCGCCTGACCTCCATGAGCAAGGGTGCGGAAAACTTCAATCCCCTGCTCCTTGATCTCAGCGACGAACCCAAGGCCCCCGCCAATCTCGACGGTTGGCCGGAACGCATGTCCCTCTACAAGCAGGGCATGCCGATGGATGTCGTCGAAAAGCTCCTGTCCACCATCGAGAAGGAGACCTCCAAGCCCAAGGCCAGCGCCCCGGCGCTGGGAACGGCCGCCGCCGTCGCCGCAACCCCTGCCCCTGTGCTTCCCGACTCGCTGAACGATCGCATGATCGGCTGGCACGCGGAGAAGGGCAAGTGGGTGGGCGTGGTCATCGCACAGCTGGACAAGCCATCCACCGATGCGGCGTTCGCCCAGGAGGCTCTCGATCAGGGCCGCGCGCTTTCCGAGAAGGTGCAGAAGGCCCTTGGGATCACCGTCCACTTCAAGGTGGTCGGCGCCTATTCCGATCCGTCCTCCGAACTCGAGGACATCAACTCGGACATGTGGATCTCCTCGATGGTCGCCATCACGCTGATCCTGGGGCTCCTGTTGTTCTACATGCGCCGCCCCGGCAATGTGCTCGTGGTGTTCGTGCCCCTCCTTTGCGCCATGGCCTGGATGATGGGCGCCGCCGAGCTGGTCTACGGACGCCTGACCGTCCTGACCTCCTTCGTGCTTGCCCTGCTTTCAGGTCTTGGCATCGAGTACAGCATCCATGTGTACTCCCGCTGGATGGAGGAGCGTCGCAACGGATACGATGCGCAGGACGCCATGGTGCTTTCGCTCTCGCGCACCGGACGCTCGCTGGCATCGGCCATGGTCGCCGCCATCGTGTGCATGCTCGCGCTTCAAATCGGGCACTTCCAGGGCTTCAAGGAATTCGGCATCGTCGTCTCGATGGGCGTGGCGTTGGCCTTCCTCGCCTCCATGACATTGCTTCCTCCCCTCCTGTTCGCGCTTCTTTCGATCGGCAGCGGATTGAGCAACAAGGGATGGAATCGCCTTTCCTGGTTCTTCCCGTCGCAGAGCCACACCACCGGAGCCATCCTGGTTCCCCGCATGACTTGGCGTCCATGGGTCCTTTGGACCTCGTTCGGATTGACCATCGCCATCACGGTGTTCATGTCCTTCGCCCCCTCGGTGGAGTTCGAGAACGACTTCAAGAACCTGCGCAGCGGCAAAGGCAAGTTCCATTGGCTGACCTCCAAGATCGATTCCCTGATGACCGACCAGTCCAAGGTGAAGGCGGCTCAACAAGGCGGAATCAGCTATGGTCGCGCCGTGGGCAAGGGCAAGAACACCTCGCCCTCGGTCGTGCTTGCCAACAGCGAAGCCTCCATGCGTCAGGTGCACGACACCTTGGGCGCCCGTTTCGGCTCTCCTGCCGACACCATGCTCAAGAGCTTCGTGACCATCCAGTCCTTCGTGCCCCGCAAGGAGGATCAGCTCAACCGTCTGGAGGTCCTTGGACGCATCCGCACCCTGCTTGACGGACCCGAGTTCGCGAAGGCCGACTCCGCGGAGAAGGCCAAGCTCAAGACCTTGCGCAACTACACCGTGTGCGACACCTTCGGGTTCGACTCGTTGCCGCCCTATGCCCGTCGCTTCCTGACCGAGGCCGACGGCAGCCACGGCAAGTTCGGCCTGATCTACGCCGACATGCGCGAGTCCGACGCCATCGAAAGCAAGAAGTTCCAGGACCGCTACTCCCACTTCACCACGGCAAACGACACCGTGCTGGTCGCCTCCACCGGCTTCATCTACGCCGATGTCGTGGACATGGTCAAGAGCGACGTGAGGTCGCTTGCACTGTTCGTCTTCCTGTTCCTGGGCGCGATCGTCTTCCTGGACACCCGCTCCTGGCGCGGCATGATCGTGAACATGGGCTATGTCGGCCTGATCTCGTGGTGGACCTACGGCGCGATGGGTTGGATGGGCCTCAAGCTTGGCATGTTCAACATCGTGGTGCTGCCGGCGCTCCTGTCCAATACGGTCGATGCCACCATCCACCTGTACCATCGCCGCATGGAGATGGGCAAGGGGCACATCGGGGAGATCCTGCACAATGCCGGGTCCTCGGTTCTGGCTGGCACGCTCACCAACGCGTTCGGCTTCCTGTCGCTTGTCGTGGTCGGGCACAAGGGTCTGAACACCATCGGCATGCTCGCCGTGGTGGGCTATGCCGCTGGCATCTCGATCCTGTTCCTCTCGATGCCGTTCCTGTTGGAATACGTCTGCCCCAAGGAGCCTCAGGCCGGACACGGCGACGACTGACCATCCGGATGACAGGTTCCTGAAGAACCGCGAAGCCCCCTTTCAGCCATCGAGCAAAGGGGGCTTTTTCGTGTCCGGTCCGGTTCGTGGTCCACGCGGTCCACACCCATTCCGGCATTGGGGTGCACCGGCATCGACCCTGCGTCATCTTCCCGATTCGTCCAACGCCAAAGAGTGGGGCTAGGGGCGCTCATGCACAGATCGAGGGAGGCACGTCGATGAGAAAATCCGCACGCATGGTTCTGGCACTGGGGCTCGCCCTGTCCGGATCAACCTTTGCCGCCTATGCATGGAAGAGCGTGGTGATCGGTGGCGGGGGCTATGTGCCCGGCTTCGTGACCCACCCGACCGTCAAAGGGCTCATGTACGCTCGCACCGACATGGGTGGCGCCTACCGCTGGCACGCCCCCTCCAGCTCTTGGCTCCCCATCACCGACTGGATGACCGGAGGCGCCAACGACATGGGCATCCTGTCCATCGCCTTGGACCCTCGGGACGGCGCCAAGGTCGCGCTCCTGACCGGCAAGTACACCGCCAGCTGGGGCGGCATGGGCAATGTCCAGATCTCCACCGACACCGGCAAGACCTTCCGGACCACGCCGCTGCATCTCAAGGTGGGCGGCAACCAGACCGGACGCAATGCCGGGGAGAGACTCGCCTTCGATCCCAATCTGGGAACCACGCTCTACCTCGCAAGCAATCCTTGGGATTCGGTGTATTACGGCGCCACGACCGTCACCACCACCTTCCAAGGCAGCATCTGGAAAAGCATCGACGGCGGCAAGACCTTCGACTCCTTGAAGACCGCGCCCAGAGGTGACGGGATGTTCGTCGTCATTGATCCAAACAGCGCAAAGCCGGGAGTCGCCTCCAAGACGATCTACACAAGCTTTGGCAAATCCAACAACGGCCTCGGGGCGATCTGGCGCTCACTGGACGCCGGAGCTTCCTGGAGTCTCCTTCCGGGGCAGCCCGACTCCGTGGTGGGCACCAACGCGACCTTGGTGGGCGATGATCTTTGGATCACCTTCAACCAGCGCGCCGATCAGAACAGTTCCGGCAAAGGGCAGATCTGGCGCTACCAGATCACCTCCGGCGCCTGGACCAACGTGACGCCTCCCACCGGATCGGGATTCGGCACCGTTGCGGTGTCCCGCCAGAATCCGTCGATCCTTGTGGTCGGAACCATCTGCCGCTGGGCTTGGGAAAATGCCGGCCAGAAATACGGCGGAGACGGCGTCTGGATGTCGCGCGACAAGGGCGCCACCTGGAAGGTCGTCACCCCCACCAACGATTTTGCCAATGCGGGAACCATCGACAATTCCCCGACCCCGTGGAAATCCATCCGGGGTCCCCACTGGATCTCCGGAGTGGCCATCGACCCCTTCGACTCCACCGTCGCCCTGTACGGAACCGGTGCCGGCGTGTACCGCACCACCGACCTGTTTTCGCCAAAGCCCACGTGGGCCGCAGCGGACTCCAATTTCGAGGAGCTCGTCTCGACCCAAGTGATCAGCCCGCCTTCGGGAGCGCCTTTGCTCACCTCGGCCGGCGACCAAGGAGGTTTCCGGCACGAGCGGCTGGATCGCTCCCCGAACCACACCCACACACCTGACATGGGATCCACCATGTCGATCGATGTCGCGTGGCTGAAGTCCTCACATTTTGCCAAGGCGCATTCGGGAGCGACCGCCTTCAAGACAAAGGGCACCTTCAGCACCGACTCGGGCAAGACTTGGACGGGATTCGCCACCCAGCCCACCGGCACCACCAGCGGCGGCACGCGTGCCCTGGCCTTTTCGGCCAATGGAAGTACGCTTCTTTGGTGTGCTCCTGGCTCCAGCAATCCTCACTGGAGCAGCGACCTGGGAACCACCTGGACCGCCAGCACCGGATTGACCTTGGGGGCATCGGCGATCGGATCCGCCGTGCCTTTGGCAGACCGCGCCGATGACAAGCTCCTGCATGTCTTTGATCGCCTGAACGGCCTCTTCTATTCCAGCCGCGACGGTGGCCAAAGCTTTGCCAAGTCCTCCACCACCTTCACCTCCTCGCCAAGTTGGGGAGTCTCGGGCAGCGGCGTCACCGTGCCCGCCAAGGCGGGCCACATCTGGATCACCACCGGTGCAGGCACCGCGGCGCAGCAAGGGCTGTGGCATTCCAACAACGGCGGCACCTCCTTCACCCGCATCGCCTCCGTGACCAACGCCTCGACCATCGCCGTGGGGATGGCCGCGCCCAAGGCAGCCTATCCGGCCCTCTACATCTGGGGCACCGTCGGCGGAGTCACCGGAATCTTCCGCTCCATCGACAGCGCAAAGTCCTGGGAACGCCTCAACGATGCGCAACACCAGTTCGGCATCATCCATCAGATGGTCGGCGATCCGCGGGTCTTCGGGCGCGTGTATCTCGCCACCGAAGGACGCGGCATCCTCTACGGCGTGGACAACAGCGTCCCCGTCGGCGTCCAGTCCCTGAGGCGCCAAGACACCAGGCAATTGCGCCACGCCGGTCGATTCCTCGAATCCAGCCAGTCCATCACCTTGCACGACATCCAAGGCCGCTTGGTACGGACCTCCATGGGGCCCGAGAGTCAGGCAAGGCTTGATCTCGCAGGACTCCCCCAAGGCATCTATTTCGCCCGGTCCGGAGCCGAGCGCCTGACCATCCAGCCGCTGCGATAGGGTTCGCGGGTCCTCAAGGTGCGGGTGCGACTCGTGGCTTGAGGACCTCACGGTCCACGCTTCCTGCGAGAGCCGATAGCGTCAGTTCGGAATCCATCCGAACTTCCCGTTCTCGCTGCGATCCTGGTTCGACAGATCCATCGGAGGAATCGACCAAGGCCGCGGCGGGAACACACGAAGGGGGACTCGTCATCCCCGTTCGATCCAGGGATGCCATGAGGCACGAATACGGGGGGAGCGTCCGCATGAAGTCAGCATTTCGCATCGCGTTGCTGTTTGTCTTGGCTTGTCTGAATCAAGCCCAAGCCGCCAAGGTGGTTCGCCTCCTGAATGCATGGCCCGATTCAGGCTATGCATTCAGTGTTTGCGGCTGGTGGAACGGCAAGAATTGGAACGGCCCCGGCACGGCCGGAAGCATTCCCGCGCAGGTGGACGGGTGGTATTCCCTCACCCTGCCCACCACCTACGACCCGACCAAGCCCGTGAGCCAGAGCGGCATCTTCTTCGCGAAGTCCGACTGGAGCGTCAGCTACGACAAGACCGGATTGGGCAAAGGGCAGACCTTCCTGGACATCGCAAGCGTCCTTGCGACCTCCGATACCGTTTGGATCCTTCCCACCCCGATGCCCAACGGTGCGCCCGTGCTCACCGGCATCCGTCCCCGCCAGACCACCGTCATGATCCTGAATCCGTGGGGCCACGACTCGCTGCCTGCGGCCTCCTTCCAGAACGACGGTGGCGCATGGAGCGTGATGAAACCTTCGAAGGCCCACCCCGAAGGCTGGCTGGCCACCACTCTGATCGGGCATGCCCACCTGCGCCCGCTCCTGCGCAACGCTGCGGGCACCAGCTATTTCACGGCCACCGGCATCCTCCCGCTTCCCATTCCCATGGAGCTGGATTCCCTGCTTGAGGAAGACACCGTTTGGATTCGCCCCACTCCCGAACCGTCCGGACCCGCCAAGGTGGAACGTTCCAAGCCCAAGGCCAAGACCTTGATGCTCTTCAATCCGTGGAATGGTGCGATCCCCATCCAAAGTCCGCGCGTGTCCTTCGATGGGTTGCGATTCCTGCCCATGTCCCCGGTTTCCGGCTATTGCGGTTGGTTCCGCTTCTCTTGGTACGACCGGATCGGAAAGCCCTTGTTCAGGGCGGGCAACGGACAGCGTTTCGGGTCCACAGGCATTGGAGGCACCGAAGGTTTCGACATCGCCACGACGCTTGCCTCCAAGGACACGGTCTGGATTTCCCAAAGCCCGGGCGAGAGCGCTCCCGTGATCCGATCCTTCTACGGAGGTGAGACCGGCCTTTGCAACATCGCCTTGCTCGCCGCCACGGTCCGCGATTTCGATGAAAGCCATCCCAACTTCCAGAAGGGCTGGAACGGCGTCCTCAAGAACATGATCCTGCCCAACTTGGACCCCAACCGCAAGCCCATCAAGAATCCGCTGGTCTTCAATCGCATCACCGGAGGTGCTCTTGGAACGGCCAAGGTCGGCGACACCATCGACACCCACCTCGGCAAGGACTGGTTCCAAAGCGTGGCGGGCGTGAACACGGAAACCTGCCGCGACATCCCCCTTGAACTGGATTCGGCGACCGGCTCGTACATCTACGACAATCCGCAGTATTTCCCGATCGACGACTTCAGGACCCTGCCCGATGGCAGCCCCAATCCCCGCCTCAACCTGATCGCGGGAAGCGGCGGGATCCAGCACAACTTCAGCTTCTGCCTGGAAAGCCACGGCGAATTCGACTACCGCAAAGGGCAGACCTTCAACTTCCGGGGCGACGACGACGTCTGGTTCTTCATCGACAACCGCTTGGTCGTCGACTTGGGCGGTGTCCATGGCGCATCCTCCTCGACCGTGAAGCTGGACACCTTGGGCCTGGTCGCCGGGAACACCTACAAGTTCGACTTCTTCTTCTGCGAGCGCTACGCCACCGGATCAAGCCTGCGCATCCAGACCGACATGAACATGCGCACCCGCAGCGGCTTTCAGGTACAAAAGACTCCCCTGTCCACAGGCGAGGCCCAGTACGGGCTATTCACTTCGCAGAGTCGCGGTCAGGGCTGTGCCGC
>JBDKGV010000138.1:0-8963 GCA_039798005.1 Fibrobacterota bacterium
AATGTCCTCCATCCGGGAGGTCACGAAGTCGCCGGTGCGGGTGATCTGGTTGAAGATCGGCCCCAGAGCTCCACCCCGCTTGCCAAGCTTGCTGGCAAAGACGATGCCGTTGAGCGAGATGAGCTGGATCGATTCCTTGTCGTCCTGGACCCGCAGGTAGGTCTGCTTGTTGATCTCCGGGATGATGCGCGAATCCATCAGCTCCTCGGCCGTGATTCCAATTCCCTCAGGCGGAACCGCCAGTTCAAAGAGGTGCGCCTTGGGCACGATCACATGCGAGCTCCACCCCAGGCCACGGTAATCGAGGTAGCCGTCGGTGCATGCGGAAAAGATGGCCGACTCCACTCCCTCAAACACCATGTACTGGGCGGCGCGTTCCCCGGCGCCAAGGCAACGGTTGATCCGCGGCAGGTGGGCCACGGTTCCCGCCTTGAGACAGATCGGATCCGTCGAGGCGATCACCGTTCCTTCCCGGTCGGTGAAGAGGGAATACGCCCCTTCGACGACATCTCCGGCGGCATCGCGAGGCATGTACTCCTCGAGAATCAGGGCCGCTTCGCCTTGGAAGTCGAAGAAGACGCCCATGGCCCCGACAGCCCGCCCGTTCTCATGCGAGGCCTCGCGCACCGCGGTCGCGTACACCAGCGACCTGCGCATCTCCACTTGGGAGACACCGAGATCCTGGGCATGGTACTCCGTGCCGTTGCGCGTCTCCAGAGCATGGAGGAACCAGCCTTCCTGCGAAACGTCCATCCCCAGCACCCGCGCCCGCTGGTCGGGGTTGGCGTTGGCCAGCACCACCCCTTCCCTTGAAGCAAGGACGATGTCGCGGTAGAGCGTGTAGGAATGCCGGATGTCCTCAAGCCTTGCGCACGAAAATTGGATCGACCCATCCAATTCGATGAGACTTTTCGCAAAGGCCTCCGCCTGGGCCCGGAACGACTTCTCGGTGCGCTTGGCCCGCCAGGTGTCGAACCTTGCGCGGAAGGCCTGCAAGCCCTCGGTGCGCATCACCGAAGGGATGTCGGAGAGTTCGGGAAGTTCATCCTTGACCTGGGATCCTTCGTTTGCGCGATGCTCGGACAGCAAGCGCGCCTGCTCGCACACCCGCGCCCAGATGGCAAGACAGGCGGAGAAGGCCGTCTCGAGCGCCCACCAGCGCACATCGCAGGTCCGCTCGAGCAGGTTGCGGTCAAGGGTATTGATCTTGTTGTAGGCCGTGGTGGTGAGGATCGACCGATGCAACGCCTCCTTGGCCACGTAGTACTGGTCGAAGAGCTTCTTGGTCACCTCAAGGAGGTCGCCGGAGAAGGATTCCACCCGCTTCATCAGTTCGGTGATCTGCTCCTGCTCGGTCGGACTTTCGGAAATCTCCACCGCCGTCGATTCGCCTTGGTTGCAAACCGGAAGCAAGCCGTTGAGCTCACTCACGATGCGCTCGTAGAATTCGCGGTGCTCGAAACGGATCGCCGGATCGAAGATGCTGAAACGTTTTTGGGCAATGTTTTTCACGACAATTCCTCCTTGCGGGGCATCAGGTCTTCGATCAGGTGAGGGATGGAGATGAGGGTCATCAGGCGGTCTCCCAACTTCATGACGCCCTCGACATGGCGCTCGCCCACATGCGCAGGTGGCGGATGGAATTCCAAGCGCTGTCCATCGACGATGCCGTGCACCTCGTCCACCAACAGGACAAGCGTCTCACAGTGGGAATCCAAGCCCAGTTCACGGGCCTGGCGAGGAAGCGTCGAGGTCGTCTCCAGCACGATGAACTTGCAACGCTCGCGGCAACGGGCGATCGCCTCGGGACCCAGGAGCGCCCGCCGCAGGTCCAGAGCCACGGCCGTTCGCCCCCGCAAATTGACCAGACCCGCCACCCGGGCGTCGTGGCCCGGGACGGGAAAGATCTCCACGGGCTTTCCGATTTCCTGAACCAACGCCACCGGGATGGCAAACAGATCGTCCCCGATCAGGAAGGCTGCATATTCCATGCTTATTCTCCGTTCCGAGCCGATGCGGTCCCAAGCAGGCGATCGAGGCATCGCAGCACCTTGTCCTTGTCCAGCTTGATCTCGTAGGCGTCAAACCCCGCCTCGAATCCCTTCTGCATGTTCGCCTCCCCTTCGAGGGAAGTCAGCGCCATGACCGGGATCCGGGCCAAGCGCGGGTCGGACTTGATCATCGAGACGAGCTGATACCCGTTCATCACGGGCATCTCGATATCGGACACGACCACATCGTACCCGGTGGGGTTGCGTGCCAGTTCCTCGATGGCTTCACGGCCATTGACCACCGCAAGCACGCTGCGGATCCCGTGGGACCGGAAATACTGGACCACGAGCTGACGGAAGAAGAGCTGATCCTCCGCCAGCAGGATGCGGCACTGCTGCAGACTCTGCCGCACATCGGTGCGATAGCGGTCGGGGTCCGACTTGTGAAGCAGGGAATAGATGTCGATCAGGCTGATCAGGCGTCCATCCCGGAAGAAGGTCCCCATGATCCCCTTCTCATCGGCTTCCTTGGTGTTGATGTCCTCCCCGAGCACGAGCGTCCCTTCGATCTTCCCGACCACCAGCGCCATCGGGTAGGTCAATCGGGAAGGCGTCAGGACCACGAAGCTGCGTCGCGCAGGATCCATGGCGGTGATGTCCAAGTGCTTGTCCAGGCGCAGGAGGGGAATGCTCGCCCCGTGGCGCTGGATGAACTCACGCGAGCCCACGCGGCGGATGTCATCCACCGTGCAGCGATCCACCTCGGAGAGGAGATTGACGGGGATCGCAAAGTATTCGCCCTCGGCACAGGAGAAGACCACGACCCTCTGCTCGACCTCGGGATTCGAGGATCGACCGATGTGCGCGCTCAGGACCCGGCTTCGATCGGAAAAATCCAAGCCCGCCATCTCGACCATGCCGCCGATGTCCAGGATCAGGGAGACGGTCCCGTTTCCAAGGATGGTGGAACCGGCAAAGACCCGGCGCCCCTTGAGCAGCTCCGGCGGCCGCCGCACCACGATCTCCTCCGTCCCCACGATCCTGTCCACCAGGACACCGAACCAGTTGTGCTTGTAGTGAAGGACGATCAGAAGCTCGCTGCGCATCCGGCGATCCGCGCCACGGCGGCGTTCATCATGGGAGTCGAGTTCGGCACCGCCCCGCCGGTCGAACAAATGCCCCCGCCGCTCCTTCCCGATCTCCCCCACGGCAGTGAGATAGGTACGCGGAATCCCCAGGATGTCCTCGAGATGCACAAGCGGGATCACCTTGTCGCGCAGCTTGAACACTTCGCGCCCGTGGACCTTCTCGATCCGTTCGCGGCGATCCTCCCCCGTGAGGCGCACCACCTCGTTCACCGCCATCTGGGGAATGGCCAGGGTATGATTCCCGATGCCCACGATCAATCCTGAGATCACCGAGGAGTTCACCATGGCTTGGGTCAGAGGGATGCTGATGGAGACCACGGTTCCCTTGCCGGGCCGGGAGGAGACCTCGACGGCGCATCCCATCCGCACCAGATTGGTCTTGACCACATCCATTCCCACGCCACGCCCGGACACTTCGTTGGCCACGTCGCGGGTCGAAAAGCCCGGATGAAAGATGTACCCGACCAGTTCCTTCTCGGAAAGTTTGGCGGCCTCCTCGATGGAGGCCAAACCCTTCTCCACGATCTTCACCCGCACCCGTTCATGGTCGATGCCACGCCCGTCGTCCTCCACCTCGATCATGATCTGACCACTCTCGTGAAGGGCCCGCAGCGAAACGGTCCCCACCACCTGCTTGCCGGCAAGCGAGCGTTCTTCGGCCGTTTCCAGGCCATGATCGACGCAGTTGCGCACCAGGTGGGTCAAGGGATCGGACAGTCCTTCCAGAACGGTCCGGTCCAGCTCCAGCTCGCCGCCGTCGATCGAGATCTCCACCTTCTTGCCCAATTGCTGGGAAAGGTCGCGCACGGTGCGCCGGTAGCGTTCGAACAGGACTCCCACATTCTGCATGCGCGTCCGGATCACATGCTGGTGCAGGCGGGTGATGCTGCGGGACAAGCCTTTGAAGACCGGATCCTCGCGATGGCGGGTGATGAGCTGATTGCGCCCGAGCACCACCTCCCCGATCAGCTCCAGGAGTTGATCCAGCACATCCACCCCGATGCGGATGGTGGCCGGTCCTGCGGTGGCCATGACCGCTGGAGCTTGGGCCACTGCGGGCGTTGCGGCGGTCGGCGCCATTGCCGGCACTTGGATTTCGACATCCTCGGAGCTTGTGCCTTCCGGGACGCTGCCCTGCAATTGCGCCTCAAGACATGCCTTCAGTTCCGAGACGTCACTCCCTGCCCGAGGTCCTCCCGATCCAGCATCTGAAGCAAGGTGTCGGTGGTCTTGAGCAGCAGATCCACAAGCGGTGCCGTAACCGGAATGTCTCCGTCGCGAACCCGCGACATGAGCGACTCGCCCACATGGGCCAAGCCCCCCAGGACGGTGAGCTGGAAAAAGCCCGAGGCCCCCTTGACCGTGTGGATGGCCCTGAACAACCCGTTGAGCGTCTCGGAGTCGGCGCCGGTTTCCAAGGCCAGCAAGTTCCGCTGCGCCAATTCCAGATTTTCCCGGCTCTCCACGACAAAACCGTCGAGGAGTTCCCTGGTTTCCGTGTCCATCGGGGCTCCGCCTATGTGATTGGGTGAACGATCGGTTCATTATCACCCCACTCACCCCACCACGCAACATAAAGATGAGAAAAAGAACCGAACATCCTTTATGTGACATTCGCGTTGTCAGATTCTGTCAATCATCCGTTGGAATGAAGGGCGCCTCCCTTCGGGTCGGGCTGCCTGCCGGGCCTCCTCGCCATGCGCAAAGAGGTTTGTGCCATGCAGGCTGCGGGGTCCCGTCCCTGCGGGCGGCATCCCTGGCGCAGGGCGACCTCAGTCCAGCGTGATCCCGTTCGTCTCCACGTACTTGGCGATCCGGGGCTTCAGCATCCTTGCCACCGCCGCGAAGACCGGCACCGCCACGGAATTGCCGAACTGCTTGTAGGCCTGGGTGTCCGAGACCGGGATCCGGAAGCGGCTCTCCCCTTTCCGGTCGAAGCCCATCAGGCGCGAGCATTCGCGCGGGGTCAGGCGCCGAGGCCGGTTCTTCAGGTTCGTCGGGTGATCGAAGGGCCGCGAATCCTTGAAACCGCGGTCGATCAGGATCTCCGATCCGTCCTTGTAGTAGCGCGCCGACAAGGTCCGCGTGGTCATGGTTTCGTCCACCAGACCGAAGCCGAATCCGTTGCCCTTCTCCTTGTGCTTCATCGCGTAGTAGTACAGGTATTCCCAAAGCCGGGGGGTCAGGATGTAGGCCGGATCCTCGGGGTCGAGCACATCGGCAAGCACCGGTTTGCGCTCGGGAAACTGCTCCTTGATGTCGGCCAAGGTGAAGCCTTCGTGCAGGTCGAGATCCTTGCGGAACCCCACCAGCACGATGCGCTCGCGGTGCTGTGGAACGAAATGGACGGCGTCGATGATCTTCGGGTCATGGGTCCCGTCATGCTCCACGTCGGCGACGTGATACCCCAACTCGTCCAAGGCCTTCAGGATCACATTGAAGGTCTTGCCCTTGTCGTGGCTCTTGAGATTCTTGACGTTCTCCAAGAGAAAGAACGGCGGACGGCGCGCCTTCAGGATGCGCGCGACATCGAAGAAGAGCGTCCCTTGGGTGTCGCATTCGAAGCCATGCTTCCGGCCCAGGGAATTCTTCTTGGACACTCCCGCGATGGAAAACGGCTGGCAGGGAAATCCCGCCAACAGCACTTCGTGCTCGGGAATCACGCTGCGGATATGCTCGTAGGCCTGATCCTCGCTCATCTCCTGATTCGCCGAGCAGGTCACCTCGCGGATGTCGGCATTGAACACGTGGTGCGGCCCGGCCGGATGGTTGGCCTTGTAGGTCTTGACCGCGAACGGGTTCCATTCGCTGGTGAACACGCACTCCCCGCCGATGTCGCTGAAGCCCTGACGGATCCCTCCGATGCCCGCGAACAGGTCGACGAAACGGAAGGACTTGGGCCGCTTGTCCGGAGCCGGAAGCAGACCTTGCAATTGCTTGGCTTCCTTGCGCGAGAGCGTCTTTTCGCACTTGCCGTTGACCCAGCGGTTGATGGCCTCGCGCGTCCATTCCCCGGGGGAGACCTTGTTCAGTTCCGCCGCGACATGCGCCTGATCCCAGATCTCCATCACCTTGCCAAGCAGCTCCAGATCACTCACAGCCATCTCATCTCCTCTGGGTCAATCCTGTGACAAGATAGCACAAGTCAGATAGGGTCTTCCCTTGGGAGGAAACCCGGCCAAATTGTTACGCTTCCAGAATCACCGCATCCTTCCACCGATTGGCGGACCCCATCTCAGATATCGAACCGGCCGAACTCTTCAAGATCATGAGAATCTTCGGTGTCACAAGATTGCTGTACAAGGAGCTTGCCGACAACGACAACTCGAAACAGCAGATCTATCTGGGAAGCAATTTCAGCGTACTGTCCGAAATTCCCTGTTCCTTGGTTGCGGCAAGCGGCGGCAATTTCAAAACAAGCATCGATCTTCGCTGGATCGATGCGGAACATCCCGAGCGCGCTTGCTCCGCACCCGAGGCGAAGCTGATCCTGTACCCTCAATATCCGGAGGTACGACTTTCTGGATTTCTGCTTCGCTGCCCCACTGCACCCGGCCGTTTTCTGCAGGAAATTCCCAAGGAACTCCGCACCGGAGAACGAAATGGCAGGATTCTGTTTCTTGGGATATCAGGCAGTGTCATCTATGCTTGGCTGGCGCTCAAGAACTCGATCCTTTCCAACCATTGCCTTTCCAGATCTCCCGGAAGTCGCATCATCGGATGTTTCGATGAATACACGCACGAGACCGACACTCGCCAATCCCTGATTGAAAAACTGACATCGATCCACCGGAGAGGCTGGATCGACTCCTGCCGACTCGATGCCTTCGGAAAATGCATCCCATACTCCAGCCCGAATGCAGGAGGGTACACCTTGGAGGCCCAATTCGGAATCATTCCCAACGGAAATTCCGAACCCGATTTCCACGATTGGGAATTGAAGGCTCATTCCCGTGACATCCTGACTCTCCTGACACCGGAGCCCGATGGCGGGTTGTACGCATCGATCGGTACCGCTGATTTCACCAAGCGCTTCGGCCATCGCCGCGATGCCGACACGTTCTATTTCACGGGTAACCACCGCGTTGGCCGAGACTGCCAAAAAACCGGTTTGAAACTGGTCCTTCGCGGATTCAATCATGCTACCGGGAAAATCGACGATCCACATGGTGGAATCCAACTGCTTGACGCATCCATGCATCCGGTCGCCGAATGGTCCTTTGAATCCATACTGGGACATTGGGGAAGGAAACACCATCGAACCTGCTACGTTCAGGTCGAAAAATGCACCCTGCCAAGTGGAGTCGCATACAGGTACGGCTCGACCATACAGCTCGGCCAAGGCACCGACCCCATCTTGTTTTTGGCTTCCCTTGCTTCAGAAAAAGCTTACTACGATCCTGCCTGCAAAGTGTCCCCGGATCGAGGATGCAAGGCACGAAACCAGTTCCGGATCAACCACCGCGACCTGAACAGCCTGTATCATCGATTTGAGCGAGTGCAACTGACCCGTCACCCATAGGCCGCACCTCTTCTTCAGTTCAACCAGAGACAAATTCCGTCTTGTCCACATACAGGTACCCGTCCTCGCGCAGGGAAGGGAAGTCCTGGATGCCGATTGGAAGCTTGCGAAGTGCCATGTCCGGGAAAGATAGGTCCAGGCGGCGCCAAAGTGCCGAGTCGCCCATTCCCCCACTGGCGCTGCGCCAAGCACTACCTTGCACCCATGAAGACCTTGGTCCTTTTCGACATCGACGGAACCCTCCTGGACGCCGCAGGGGCCGGCAGGACCGGATTCTACCAGGCGCTGCAGGCGCTCTTCCCGGGTCACGACTTCCCCGGGATCTCCATGGCCGGTCGCACCGACCATGGACTCTGGCACGAACTGGCCGTCCACGCGCCGTCCCAAGAAACCCGCCCCACGTTCGAGGTCTTCCTGGACACCTACGCCAGCCGATTGCGCGAACGGTTGACGGAGATCCCTCCCCGCGAGATTCCCGGCAGCTCACAGCTGCTTCTGGAGATCGCCCGGCACGAGGATCTCGTCCCCTGCCTGGTCACCGGCAATTTCCGGGAAGGGGCCCGTCACAAGCTCCAAGCCCTGGGCTGGTGGGACCTGTTCGAAAAGGCCGGAGAATGGGCCAGTTACGGCCACGCGGTCCCGACCAAGCAAACCTTGGCGACCGAACTTCTGACTCGCTGGCAAGAAATCCACCCCGGTCCGGTGCAGGCGATCTTCCTTGGCGACACCATGGCGGACCTCGAATGCGCCCACCACGCCGGGATCCCCTGCGTGATCGTCAACGGGAACCTCCCCGATCAAGCCTTTCTGGACGCCGGGGCCGTAGCGATCTGGAAGGACTACCAAGACTGCGCCTCTGAGCGGGTCGCCGCCTTGCGTCACTTGGCCAGACCACCGCAAGGCTGATCACTCCCCCAGATGCGCCACCAATCGCCCCAAGGAAAGCGTGATGCGCGGGTGGGAAGCCGGGTCATCCACGGTCTGGATGCAGAAATCAAGGAAGGACGACCATCCCGCGACCCCATCGGCGGCGCCCAACAAGACGGCAAGCAGCTTGCCCGCCGCTTCGATCTTGCCCAGGAGAAGCAAGCCCGGAACGTCGTTCAAGGTCTTGGCAAGCAGGTGATGGCTGGATGCCGTGAGGGTCGACTGGCGCGCGTAGCTGCCGAACTTCCCTTGCGGAACCGAGGCAAGCGTTGCCAGGATCCCCCGCACGGGAGAGGTGAAATGGAACAGTTCCACCAAGCGTCTTGAGGTTTCCCCATCCAAGGCGCAGATCCAATCGCAGGCATCCTCCAGACT
>JBDKGV010000139.1:0-8941 GCA_039798005.1 Fibrobacterota bacterium
GGCGTTGTGGTTGCCGGTGGCGGCGATGACAAGGGCGCGCTTGGCGCTTTCCTGGCCGCGCACGTCGGAGAAGTCCGGCGGGGAGGCGTGAAATTGAGCGGTGGCCTGGAGTGGTGTCTGCGGGGGAATTTCCGAGGTCTGGACGAGTCGCGTCGCTTGGGAAAGATGGCTGATTCCCACCGCGTCGATCCCGGGCACCAGGCGGGCTTCGGCGAGGTTCGCCATCGGGACGGCCACGCGGGTGATGCCGATCTCGCGCAGTCCGGTGACCATCGCAAGGCATCCGCGCACCGGTCGGATCTGCCCGTCCAGGCCCAGCTCCCCAAGGAAGGTGCGCTCCAGTTCGGTCGGCAGTGCAAGGCACTGCTCGGAGGCGATCAGCACGGAAAGCGCCACCGGGAGGTCGAAGGCGGTGCCTTCCTTGCGCAGGTCCCCGGGGGCGAGGTTGATGGTGATGCGGCGGTTGGGCACGGAGAATCCGCTGTTGCGCAGGGCCGAAAGGACGCGGTCGCGGCTTTCGCGCACGGCTCCGTCGGGAAGTCCTACCAGCGAGAATCCCGGCAGCCCGGTTCCCGCCTCGCATTCGATGCGGACGGGCGTGGCGGAAAGGCCGACCAGGGTGGCCGAATGCAGGGTGGCGATCATCGGGGATTCCTTTTGTGACAAAATTTGTCAAAAGACCTCCCCGGCCGGCATGGCCGGAGGTCGGGGATGGCTTGGAACGGGAACTCAGGCCGCCTGGGAGACCTGTGCCTGGTGGTAGCGCTCCAGCACCTCGCGCTGGATCTCATCGCCCACCTCGCGGCGGGTGGGAAAGATGAAATTGAAGTAGTGGTCGGTCCCCGTCTTTTTCTCTCCAGGGTAGGCCAGGAACAGGCCATTTCGGCCTTCCACGATCTTGAGGCTGGAAAGCTTCAGGCTGTCGTTCAGGGTGATGCTGACCATGGCCTTGATGCGGCTTTCGGCCTTGTGCAGGGGCCAGATCTGGATGTCGGTGATCTGGAGGGCGGCGTTCTTGTTCATTGGGATTCTCGCGGGATGATTGTGGATTGGCGGAAATCAGTTCCACAGGCCAAGTTGCCGGGAAACTCCCGGACGCAG
Source organism: Fibrobacterota bacterium (assembly GCA_039798005.1). Classification (GTDB taxonomy): domain Bacteria; phylum Fibrobacterota; class Fibrobacteria; order UBA5070; family UBA5070; genus JBDKGV01. Next base: position 1,102 of record JBDKGV010000139.1, read on the forward strand.
CTTGCGGAAGGCTTCGAGGATCTCCTGTTTGAGAGTCCCCAGGGCCAGATTTCCAATGGGCCGGAACAGGGCGCTGCGCCCCTGTTCTTCGCCGGGAAGAAGGACCGTCCAGCCATTGGCCTCCGGCAGCAGATGCACTCCTTCCAGACGGAAGCGGCGCTCCAGGACCACCGAGAGTTCGATGACGGGAGATTCGCGTTCGACATGGAGACTGGTCACGGCTACCGTTGTCATGGCGGGTTCTTTCCTTGGTCCGGCATCGGAACATTCCGACCCATCTGGTTTGTCTCTACTCCGAATTCCGTGCCAAGTCTCACGTGTGCGTGCGCGGGTTCATCTATGATGAACCGCTCGATTTCGATCCCTTTTGGCCATGTAACCCACTTGGGAGAAATGGGACTTCCCCAGTGAGAAGCTCGATTTCCCATCCAAGGGAGACGACTTCTCGCAAGTGCGTGTCGTTGCTTGCGTCATGGGGTGTGGGGATGCTATCCTCATGAGGAACACAGGAGGTCCCGTGGATTGGGTTGGCCGAGACAAGACCGTAGCGAAAGAGGGTTTGCGCCCGATGCAACCGCCCGGCGACATGGTGCTGAAGGCCGGTGCCTTGCTGTTCCGGGAAGGCGACCTGTCGCGTGACATCTACTTGGTCCGGGAAGGAAAGCTCACCGTCAGCCAGGGCCAAGGGGTCCAGCAGATCGATCTGGCGACCTTGGGGACCAACTCCGTCATCGGCGAGATGAGCCTGCTCGATGGTCTGCCGCGCAGCGCCAGCGTCCGGGCCGTCACGGAATGCCAGTTGATGGTGATTCCCCCGAACCTCCTTCATCATGTGCTTGCGCAGGTCGTGCCTTGGCTCCATGCGGTGCTCCAGGTGGTCGTCCAGCGTTTGCGCGATGCCAACCTCAAGGTGAACCAGCACACCATTCCTCGGCCGGAGGACAGCTTCGCCCGCTTTCTGGCGCTCAAGGCCCGCGACTGGCGCGGCAAGCGCGGACTTCCGACCTACGATTGGTTCCCGCTCATGGACGAGTATTGTCTCTGTTCCCGGATGAAGCACATCGAAGTGCAGAAGCTGGTCCAGATCCTGATCGGACGGGGAGTCGTGCGCTTTGGCACCAAGCAGGAGCTGATCGTCCCTGATCCGGATCTTCTCGAAGTCTACAGCATGATCCCCGTGGACGCGCCATGAAGGTCGCGGCGGGTACGGTCATCTTTCGGGAAGGCGATCCGGGCGAGGTCATGTACCTGGTGCGGGAGGGCAAGGTCAGCGTGGCTCGCCACCATGGCTCGGGCGACGAGGTCCTGGCCGAACTCGGGCCGGGAGCCATCCTCGGGGAGATGTCCCTTCTGGATCGACGCCCCCGCTCGGCGACGGCGACGGTGCTGGAGGATGCCGAGCTTGTGATGATCGACGGGAACGCGTGGGAGCAGGTGTGCGCCTCGCTTCCGCCTTGGCTTTCCGCGATCGTGCGGGTCGTCGTGGAACGCCTGCGGGAAACCAATGTCCGCAAGCATCGCGAGGATGTCCAGAACGCCATGCCGGCACTTCTCTTCACGCTCATCAAAAGGCCGGACGGCGGTGCGAACGCTTGGCATCAGGCCGAGATCGCCGAGCATGTGGAGCTCATGTACGGGTTGCCCAAGGGCGACACCGCGCGTCTGATCGGGTTCCTGGCCGATCGCAAGATGATCAACCTGGTTCCCGAGCTCGGGGACATGAAGATCGAATACAAGGAGTTGGGTCTCTTGAAGATGGCCTACGAGGTGCTTCTGGATCGCTCCCTGCCTCATCCGACCGGAGACAACCAGATCACCGGCCCGGAACTGAGGGTGCTGCTTGCTCTCTTGGATGCGGCGGAGCGCCATGTGCGCTTCATGGGCGCAAGGACGGTGGTGAGCCTTCCGCAACTTCAGGAGTCGATGAGCCTCAAGGTCCAGGACCAGCAGGAATTCCAGCCTCTGATCCGCTTGGACCAAGGCGGCTATGTCCAGCTCATTCCTCCGTATTCCTTGGGCAGCCCGATCACCTCCAAGCACAACATCGTCTACGAGGACGAGAAGATCCGCGAGCTGCTTTCGCTGCACAGCTTCCTGCAGGACCTCGCCCGCCTGAACCTGAGCTGACCTCCCGTCGCACGGGCAGTCCTCTTCAGTCGTGGCTGGACCCGATGTTTGATTTGACGGAATTTGTCAAAAGCACTTGGCTTTGGCGGATTTTCTGAATTGTGCTCTGGTTGTGCACAAAATCTTCGGCAAGGCGACGGATAAATTTGTTCAGCGTTCGCGGTGAGCATAAATTGAGGACGTCCTCAATGCCCAAGCAACCCGCAAGAAGGCCGTCATGTTCATGTTGTTCCATTCATTTCGCAAAGCCATTTCTCGAATGGGATACTGGGGAGGTGTTGCCATGAAGCGGCGACTTGCATTGGCGACCATTTGCTTTGGGCTTGGAGGGTGCAATGGCTTCACTGCACTTGAAAATTCTGATGAGCCTGTCACCTATGCCATTACCGATTCGGCTGATATTCGTTCGGTCAGATCTCTCTTGAATGCAAATGGACTTGATTCCCTTACCCCAACTGGGGTTGCAAGTATTGTGAAGATTGGCACAAAGGTGGTTGAATTTAGCTTGAATCTTTCAGGAAAAAGCTTGGATACCTTCCATGTGCCAAGTGGATTCTCCGTTTCCGGCGAGAAGGTTATTCTTAGCCTGGGTTTCAATCAACTTCGTAGCTGGCCATCCGAGATTTCAATGATTCCAAAAATCAACTCATTACATCTTTCCAAAAATCCAATTTCGAATTGGGAAAGTTCCACCATATCCAATACTTTAGAAGAAGTGTCGGTTACATCAAGTCAGTTGACAGATTTTGATATTTCGCTGAATAAATTCCCTTCTCTGAAGGAAGTTAATGTGGGTGAGAATTTTCTGCAGGATCTTCCAGTCCAATTTCTTTCCCATCCAACATTGAAGGTGGGTGTCTACGGAAACCGCATCTGCAATCCATCTCCAGCGCTGGATGCCTTTCTCCAACGCGACGATCGCAATTGGCGGAGGAGCCAAGTGTGTTCATCGCCATGAATCTTCCCTCAACCCAAGGCAGTATCGAATGGGATGCTGTGGAGGTGTTGCCATGAAGCGGCTTGTGTGGGCGAGTGTTGTGGCACTGATGGGATGTGGAGACTTTCCTGCAATCGGTCCCAAGGAAGAGCCATACATCACGGTGATTCTTGAGTCAAAAGATAGCGTGGCCATTCGAGCGATTCTTGATGCAAATTCATTGCAAAATATTTCACTGAGTGGCGTTGCGGATATTTCAATCCGATCAAAAAGCGATCACATCTTGAATGTACACCTATATCAAATGAATTTGGATGCCTTGCATATCCCAAATGGTCTTGTTTTTGGGACGCCAAAGATCACGTTTTCTGCTAGGTTGAATCAGTTCAAGTCATGGCAAAAGGAAGCAGAGAGAATTCCCGGTCTGGTGAGTTTGGATTTATCGAGAAATCCAATTGTGAACTGGAGTATGGGCGACGGGAATGCGTCGTTGACGAATCTATCCATGGTTGATTGTGGATTTTCAAATTTGAATCTTTCCGTAAGTGGATTTCCCTCATTGAAAGAAGTGTATGTTGGAGGGAATCAATTGCAAGATCTACCATCTCTGCTTACTTCACATCCCACGCTGAAAATGGATGTCTACGGAAATCGCATCTGCAATCCATCCCCTGCTGTGGATGCCTTCCTCCAGCGTTACAATCGCGATTGGCGAAAGAACCAAGTGTGCCCATCGTCGTGAAAGATGGCGGTGGGCAACGCGGCCAAATCTCCCTGAACCTCCCGTGGCTGCTTTGCGACCTAGGGTATGATCGACTTGCTCCCCCTTCGCTGGTGAATGGGGAGACGAGGCGGCGGCAAAGGGCCTTCCATGAACATGTACGCTCATCCAAGTGCTGTTCCGAACTCGACCGGTGGCGTGTCGCACGATCACTTGCATTTCGGCCTCGTCGCGGACTATCGGCGTGAGCTGATCCTGAGCTATTGCTTGGAATCCGCCTCCGAGGCCAGCATCGAGGTCCTGAGGCCCGATGGCAAGCGCGTGGCCTCTTTCGGCGGTTCGGCTCGTGCCCGCAACCTCACTTTGCCGGTGCGCTTGGCCCAAGGAGCTTACCTCGTTCTGGTTCAAGGCGGTGCATCGCGCTTTGTGGCTCCCTTGGCGGTCGCGGCCTAGATTTCCTCCCGCAAGACTATTGGGCCTTGCGCGTTCTACCTTTTTGACATGCTCCATTTTCTTCGTCAGCCCTCCTCGGTTCCCGCCAAGCGCACTCTGGTCTTCTGCCACGGCCTGGGGGATTCTGAACAAGGCTGGACCTTCCTGCAAAAGGCCCTTGGGCTGCCTTGGCTGGAAGTCGTGCTGGTGCGGGCTCCGACGCCGTACTTCGGTGGCTTTTCCTGGTACGATTTCGAAAATCCCGCCAACATCGCCCGCGATCTCGAGGCCTCGCGCAAGGCGCTGGGGGAATTGCTCGACCACTTGGCGATTCCCGCTTCGCAACTGCTCTTGGGCGGCTTTTCCCAAGGGGCCGTGATGACGCTGGAAATGACGGTGCGCGCCGCCGCGCCGTGGGCCGGGAGCCTTGCCATTTCCGGCTACATGCCGCTCTGGAAGGAATATCCCGCCGCCTTCGGTGCCGGACTTTCCGGGCAGCGCATCCTGGCCACGCATGGCCCTTGGGATCCCGTGCTCTCCTATGAGACCTCCAAGAAGCACATGACCTTCCTCAAGGAGAATGGCGCTCCTCTGGAGTTCGAGACCTTCGACAAGGCCCATGATCTGGACATGGACGAGGAAATTCCCCGCTTGCGGACTTTCCTGTCCGAAGGGCTCTGAGGCTCCCTGACTTGATCCCACGGCAAGCTTGCCAAGGAGATCCGAAAATGGGACGATGAGGGGAAGTCCGGCGTTGCCGGAGGAGGACTTCCATGTCGATACCCAGAGTGTTCGCGCTGATCGCCGCCATTTTCCTTGCCTCTGAAGCCAGGGCGCAGGCTCAAGCCGTCCCCAAGGACAAGTTGCCCATGGTGGCCGTCCTTCCCTTGGATGCGCGTGGCCTGACCACGGAAGAAGCCCAGGTGATGACCGAGATGCTGGGCTCCGAGCTCTTGCAGACGGGGTCGTTTCGGGTGATGGAACGTTCCCAGATGGACAAGATCCTGTCCGAGCAGGGGTTTCAGAAATCGGGAGCCTGTGACAACAGCCAGTGCGCCGTGGAAATGGGCCAGATGCTGGGGATCGAGCGCATGGTCGTCGGTTCGATCGGCAAGGTCGGGCGCACCTTCCTCGTGAGCGTGCGGATGGTCAACGTGGCATCGGGGGAGATCATGCGTTCGGTTTCCCGCACCACCACAAGCGATGTGGACGACATCCTCACCCGCATGCTTCCCATCGTGGCGAAAGAACTGTCGAGCAATCAGGTCGAGACGGCCCGCCATCCGCTCCTGCCTCCGGCGGCACCTCTGGTGGCCGCCAAGGTGGATTCCTCGAAAGCACCTCCACCCGGCCCGGCAAGTCCGGAGCCGAAGGTCGAGGAAAAGAAATCTTCCGCCGGAAAATGGATCATCGCGACCCTCCTCGTGGGGGGTGCCGGGGGTGCCGCTTGGTATTTCCTGGGCGGTTCCGGCGCACAGGATGCACCCGCCTCGAATGAGACGGGAACGACCCGCACCGCAAGCTTTTCGTGGAATCCGTGAGCGCAAGGAGCCTGCCGATGTTCAAGTCACTTTTCCTTGTCGCGACGCTTCTTGTCCTGACCTCCTGTGAATCGGAAGACGTCACCTCTTCGCCCCCTCCGGCCACGGTGAGCTGGGCGCCGCGCTTGGCCTACGCCACCGGCACGACGATCCCCAAGGTCGACAAGGTCCGGCTGGAGATCACTCTTGCCGACGGCAAGGGGACGGTCCTGCTGCAGGAGGTCCCTTGGAGCCAAGGCAAGGTCGCGGTGGACAATATTCCAAGCGGCGTGGCGTTCACGGCTCAAGTGCGCGGGCTCCTCACCGACGGCTCCGAAGTCTGGAACGGCACGACCAATGTGCAAGGGGGAAGCGGCGCCATCGCCATCAACAGCCAAGTGACGGTGGCTCCCAGCGTCGGCATCGATCTGGCCTTGGACGAAAGCGCCCTGACCAGCCCTGCGGCGGGCAGCTTTCCACGCGTGTCGGTCAACGGCTGGCCCTTTGCGGCTTCCGACATCCATGTGCTTTACACGACCGACGGCTCGACACCGACCATGGGCGGAAGCTCGACCCAGGAATACGCGGGACCTTTCACCCTGCAGGGTTCGGGCAACCTGGTCATCCGCGCCTACCGCACGGGTGCAGGAGCAACCGTCTCGGCTTCAAGCCCCGTGCTTCGATACGCCTATTCAGGGAGCAATCTCTCGACCTGCACCGTGCCTTCCTTCATGCCCGCGCCGGGTGTTCTCAATGCGACCGGATCGGTGAGCGTGAACACCACCGGCACCAGCAATTGTGAACTGCGCTACCGCACCGACGGCATCGATCCGACCGGCACGGACCCGCTGTGGGCCGATGGCGCGATCTTCCTGGGGTCGACGAGGACCCATCTCAAGCTGCGGGCGATCGGCCCCGCCGTGGCCCTGAGAATGAGCCCCGTGATGGAAGGCAGCTGGCAGTGCCCGGCCTGCACCCCAGTCACCGCAGCCTCGATCACGGCTTTGGGCAGCACGAACCTGGATCTGACGGCGGGGATGAGCGTCGGGCTGGGCGTGCAGTTGAGCGGTGCGGCGGCCTCGCAAGTGACTTGGAGCCTCGAGGAAGGGTCGGCGTATGCGGGCATCGTGGGCACGGGTGCCACGGCGCAGCTCAATGCCTTGGCGGTTCTTCCGGGTGGGGTCGTTCAGGGGAATGTTGTGGTCAGGGCGGCGATTGCCGGGACCGACAAGTTCGTGCGGTTCAACGTCCGTGTGCTCTCGAATTCCGGCGTGACCTTGACGCCAAGCGGGAACACGGTGGTTGGCGTCAATGCCGATGCGAGCGTGCCGCTTTCGGTCACCGTGACCGGTGCTGATCCCTCGCAGGTGACTTGGGGGATCGAGACGGGCAATGCGCTGGTGGTCTTCGAATCGGGCTCGACTGGCGGCACGGTCCGGATGAAGGCAGGCAACACGGCGGTTTCCGGAAGCGCGACCGTTCGTGCAACCCTTCCAGGCACCGGGAAGTCCGTCCTGTTCACCTTGAACTTCGGTCCTGCCGCCAACCAATCGGGCACCATCTCGGCATCGGGGCCCACCTCGTTGAATATCACGGCAGGCGAGACGATTCAACTTTCCACCATGGTCACGGCGATTGACCTGTCCCAGGTGAGCTGGACGGTCGAGTCGGGCTCCACGCTCGTCTTCCTTCCGGCGATGAAAAGCGGAAGCGTGGTCCAGCTCCAGGCTTACAGCATCGTCGGTTCCGGGGTGCTGGGGACGGCGACGGTGCGTGCGAGCCTTCCCAATGGCACATCGGTCGTGTTCAACCTGACGGTAAGCGCTCCCGTGCAGGCCAAGGCGGATCCGCTGCCTCCGGCAAGCGGCGACCAAGGATTCGCGGGGGAGGCCAGAAAGGGCGCCTGACTCGAAAAAGGACCGATCAGGAATCCTCCGAGCTGAAGGATCTTGGTATCCTTGCAAGATGAACCAGACTGTCCAGGCGTTGCGGCGCGCGTATTTTCTGACCAAGGATCCGACCCAACGCTTGAATGCCGTCCGACAGATCCTGTCCGAGGAACGTCAGCGCATCGAGATATCGTTCCGTGCCTATCCGCACGGG
>JBDKGV010000140.1:0-8930 GCA_039798005.1 Fibrobacterota bacterium
TCTCTTGGGCCATCTGGACTGCGCGCTCCTTGAAAGCCGAGTCATGTGTCCTACGAGGGGACTTGGGAGTCTCTGTCATACGTCAAACCTACCTGATCGTGACGTCCGTCAGCAGGGGGACGGGTCAGACATATGAGCTTGCCGCTACGCGCGACACCCTGTACGCAGCCACAGGCAGCACCCTTCTGAAAATCGGATATCCTGACATTCCATGAAGCGTTTTTTCTCCCTTTTTTGAAACTGTCGTTCTGGACCTCCGGCCCAGACCCGGCTCAGGGCCACTGGCGGCCCTGAGAACCGCCACCCAGGGATGGCATCCCTGGGGACCCTGCATTTTCGCAACCACTTCGCGGGTCGTGCCACCACTCACGATCAGCAACCTTGTGCTTGTATGTCTGTCAGCTTGCCCCGCGCGATCAGGATCGCACACGGGGACCCCATGAAGGGTACTACACACGGCCACTGCCGTGGCCATTGCTTGGCGCTTGCCGTCCGCAGACTGCTGAAGATGTCCCATGCATGGCATCCGCGTGCGCCTTCTGACAAAGCGAAGCGACGGTGACAACAGTCCTTTGCTCGCGCAGCGGGCAAAGCCCGGACGACCCATTTCAAGAAGGGCCAACGGTAAGATCTGCGCAAGGCGCAACCTGACTTGACTGCTTTGCGTCCCACGAAGTGTCACAATCAGGGGGTCGAGGGGGATGGCAATCCCCCCGTGGCGGTTCCCAGGGCCGCCAGTGGCCCTGGGCCCGGGTCTGGGCCGGGAAGGCCCAGAGCAACGCGCATAAAACATGACCAAGTGCAGGGCCGAGCGCCTGCATTTCGGTTTCCAGGCCAGAAGCCCGGTCCCTGTGTATCAAGACAAAAATTGTCATTTCAATGTGCGCCGTCGGCGGCGACACCCCCCCTGACCGTCGCCCGGCAGGGGCGGGACCCCGCAGCGGCGAAGTGCCGCGAGGAGGCCCGAGGAGGGCCTGGCAGCCTTGGGCCGGGGCCGACCAGGGCAGGAGAAGGGGCCATGGCTCCCGTTGCCCATCCTTGCGAATCCGGTGCAACAGGAATGCGGGGAGCTACTTTCAAGGCATGCGGTACGGGTACTTCGACGATGCAGCGCGGGAATACGTGATCACGCGCCCCGACACGCCCAAGTCCTGGATCAATTACCTGGGCTCGCGGCTCTATGGCGGGATCATCACGCAAAACGCGGGTGGCTACAGCTTCTACAAGTCGGGGGGCATGGGGCGCATCCTGCGCATGCGCTTCAACGGCGTGCCGGTGGATCAGCCGGGGCGCTACCTGTACCTGCGCGACGACGACAACGGCGACTACTGGTCGGCCTCGTGGCAGCCGGTGGGAAAGCCCTTGGACAAGTACGAGTCCAAGGTGCGGCACGGCTTGGGATACTCGATCTTCGAGGCGAAGTACGAGGGGATCGCCACCGAATACGTGTGCTTCGTCCCGAAGGGGCAGGCCTTCGAATACTGGGCCCTGAAGATCACCAACACCTCGAAGGTGCGCCGCCGCCTTTCCGTCTTCAGCTACGCCGAGCTTGCCAACAACTGGAACTGGCGTCAGGACCTGGAGAACCTCCAGTACACCCAGTACACCGTGCGCATGTCGCTGCAGGAGGGCATGATCCGCTGGCGCAATGCCACCAACCCCGGCTTCGAGGAGCTTTGGTTCGGTTTGAGCGGAGCGCCGGTCACCTCGTTCGACACCGACCGCGACCTGTTCCTGGGGCCGTACCGCACCCAGTCCAACCCGATCGCCGTGGAGAAGGGACGCTGCGGCGATTCGCTGGCCTGCGGCGACAACGGCTGTTCCAGCCTGCACAGCGCCATCGAGCTTGCTCCCGGGGAAAGCCGGGAACTGGTCTTCATGCTGGGCATGGGGGCGCCCGATGCGCCGTGGCGCGACCTGCGGCCGGGCCGCGAGATCCTTGCGGAATACGGCAACTGGGCGCGGATGCTCTCCGAACTGGAGGCCATCAAGGCCGAATGGAACCTGGCCCTGGACACGCTGCAGGTGGAGACTCCCGACAAGGAGCTCGACACCATGGTCAACGTGTGGAACGCCTACCAGTGCCACATGACCTTCAACTGGTCGCGCGGCGTGTCGCTGGTGGAGGCGGGGGACCGCGACGGCCTTGGCTATCGCGACACCGTGCAGGACATGCTGGCGGTGACCCATTGCCTCCCGCAGGCGGTGGAGGAGCGGCTGGACCTCATCCTCACCGGGCAGACCTCGGCGGGCGGGGCGCTTCCCTTGGTGAAGCCGATGACCCATCGGCCCGGGTACGAGAAGGCGCCCACCGACGAGCAGTACCGCTCGGACGACACGCTGTGGCTTCCCATCACGGTCACGAATTTCGTCTTTGAGACCGGGAACCTGGCGTACCTGGACAAGGTGCTTCCGTATGCCGACAAGGGAGAAGCCAGCGTCTATGAGCACCTCAAACAGGCGCTCCAGTTCTCGATCGACCACAAGGGGCGCAACGGCCTGATCCAAGGCCTGCACTCCGATTGGAACGACTGCATCAAGTTCGGCACCACTGGCGAGTCGCTCTTCACCACCTTCATGTTCTACCTGGGCTGCAAGCTGGTGGGGCAGTTGGCGACGGCCAAGAAGAAGAACTCGGATGCCAAGTGGGCGGAAGAGGAAGCGCAGAAGGTGCTTGCCGACCTGCAGGCTTCGGCTTGGGACGGGCAGTGGTTCCTGCGGGCCATCTCGGCCACCGGGGGGACATTGGGGTCGCACAAGAATCCCGAAGGCTCGATCTACCTCAATGCACAGTCCTGGGCGGTGATCTCGGGGGCTGCGACGCCGGACCAGATGCGGGAATGCCTGGAGTCGGTGCATCGCCTGCTTGCCACCGAGCACGGGCTGTTGCTGTGCGACCCGCCGCACGAGACCATCGATCCGCACATCGCGCTTCCTCTCCTTGTCTACCCGGGAGGGCACAAGGAGAACGGTGGAATCTTCTGCCACTCCAACGCGTGGGCGGTGATCGCCGAGACCTTGGCCGGAAACGGCGCGCGGGCCCACGAGTACTACCGGGCCTATCTGCCCGCCCGATTCAACGACCATGCCCAGACCCGGCAGGTGGAGCCCTACGTCTACTGCCAATTCACCCACGGCAAGGCCTCCCCGCGTTTCGGACAGAGCCGCAATTCGTGGCTCACCGGCACGGCGTCCTGGAGCTACGTCGCGGTCACGCAGTATATTCTCGGGCTCAAGCCGTCGCTCACCGGGCTGCGGATCGATCCGTGCATCCCGCCCGAGTGGCCGGGGTTCCGGGCCCGTCGCCGGTTTCGTGGCAAGACCTTGCACATCGAGGTCAAGAACCCCCAAGGGGTGTCTCGCGGAGTCGTTTCGATCGAGGTCAATGGCGAGAGGATCCAAGGGAACGTGGTCCCTTCGGTGATGTTGGAATCCGTCAACGAGATCAAGGTGGTGCTAGGTGGCTGAGATCCGATTGTCCCAGGTGCGCAAGGTCTACGAAGGTCAGGTCACGGCCGTGGAATCCTTCAATCTCGTCATTCCCGATCAGGAGTTGCTGGTGCTGGTCGGGCCTTCGGGCTGCGGCAAGTCCACGGTGCTGCGCATGATCGCAGGCCTGGAGGACCTGACCGAAGGGGAGCTTGAGATCGACGGCGAACTGGTGAACGACGTGCCTCCGCGCGACCGCGACGTGGCCATGGTCTTCCAGAGCTACGCCCTCTATCCGCACTTGGACGTCTACGAGAACATGGCCTTCGGGCTTCGCTTGCGCAAGTTCTCTCGCGAGGAGATCGACGTGCGCGTGCGCGAAGCGGCCGGCATGCTGGGCATCCTGCCGTACCTGGAGCGCCGCCCCAAGGCCTTGTCGGGTGGGCAGCGCCAGCGCGTGGCGATCGGACGGGCCATCGTGCGAAAGCCCAAGGTCTTTCTCTTCGACGAGCCCCTTTCCAACTTGGATGCCAAGATGCGTGTGGGCATGCGCACCGAGATCGCGCGGCTCCACCAGCGTCTCAAGGCCACCATGGTCTATGTCACGCACGATCAGGTCGAGGCCATGACCCTGGGGAACCGGATCGTGGTGATGGACCAAGGGAAGGTGCGGCAGATCGGCTCCCCCATGGAGCTCTACAACCGGCCCGCCAACGACTTCGTGGCCGGGTTCCTGGGCACGCCTCCGATGAACTTCCTTGAGGTGCAGGTCGCCCCGGACGGGGCCCTGATCCTGCCGGGATCGGGCGATCCGGTGTTCATGGATGCGGCACGCACCCAAGCGCTTCGCAGCACCGGTACGATGGACGCGCGGTTCGGCATCCGTAGTGAGAGCTTGCATGTGGATCGCACCGGAGCCAAGGGCTGGAAGGCTCTGGTGGATGTGGTCGAGCCGCTGGGATCGGAGTCCTTGGTCTATTGCAAGCTGGGCAAGAGCCAGGTGGTGGCCCGTGTGGCGCCGGGCAACGAGCCCAGCCCGTCGGACCTCGTGACCTTGGTGCCCGACCCGTCCCGCATCCATCTCTTCCGTCTCGATGACGGCATGCGCATCGTAGGGACCTGAGACCCGTGATCCTTTCGATTCTCGACTATGTGGGGACCTTCGCCTTCGCGCTTTCCGGCGCCTTTCGCGCGGTCAAGTACGAGCTCGACCTGTTGGGCGTTTTCGTGCTCGCCACGGCGACCGGAGTGGGCGGAGGCATCGCCCGCGACGTGCTGCTGGGGGCCACGCCTCCCACGGCGCTCAAGGACGGCTCGTACCTGGCCATCTGCATCCTGGCGGGCGTCGCGGTGTTCGTGGCGGCGCGGCGCATCGCGCACTTGTGGGACATGGTGCTCTTTGCCGATGCCGTGGGGCTTGGCGTCTTTGCGGCCATTGGGGCTGCCAAGGCCGAAAGCTTGGGCGCCACGCCCTTCACCGTGGTCCTGATGGCATCGCTCACGGCAAGCGGAGGCGGTGTGGTGCGCGATCTGCTGGTGCGCGAGATCCCGGCCGCCCTCACCACCGACGTGTACGCCACGGCGGCCTTGGCCGGTGGCGGCGTGTGGGTCCTGACCGGCTATCTTGGCTTCCCCTATGACATGCGCATCCTGCTCACGGTCCTTCTGACCTGGATCGTGCGCATGCTGGCCCTTCGCTATGGGCTTTCGCTGCCGCGCGTGAGTCGCATGACCAAGTCGCCCTCCCAGATCGTAAAGGCCAAGCGACGGCTTGCCCGGCGCGAGGCCGCCAGCCGCGACTAGACGCCGCGGTCAGACGATCGAAACCTCCCATTGCCATCGGGGGCGATGGAATGCGAAACTCTGTGCTATGGGCGCATGGGGAAAATTGCAGAATTGGTTGAGTCAGGAACTTGCCACTCAGGACGACGGAGCCAAGCCGCCGCCAAAGTCGGGAGGCACCTCGGCACGGGTGGAGGACGGATCTCCTGTGCCTACCCCGGATGCGCAGGAGGTGATCCGGGTCGTGGGCTGGATGCTCCATACCTTCGGGGCCCAGAACATCGACATGGAGACCGGCACCGAAGCCGAGCAGAAGGCCGGTTGGGAAAAATGGGCCGGTCATGTCGAGACCGAACCCAAGCGCGATTGGTCCGGGCTCAAGAAGTTCGTGGGCAGTCAAAGAAGGCTCGAAAGCGAGTTCGTGACCCACAATGTGAAGGCCTTGCGCGGCACGCTCTGGGATTTGCTCCAGCGCCTGGGCCGCACCGTGGCCGTGGATGCCTTGGACGACGGCACCGTGGGTGAGCAGCTCCAGCACCTGCGGGTGGTGGTGCAGGAAAAGCCGGTGGAGGAGATCCGCCGGGAGGTGCTCAAGGCCGTCGAGACCATCGGCAAGCTCGTGCACGATCGCCAAGTGCGCACCAAGCGCGAGATGGAAGTGGCCGTGAGCCAGTTGGGATCGGTGCGCAGCGAACTCTCGAAGACCCGCACCGAGATGGCCAAGGACGGTTTGACGCGCCTGTACAACCGGGCCAGTTTTGATGAACACCTGCAAGCCATGACCGCCTTGGGCAATCTCACCGGCGAGCCGTGCTCGCTTCTCATGGTGGACATCGACCACTTCAAAAATGTGAACGATCGGCTGGGGCATCCGGCCGGCGACGAGGTGCTGCGCCAGGTCGCCGATGCCCTCATCCGCGCCTTTCCCCGTCGCACCGATTTCGTGGCGCGTTACGGCGGCGAGGAATTCGCAATTTTGCTTCCCGATACCCGCCCTGCCGAACTGGGGCCGATGGCGACCCGCGCGGTGGAGGCGATGCGTGCCATGCGGGTGGTGATCGGGGAGGAGGATCTGTCCGTGACCATCTCGGTCGGGGCCGCAAGCTTGCATCGCGGCGAATCTCCCAAGGACTGGCTGGAACGCGCCGACAAGGCGCTCTACTCCGCCAAGAACAATGGCAGGAACTGCGTGCGCGTGGGCTGATTTCGCCGTACCGTGTTCCAGTGATGCATTCCGTGTAGATTGCGAATCATGCTCAAACAAGTGGCTTGGCGCAGTCTTCTGGTGGTCCTCACGGCGCTCTGGGGATGTGGTGCTCAGGCCCAGTCGGGAGATTCTCGCATGGTGACGGTACGCACATTGGATCCTCTGGGGCAGTTGACCCCTGCCCGCAATCAACCCGCGGTCGAGCTGTCCGACAAGGAATGGAAGGACCTGCTCGCGCCCGAGGCATTCGGGATCCTGCGGCATCACGAGACTGAAAAGCCCTTCTGCGGACGCTTCCACGCCCACAAGGAATCGGGGTGGTACCTGTGTGCCGGCTGTGGCTTGCCGCTCTTCCATTCCTCCGCGAAGTACGAGTCGGGCACCGGGTGGCCCAGCTTCTTCCGCGCCGTGGCCAAGGAGAACATCGAAAGCGTCGCCGACAACAGCTACGGAATGAGTCGCACCGAGATCCGTTGCACCCGTTGTCGCGGGCATCTCGGCCATGTGTTCGACGACGGTCCGGCTCCGACCAGCCAGCGGTATTGCCTCAATTCCGAATCGATGACCTTCCGCCCGGACCGCCTCCCCCATGCGCGGGCGTGGTTTGCCGCCGGCTGCTTCTGGGGCGTGCAGATGAGTTTTGATGCCATGCCCGGGGTCGTCTCCAGCCGCGTCGGCTACATGGGCGGGCATCGGCCTCGTCCCAGCTATCCGATGACCTGCACCGGCACCACGGGCCACGCCGAGGCCATCGAGATCGAGTACGACAGCACCAAGGTCAGCTACGAGGAGCTGGTGCGCTTCTTCTTCGAGATGCACGACCCGACCACGGTCAATCGCCAAGGCCCCGACGTCGGCACCGAATACCGCTCGGCGATCTTCACGGCAGGCCCGGATCAGGAGAAGATCGTGAAGTCGGTCGTGGCCGATCTCACCGCCAAGAAGGCCTTCCCGGCCCCGATCGTGACCCAAGTGGCGCCCGCCGATGAATTCTTCCCGGCCGAGATCTACCACCAGAAGTACTACAAGTCCCACCGGGTGCAGTGCCATCTGCCGTCCAAGGGCAAACGCTAAAGCTGGATTTGGCGGGGGAAGTCTCCCCCTGGCTCCAGCCTCCTCACCGCACATGACTTGGGTCGCAAGGCGGCTGCGGGGTCTTCCGCCACCCCCTCCGTATCCGGTGAGTTTTCGCTACGGGTACCGGTGCATGAAGACGGCGATGTCGCGCTCGTCCCATCCCGCCTTGCGGTAGTATGAGCGGTGGTACGACTCGCGATCGCGCAGGTTGATGCACCAAAGTCTCTCGGCGCCGCGTCGATGGGCCTCCGCGTCGAAACGTTCCAAAAGCCGGGTGCCGATGCCTTTTCCGGTGGCCTCCGGGCGCAGGAACAGCTCGGAGAGATATCCGTCCACGCGTTTCAGGATCAGGTTGGGCATCCAGCGCACCGCCCCGAATCCGACCACCACGCCTTGGTCCACCGCGACCAGGATCGTGTCGTGGGAAGGGATGGATTGCTCCAAGCGTTCGGTCAGTCGCGCCGTGGTCTGCGCTTCGGGCTCGGCCATGATGTGATCGAAGATGCCTTGGGCCCGCAGCAGGTCCGCGATCTGGGCGGCATCGTCCAAGGTGGCTTCACGAATCAGGACTTGATCACTTGTGGCGGCGGTCATGGCAAGGAAAGTACAAGGATTTCGTGACAGAATCTGTCATGGGATACGCCATGCTCCCCGGGAATCCTGCTCGTTGTTAGCTTGCCTGTCCAATGAAGGACCATGCCGTTTCCGTCTTCCACAAGCTTCCGGAGAACCTCAACTGCGCCCAGGCGGTGCTCGATGCGTGGCAGCGCGCCACGGGACTGGAGATCGCTCCGATGGAGGACTTCCGCGCCTTCGGCGGCGGGCGTGCACCCGAGGGAGAGTGCGGGGCGCTCCATGCTGCTTGCCTCGCGGTTCCGGATGCGGCGGAGGCCATGCGTGCGGCCTTTGTGGAGAAGGCCGGTTCGGGGCATTGCGGGACGCTCAAGCGCGACCTGCGATTCCCCTGTGCGGACTGCGTGGGGCTGGCCGCGCAGTTGCTGCAGTCTCATCTCACCCTTGAAAATCCATCGGCGTGAAGACCTTCTTGAATCCCTGCACGGCATCCGTGCCATAGCCGATGGATTCGTAGAACGCATGCGCCTCGGTGCGTTGGGCTCCCGACACGAACATGGCGTAGCTGCACCGGTCCCGTCGGCACTGCGCCTCGATGTGCTCGAGCAAGGCGCGTCCGATGCCTCGCCTGTGATGGGATCGGGAGACCACGACGTTTTCAAGGACCATGAAGGGGCGGCCATCGCCGACCAGATCCGTGCAGAGGATGCCCAGCAACGACCCGACGAGCTCGCCGTCGATCCATGCCCCCACGAGGCGATAGTCTTCACGATCCTTGATGGCGTGGAAGTTCCGGTGCATTGCTTGGAGATCCGTGGGCTGACCGGACAGTTCCTGAAGCAGGATGGCAAGGCGCTCAAGG
>JBDKGV010000141.1:0-8891 GCA_039798005.1 Fibrobacterota bacterium
CCGTTACGACGGATCCTGTCGGAGCCCTTGATTGCCAGGGAGCCGGGTTCCGGCACGCGGGCCATCCTGGATCGGGAACTGCTGCGGCAGGAAGTGCATTGGAAGCCTTTGCTCGAGCTGGAAAGCACCGAGGCGATCAAGGCCTTCGTCGAGGCCGGCATGGGTGTCGCCGTCCTTTCGCGACTTGCCGTGGCGCGCGAACTGGAGCGCGGCACCTTGGTCCGGCTTCGGGTGCCACTGCGACTGGAACGCCAATTGAGCCTGGTGCGTTTGCGCAGCCGCAAGGCAAGCCGGGCCTGCGAGGCGTTGCTCAAGCACTTGTGAGGATGGAATTCAGGCGGATCTGAAGCCCTACGTGCCCGAATACGACGCCTTCCCGGACGCCCATCGCGGCTGGCTGGAAGAGGACACGGTCCGGCAAGGTGCCATGCACGCCGACAACCGATTCCTGAAGGACTGACAGGATCAGTCCAGGAAGTCCTTTTCCTTGAGCTTTCGCGGCAGGAACTCGTCCGAGGCGTAGGTGATTCCCTTGGCCGACAGGGCCTCGAGCTCCAGCTTCACCTTGGAAGAAAGCATGCGCTGGATCTCCTTCTGCCAGGGCTTGCTCTGGAACCACGGGTAGGCCATGATCTCCTTGGCGCGGTTGATGTCGGTGTCTTCCAGCCGGATCGTGACCTCGTCGGGGATCTGGTACTTCTCGACGTCGGCACTCGAAAGGCCGATGAAGCGGGCCGACGGAATGGCCATGCGGCGCGACTCGTAGGCAAGCGAAATGGAGCCCTGCTTCACCACCGAGTAGATGTAGTAGCCCCACGGGTCGTTATCCACGAAGACGTAGAGCGGGAGCTTGAGCTCGTTGACCATGCGGTGCATCAGGCGGCGCACCCCGCGCGGGGGCTGGCCCCCACCGTGAATCAAAATGCAGTGGTGCAGCTTCCAGAACTTGTCCTCGTTGAGACGGCGCCACATGGCGTCCTTCTCGACAAGCAAAATGAACTTGGCATCGCAATCCAAGAACTGGACCACGTCGGGTTCCACGATGGACGGAACCGACCAGCCACCGGTGCCCATGCGTCGGGCGTCGATGGTGTCGCCACCGTCAACCAGCGTGATCTCGCCGACCATGGCGCCCTTGTTCGAGGCGAACAGGTGCAACTCCTCGCGCAGGGAGTCCAGCGTCACCTCGAGGTCCTCGATGATCGGATCGGACTCGTTCTGGTCGTCGAAGGTGTTCTCGCGGGTTCCCGCGATGGTGTGCTTGGTCATGTAGTACAGGTCACGAATCGAGTTCGTCTTGCCTGCCGCGACCAGCCTCTTGCACGCCTCTGCGACCAACATGGTCTGCATGAACTTCTTGGACTGTCCCAAGTTGAAGAACTCGCGGGCCGTCTTGCCTTCGCCCATCTCGATGATGCGCTTGTCGACGTTGAAGTTCACGTTGGCAAGGGTGCGGCTGGGCACATGGAAGAGCGGATCCTCGCCCAGAAGTCCTTGGCGGGCCACGCTCTCGGCCATCTGCAGGATCTTCGCGTCGGTCATGTTTCTCTTGGCGCTCATGCGTCCTCCTCGCCGAACAGGCTCAAGGTGGCGTTGTCGGTCTTCTTGCCGGCCGTCATGCTGGGCCAGGAGATCTTGGGTGCGGAAAGCACGATGGGCGCATCACCCGGCAGCACACCGTCGGTCACGCCGCCGTCGGCACGCTCCACGGGCTCCGCCTCGGAGTCGTCATTGACAGAATCTGTCGAGGAGTCCTCCAGCATCTTCTCGGCGGCATCCACTTGGGACTGGGACATTTCCTCCTCGAGCGCGGCAGCGGCGCCGGGCACGATGGGGTTGCCGTCCTCGCCGATGATCAGCGTGCCTTCCATCTCCTCCGGGGCGGCCTTGTGCTTCATGGCCTCCAGCTTTTCGGCAAGCTCGGTCTTCTTGCGCGAAGTGGCAAGCAGGGCTTCGCGCAGCTCCTGGCCGTCCTTGGTGGTGATGGCCTGGTAGGCGCGCACCACCTCCTCGATGTAGGCGTTGAAGACGTTGCGGCGCTTGGCCTGGTTGGCGGCGGCCTGCTTCTTCTTGAGGTAGGTGCCAAGCTTGCGTCCGGCTTCCTGGACCGCGAGCTTGAACTCCTTGCGGATCTCGTCGTAGTCCGCAATGGCTTCCTTCGCTTGGTTGGTGAAGGGCACCCAGACCGAGGCCATGTGGACCATGATGACAAGCGGGCCCGCCGGGAGCGAGCCGCGGGACTGGGAAAGCCCGTAGGACTTCCAGCCCACATCCATGACGGATTTTGTCGAGGCGCAGGCGGAAAGCTGGTACTGCAGCGGCACGCGGTTGGCGAAGCGGATCACGCGGGCGGTGCCGTCGGAATCGAGCTTGCCACCGTAGGCGATGCCCACTTCGATCTGGAAGGGATTGCCGCGGTAGATGGCGGGCTTGCGGGTGGTGGCCGAATAGAACTCGGCGCCCAGCTCCTTGTGCATGCCCTTGAGCAGGTGCTCCACGCCGATGGGCGCGAGGCAGTCGGTGCGGGGGGGCGGGATCTCGGCCTTCTGGAGGGCCTGAAAGAGCTTCTCGCCTTCGGTGGGGTGGACCTCGGCGGGAATGCTGGAAAGTGCAAGGCCCGCTTCCTTGCAGACCTTGGCGGCGATCTGGCTGGTGACCCGCGAGAAGGCGCTGGTCATGAAGACCCCGAGGCTCTTGTAGGGGCTGTCCTGCAGCAGGCGGGTGAAGATGCCCAGCTCGATGCCATGCGGGTGCGGCTGGATCTCCAGCGGCTCAGGTGGGAGTTCCTGGGCGGCGCGCGGGAAGACGCGCTCCACGCCGTCCGGGGCCACGAAGACAAAGCGTGCGTGGGGGTTGGCGATGGCGGTCTGCTCGAGGTACTCGTCGACCGACTGGCGGCCACGGAAGTAGGTGGCCTTCATGGTGATGGCCACCTGAGTACCGGTGACGCTCGAGGTCCAGTCGGCTTCCTGCTCGTTCAGGATGACCGGCTCGTTGGTCTTGAGGTCCATGCGCAGCTCGTAGTAGTGCGCGGGCTTGGACTTGTGGGGGCGGGAGGTGATCTGCACGGGCTTTGCCGTGGTGATCTGGCCATACATGCCGGCCGCGGAGATTCCAATGCCCTGCTGGCCTCGGCTCATGCGCAGGCGGTGGAACTTCGAGCCGTAAAGGAGCTTGCCGAACACCCGGGGGATCTGGGCCTTCACGATGCCTGGACCGTTGTCGCGCACGACCAAGGTGTACTGGTCGTCGGCGCCTTCGACTTTTCGGATCTCTACCCGGATGTCGGGGAGGATGCGTGCTTCCTCGCAGGCGTCGAGCGAGTTGTCGACGGCTTCCTTGACCGCGGTGAGGAGGGCCTTGCGGGCGTTGTCGAAGCCCAGCATGTGGCGGTTCTTCGCGAAGAAGTCCGCGACCGAGATCTCCTGCTGCTTCTTCGCCATGCTGGCGGCATCGGGGGCTCCGTTGGCCATTCTCTCTCCCTTTGGGTCCACGTTCAAACGAGGGCGAGAAAGATAATGCCACAAACCTTGCTCGCATGTTCAGTTTTTGCATGGGTTGCAAGGAAAAGTTTTCGCATGGAAGATTTCTGGAATACTTTCGTAGTATGAGAAAGAAGACATCCATCAGTCTGGATCCGGCGGTCTGGGAAGCCATGGAACCCATGGTGGGGACGGGAAATCGCTCCGAATTCGTGGAAGAGGCCATTCGGGAGCATGTGAAGCGTCGGGAAAAGCAGGCACGCGATGCCCGCGACATGGGGTTGCTTGACAAGATGGGGGCCAAACACGCTCACGAGGCGCGGGACGTGTTGGGTTTCCAGAGGCTTCCATGAGGCGTGGGGATCTCTATCGGGTCCAACCGCCCCCGAGTGGGGATCCGCGGAAAAGCAGGGTCTTCGTGGTGGTCAGTCGGCAGCTTCTGGTGGATTCGCGCTATTCCACGGTGATCTGTGCGCCGGTGTTCTCGGCGTATGACGGCCTCTCCACGCAGGTGGAGGTGGGTGCGCGGGAAGGTCTCAAGCACGAGTGCGCCATCCATTGCGACATGCTGGTGTCGCTTCCGAAGACCGAACTCACCGACTGGGTCGGGAGCCTTTCGTGGACCAAGCTCGAGGAGCTGGCCACGGCTTTGGAGCGGGCGCTGGAACTGGACGCGGTGTGATGGACTTCGCGCCCCTGATCCCGGAACTGCATGTGTCCGATCTGCAGAAATCCTTGAACTTCTACTTGGTTGCGCTGGGATTTCGCCTTCTGTTCTCCAGGGAGGATGAGGGATTCCATTTCCTTGAGAAGGAAGGGGCTCAGCTCATGCTGTCGGCCTTTCGGGAGGGAAGCCTTTGCCGTGGTTCGCCCGGACGGCGCTTGGGGGATGGGCTTAATCTTGCGTTCCGGGTCGAGGATCTGGATAGGGCACTGGACTTGATGGCTTTGGAAGGGCGCTTCTTTCAGGAGCCATCGGTGCATGCCTACCAGACGGGCGATGCGATCACGACGGTGAGGCAGGCGACCGTGGAGGATCCGGATGGGTACCTGTTGCGATTTGTTCAGAGACTGGTGGTCCCCGATTGAAACGACAACGGCCCACCGGGAGAACCGGCAGGCCGTTGTTCAGCGATGTTTACTGAGGTTCAGTCCAGTGCGGCGTTGGCGGCGCCGTAGAGGCTGATGGAGTAGTCCCGAATGAGGTAGATGGGCACCTGACGCAACATCTTCGCAAGGTGCAGGTTGTAGGTATTTTCGAAGGCCAGGGCGAACTGGTGCTCGTGCTCGATCCACTTCTGCTGCTTTTGGGCCACGCCACCGGCGAGGTACAAGCCACCCAAGGGCAGGAAGATGGAAGCGATGTCACCACTGTAGCGACCTAGCAAACGCACGAAAAACGAGATCATCCCGGCAGCGACGGCATCGTCGATGGTGAGGTCGGAGATCATGCGCGGGCGCTCGTGGTACGGGGCGGCTTCGATGGCCTTCCATGCGTCGGTGTCGGGCACGCCCTTGGTGTCGCGCCACCATTCGTACAGGTTCCCGATACCGGTGCCCGAAACGAACGGCTCGACGCCAGGAGCTTTTCCGATGCGGGACTCGACGTAGTCGCGGAACGAGCGGGAGTCGGCGTCCCAAGGGGCAAATACGATGTGACCACCCTCGGAGCTTGCCGGGATGTGCCGCTTGCCGTCCCATGCGAGAAATCCGACGCCCAGGCCGGTGCCCGGTCCGACCACCGCCTTGGTGGCCGCTTGGGATGGCGGTGCTGAGCCGTCCGGATGGCGGATCACGGTGATCTGCTTCGAGTCGTTCACGTCCAGCGTGGGGATGCCGTAGCCGATCGCCAAGAAGTCGTTGATGACGCGGCAGGGAATCCCGAAGGTCGCTTCCAAGGCAGGGCCGTCGATGGTCCAAGCGAGGTTGGTCATGGAACAGCGATTTTCGCTCACGGGTCCGGCGGCGCTGATGCAGGCGCGGGTGGGAATGAGATCGGCGCGCTTGGCCAGTGCCAGATCCAAGAGCTCACGGATCGGCTTGGTCAGGCCGTCGATGTCGCGGGAGGGCGTGACGGTCTCGACCACGATGGTGAACTTGCCGTCGGATTCACCGACCAGGGCAAGGTTTGTGTTGGTTCCGCCGATGTCGCCAGCCAGCACCAATCGTTGGAAGGAGCATTCGGGGTTGTGCCAATTGATTTCCATGGGGGCCTCGTGATGGTTTTGAAGGGTGGTGCAAGTCCACGAATGTAGCTCCGCACCAAGATCGGGTCAGGGATGGCTCAAACGGAAGAGACGCCCCCGGCGGGAGCGTCTCCATGAGTCCGGCACCGAGGATGTGGAGCGCTGCTCAGTTGCCCGTCAGGGCGAAGGTGCGGACCTCTGAGCCCTTGGAGCTCTTGAGTTGCAAGGCGTAGGCGCCTTGGGACAGGCCGCTCAAATCCAGCGACAGACGGGCGTTGTCGGCCGTGCCCGTTCGCAAGGTGCTGCCCTTGAGATCCACAAGATTCACACGCAGGTCGGAAAGGCTGCCCGCCTCGATTTGAAGTGCCATGCCCTGACGTGAAACCTTGACTTCAGGCAAGGTCTGGCGGCTGGAAACGCCGCTGACCATGCTGGCATCGTCCCAGAAATTGTTGAAATTGCCACTCATGAGCAGTTGATACAGAACCTTGAGCGAGGCGTGATAGTACCCGGTGCCGTCGGCACCGACGCGGGTGCGGTAATAGGAATTGTTCAGCCAGGTCTGGTTGGCGGTGTTGCTCATGCCTGCCGCACCAAAGGCGCCAACGAATGTGACCACGTTGAATTTTCCTGTGGCCGTGCCGGACTGCGTGTATCCATCCATGACCTTGGCGGGACTGCCTGCCACAGGGCTGGAAGTGCTGGTGAGCCATGCCGCCAGCTTGTCGTTGATGGCCTTGGCCTCCGCATGGCCATACCAAGCGTAGCCAATCGCCAAGCGCCAAGGGGTGCGGACGCCATCATAGTTCATGCCCAACTGCTTGGATTCCTTGCCCGATACGGCCGATCCGGAGGTCTGGCACCAGTCGCTGGTGATGCCGGTCGTGGTGTTCTGGTTGGCCTTGATCATGGCGTATTCATTGGTCATCACGGAACTCCAGCCGTTGGCATCCACCAACTTGAAGAGTTCCAATGCCCCGGGGCTGAAATAGGAAGGGTTCTTGTAGTCGTCCCAGGCATCGCCCGGCTTCAATCGATTGTTGGCGACTTCCTTGCTCCAGATGACGGAGATCAGATTCTTGGCATCGGTGAGATAGGATGCGTTGCCCCACTGCTTGTAGGCCATCAGGAGGGCCAAGGCGACGTCGAGCTCCGCATCGGTGGCGCCATTCTGCTGGTTCACACCGCTGAAGCCCTGGATCTTCCAGTGCATCACCTTGTTGCCGTTGAGGTATTTGTTGTAGTAGGCCCACAGCTTGTCGAACTGACCTTGGGTGTTGTTGGTGGCATTGTCCATGTAGACCATGATCAGCATGCCATAGCCGATCCCTTCGGAAACCGTGTAGTTCGGGTCGTCGAACTTCACGCGCATGGTGTTGCCGCTCGAGTCGAGTTGTGAGCTCTTCCAGTTGTTGAAGGCGGTTTGGATCTCCGATCCGGTCGCCGTGACGATGGCCGCACCTTGGGCGGTGGTGCCACCTGCCTTGGTGCCGTACTTGTAGGTGAGTCCGCGTGGGAACGGATACTTGGCGGCTGACCAAGCGGTGCCGGTCAATCCTGAGAACAGGATGGCTGCGCTGAGCAGGCGATGGAAGTTCATAGGAAGCCTCTGGAAAGGAAAGCAACAAGGATGCGTCCGGGTCGTTGATGACGAGATCGGAAGCGAAGTTCACCTAAAAATGGCTTTTCTCATCCCACATTGCCGTCTTTTTGCGCGAACAAGTGTTGATGCCTTTGTCATGTTCGGGATGCTCTGTGTCTTGACAGGAAATGACAGTGTCAGTTTATGGATGGGTGAAAGATCAATCACTCAATGGATCGGGATATGGCTTGATTTTTGCCTCCTCAGTGGGCAAAGGCCTTGATGGCCAGAATGGAGGAGTGCAATGTCGATCCAAGGTGCCATTGATTTTTTGAACGAACCGGAATTGGATCCAAAATTCAGGGCAACTCTGTATGGATGCAAAGGTGCCGATGCCTTGCTTGCATGTCTCCAAGAGCATGGCTATCCGTTCACAGGAGCTGAATTCGAGGAGGCGGTGGATCTCCTGCATGTGAAGTGCAAGGAAGCCGAGGACGCCGATGTGCTGATGAATCGGGCCAACTGGTTTCGCATGGTGGTCGCGAACGCGTGAGGCGGGATTCAAACCCCGGTTGGCGGACTGAAAACCCATTTGGTCCTGCGCATCGAGACGATGGGAATCCAGTGCCACAAAAAGGTCGAGAATCCGATCGAGCCTTGATCGGAGCGATCGGTCCCGCATGTTGGTCTGGAATGCGGAGAAACGAAAAAGAGGCTCCTACCGAAGTAAGAGCCTCTTTATATCCCAAGGTCAATATAACTAAAGCTGAAATCCTAGAATTTATGCGGGTTTCAGGTTGGTTGCAGTTGGGGTGTCTAGTTGAAGGTACTCAAAAAGGTACTCAAGTACGCGAGATGCTGATTGGGGCGCCATCTGCGCTGCGCAAGTGTTGCACGAGGACATTTTTTTCCTGACGCTCTACCAAGATGTGAAAATTCAGGGGACGGTGGTGTCATTTCGCCTGCGGTTGCTCGGATCCGTAGGCATCGTGGACCTTCTTCATGAGTCGGGATCGTTCGGCATCGGGCTTGTGCCCGGAGTGCTTGGCTTGCTTCTCATGCATCCTTGATTTCTTCAGCGCAGCCTGCCCTGCGGGCGTGCGCAGGTAGGCTTGTCGGGCGTGACGCTCATGGAGAAGTTCGGCCCCCGTCTTACGGGTGAATCCGGTCACCAACTCGCACGCTACGCCATGTTCGGCAAATCGAAGAACAAGATGGTGGAGGCAACCTTGGTTGTGCTTGGCTGGTTTCGACATTGGTGATCCTTCGGACTGGTTTCTGGTACCGGTACGGATGTTCCGGATACGAAGAGTTACCCCAAAGTCCGCAAAGTCTTTGCTCACGTCAGAGATGTTTACCGTCTTTAGTTCGAAAACTCGGGTGGTTCTGGGGTACTTTTACCTTTACGGCAAATCCTTGGGTTGTGTCAAGTCTCTGGGTGTAGAATTTGTAGTGGACGGTTGCGTCATGCCGCTTTCCGAAGTCGGCTGATATGGGTGGAGGGGAGCTTCTGGCGATCCCAGCGCATTTGCAGGAAGATGCCGCATCTCTTCCCTCATTGGTCGAAAGGTTATACGGTTTGAAATCTGTTCCGAAGAGCCGTGTGACGGGAGACTGTCAAGCACGGTTCCGTGAGAGGCT
>JBDKGV010000142.1:0-8859 GCA_039798005.1 Fibrobacterota bacterium
ATTCCCGACGCCCAAGCCGCTGAGATCACCGCGGTGATCGACAAGAACGCCCGACTGTACGGATTCGACCCTTTCCTGATCTTGGCTGTCGTATCGGTCGAGAGCCGTGGCCATATCGAAGCAGTCGGTCATTACACCAGCGGCGAGGTCTCGGGTGCCACCGGGATGATGCAGATCATGCCCGCCACCGCGCGGCTTGTCGCCCCGCAGATGGGCGTCAAGCACATCACCCGCGAGGACCTCTTCGATCCCGCGGTGAACCTTGCCGTGGGAACCGCCATTCTTCTCAAGATGGTCCATCGTTATGGCGACTTGCGCCTTGGCATCATGGCTTACAATGTCGGCCCCAACGTCCTGGAACGCGCCTTGCACGGGGAGGGAAATCTTCCCAACTCCTACTACTCCAAGGTGATGAGCGCCTACCGCCGCATTCGCACGCAAGCGGAATCCCCCGGATGAGGATCGGACTGATCGTCACCGGAGGCACCTTGGACAGCGTCGGTTCAAGCGATGGCCTGACGGTCGATCGAGATGGCGGATTGACGGAATTTGTCAAATCTGCCCTGCATCCCCACCAGACGCTCGATGTCGTGGAATCGCCTTGGCGCATCGATTCTAGTCAACTGAAGACCGCACAAATCCTTGAATTGGCAAGGCTGATCCTGGCCTCCCCTTCCAAGGACGCTTGGATCATCGCCGCAGGCACGGACACCTTGGCATGGCTGGCTCCGGCGCTATGGCTCCTGCTGGGGGCGGCACCTTTTCCAATCCTGCTTGTGAGCGGAATGCGACCTTGGTGGGCCCACCAAAGCGATGGAGCCCAAAACCTGCGCGATTGCCTGGCAAGACTCGACTCCGGCTGCCCGAACGGGGTTCGCGTCGCCACGGCAGGAAGGCTCTTGGTGCCCTATCATCTGCGCAAGATCTCCCACCGGGTGGATGATCCCTTCCGCAACCTGCCTGTCCAGGAATGCGCCCCGCGCACGCTTGGCACCCAGTTTGACGCGATTGATTCCTCCCTCCCGAACCTTCCGTACCTCACACCTCCCCATTTTGCGAACCTCCAGGCGATTCGCGCACCTTCGGTCCTTTGGCTCCCGGTCCACCCCGGTCTTGAGCCTCAAACGATCCTGCCGCTTTTGAACGATGCCTGCGTGCGGCAACTCGTGCTCTCTGGCTACTCTGGCGGGACTCTCCCCCGCTGGCTGCAGGATTTGCGTCCCGCACACACGCGGGTTCATCTCACGACCCAGCAATGGGGCCCGCTTTCGCTGAAGGAGTACGCAGCCTCCTCCTCGCTTCCTGCCGATCACTGGAAGGTGTGGTCCCTCTGTCCGGAAACCGTCACCAGTTTGCTGGCGTTGGGTGATGTCATGGGAATGGATGGCGAAGAGTTGACGTCTGGCTTGGATACCTTGGAAGCAAGTCTTTTCCCGGCCTGAGCCGTTTCTACCTTTGCGCCCCTATGACATTCAAGCGCTTGGGTCTGTTCGCCGTTCTTGCCATCGCACTGTTTGCCTGCAAGGACGAGAAGCCTTCGGGAACCGAGGTGGGTGCCAGAATCATCGGGGAAGATGGGCGCTTCGATTGCGCGGATTCAACCATGAGCATCGAGGAATCAAGGCAATGGGAGTGGTTGCGGCGCGGCTTTCGGATGCCTTCCAAGCCGCATGGGTTTCCCAAGGGAGACTTCCGTGTGACCTTGCTGCGTCGCGAACCCACCGGCATGGAATTGTTCGTGCAACTGGAAAGGTCGATGGGACGTGATCAAGGCCTGCTGGTGCGCCCCAGCAGCAGCCTTTTCCAGGAATATCAGGCGGCAGTTCGAGAAAGTGGCCTTGCCGTTTCGGATTTGTGGACGCCCAAGACACGTTTGGACTCTCAGGTGCTTCCCGACAGTCTGGTAAAAATTGGATTTTCCTTGCTGGAAGCCAAGGGACTCCAGGCCATCCAGACCATGCGCCGCTGCGACACCGCCAACCAGATGCCATCCCCATTGCAGGAAGCGCTCTATCTGGTCAGGGTCGAGGCACCGGACTTCCAAGGCGTTAACGCCCTTCGCCCTGGATTCTATGCCGACAGTCTTTGGAACCAACTTCAGAGGTTTGTCGATCAGCGTGAGGCACAGCCCATCGGGGTCGGATTCTGATGCGATTCATTCCCGATTGAAGCGCCCGCTACACACATTGGAAGTACATTCTATGGATGGTTCCACTTCGCTTGAGATCCCATACTTCGTCGTCTCGTGGCTTCACCTTGGTCGAGGTCATGGTCGTCGTGGTCATCATCGGACTGTTGTCGGCCATGGCGGCGCCGAAATTCATTCAGATCACCGGCGAAAACCAGCTGGATGGCGATGCGAATACCCTTTTCCAAGACCTTCTGTGGATGCGCACGGCGGCGATCACAAAAGACAGCAATTTCGTTCTGACGATCAAGGACACGACGCGCGGTGGAAGTCCTTGCGTCGTTTGGCGCATTCATGAG
Organism: Fibrobacterota bacterium; assembly: GCA_039798005.1. Lineage (GTDB taxonomy): Bacteria > Fibrobacterota > Fibrobacteria > UBA5070 > UBA5070 > JBDKGV01. The sequence goes on from JBDKGV010000142.1 coordinate 2,488, forward strand.
ATCATCAGGACCTCGACAGCTTACAAGACGGTCCTGCGCAAGGAATTCTTCGCAGGGGTTTCCGTCACATTGAGCAAGGGCGATGGCATTCCATCCCCGACCGCCGCTGAATTCTCGAATTTGCAGACATATGCCAGCGGATTTCAGGATGCGAATACCTCGGTCGTGCAGCGCTGCGCTCAACCGATTCCCGGTGGATTGACGACGAAGACGGCGGAGGCTTGGAGCGACGGCATCACCGCTTGCCCCACCGCCGCTGGCGACATGGAGACGGGTGCCGTATACTTGCATTCCTCGCGATCGGATGTGATGTCGTTCGCCATCGTTTTTGATCGAAGCAAATTCATGGCCCCTCAACTCTTTCGCCATACGCTCGCTGGGTGGGAGAAACAATGAAATCGAAATTGGGCTACACGCTGATTGAGGTTCTGGTCGCAGTGATCCTGCTGGCCATCGTGTTGCCTGGTTTGGCGGTGTACGTCATTGGTGCACGCAAGGGCCAAGCCGGTGCTGCACGCTTGGAGCAGGGCGCCACGGCGTCGCAGCGCGTCTTGGACAGCTTGGCATTATTTCCTTCGCGGGTTGTCAACATCAACGACAGCGCGCGCATCACGATCGATGGCCAAGTTTACACGGTCCGATGGACCGTCACACCGTCTTCAACCGGTCGGCGAGTGGCATTGGTTTCTCGTTGGAGTGTCGGAAAGACGCAGCATTCCACGTCGAGTTGGGGGATTCTGCCGTGAAGAATCGTGGCATCACATTGATCGAGCTTCTGATTTCCATCATCTTGTCGGGAATCGTGGTCTTCATCGTCATCCAAATGCTGACCGGTGAACACGGCAACTACACCAAGACGCGTCGCGTCATCAAGTTGCAATCCGATGGACAGGATGCCTTGCGGATCCTTGAGGAGGAATTCAAGAATGCGGGCTACAACCGCTCGGATGTGATCACAAGTGGCGTATTGAGTGGAGGAACTTGCCCGAATACGACCTTCACCAACGGTGCTCATATCTTGAGCGACAAGATCACCGGCAAGGAAGCCATCGCGCTTCGCTTCTCGAATCCGATGAATGGCACAGTGGATTGCAACAGAATGACACAGGTCGAATACCGGTGGAACGCGACGACCAAGCAATTGTCGCGTCGCGTCCATCCCGATGAACTCGTGACGAACTTGCCGACGACCATCGACTGGACTCAAACCGATTTCGTTCCGCTGTTGGACAGCGTCCTTGATTTCTCGATCCTGTACGGTCGCGTCCAGGACAGCGTCAAATTGTTGCAAAGCACCCAAGTCCCGCTCGAGACCAATTTGAGTGCGACCAATTGGAGCCTTTCAACGAATCTGACCGGAAAATCCGAAGATGGCGTTCTCAATTCCAACACGATGCGGATGCTCACCTTCAATTTCCCGGACGTCGCCGGGACTTCCACGGCAAGGTTGAAGCTTGCGCTTCCCGTCACGACCGGGCTCGCCGCTTCGGAGGCGAACCTGAACGACACATCGAGCTATGTGCTGGATTTTTATGTCCAGACCGATGCCGGAGAAAGTTTCATCGCAAGCGGAACCGGCCTGAATGGCCGCGTCGCCTTGGGGCTGGCGACGAGCGCGGGAACATGGTTCGGCAAGGCCGACTCCCTCACGCAGGTCAACTTCAGACCCACGAAGTCCACTCGACACATCGAATACGTGTTCTCTCCGGTCTTGGATGCCGGTCAATCCACCCAAGCGATGCATCTCCAGCTTTCGGCGACCATGGCCGGTGCAGGCACCGGGCGGTCATTGACCCTCTATGGATTGCAGTTGACTCGCCTCCAGCGCGGCCGCGTCTTCGATTGGAGTGCGGGCAATGTGATCGGAACGAACATGAATCAGGTCAAGGCTTTGCGTTTCCAAATGCAAACGAGCAAGAAAAAAGATACAGCCTCATATGATCGAATCATCCAGGTGGTCAACAATGGAAACTAGAACTCCAAAGCGTCCCCGCGGCATGGCCATGTTGGTGGTCCTTGGCGCCATCGTGTTGTTTTCCGTCTTGGGCTATGTCGGCATCACCATGGCGCAGCGGTTCGTGGAAAAATCCGGCAGTCTCGTGGACTTGAGATCCCAACGCATCGCTTCCACGGCGGGGTTGAATCTTGCCGTGGCTGCCATGCAGTCCAATCCCGCTGCCACGGCAGCCCTGCTTCAAGAGTACTGGAACGACAAGACAAAATCGTGGATCCAATTTCCCGCTTCGTCCTCGGGTGTGCCTTCGCTTGCCACGAGCGAGCCGCAGTGGGCCACCTTGGGAAGCGATTCCTCGGGATGCCGGGTTCGGATTCTGGGCATGACGGACCCAGCCACAGGCGCAGGAGTGGTGGATGTTCGGTTGGAAAGCTATGGCATGGGACGCAGCGGAGACGTTTTCCGGACTCAAGCAACCTATCGCATCTTCGGGCTGAGCGTCAATACGGGAGTGAGCACCAACGGCCCAAGCAATGCCTTGCAGTCCCAAGGTGGCATCGATTTCATGAACGTGAAGGATTCCGTCGCTGGAGGAGTCTATTCAGGAGGAACAGGCACAACGACGCTTCAAGCCAGCGGAACGACAAGAATCTCAGCAATTCGCACGCCCGGATCCATCCATTTGAACTCACCGATTACGGTTGATTCAAATTCGGTGATCGGTGGAAATTTGTCGTCCAATGGCAGCGGCAGCCTGATAGCGAGCCAAAGTCTGATCATTCGTGGCGGCATTCAGACCATGACTGGTTCCTTGAGCGTGGGACGCAGTCTTGTCATTCTTGGAACCAATCAAACATCGACTGCGATCGATAAGTCCATTTCAGTGGGTGACTCCCTCTATGTCGCCAAAAATTTTGCGATAGCGGCCAATCTGACGGTGGGCCGTTGGGCGTGTTTCAACAATGGACTCACCATAGGAAAAGGAACAACATCGATTACTGGGAATCTTTATTGCGGGAGTAGTGTGAGCAATTCCGTAGGTTTTGGCAATAACGGAACAACGACCGTCAATATCACTGGAAATCTTTATGTCGGAACTTCTGGATTGAATCTTCTTAATAATTCGACCACCACGGTGACAGGAAACGCTCAATTGGCAAGAACATTGCGCGTTCAAGACGGGAGTGGGAAGTTCTACGTGATGGGCCAAAGTTATCTGGGCAATGGCATACGAGGTGGTACAGTGAGCGGAAATGATTCCATCTACCTCGCTGGTGAAAGCTACATCAGTCGCACATTTTCGGGACCCAGCAAAACGAATACGTTCCTCAACGGTCGAGTCTGCTTTGGTTCAAGTGTCATCATCGACAAAAATATCGACCCTGCCTTCGGAACAACCGGGAAAAAGTGGACGTTTCTATCGTCAGGAAATCCCCGAAAGGTGACCTACACCGGTGGGCCAGCCAGCCTTCAAATTGAAAATACACTGGATTCCAATAAGCTGACTTCCGTGGTTGCCCCCACGTGGGGATGGCTGAATCCCACCTTCCCCGACGAACCGACCTCCACCTCGCTTGGATTTGCTGCGGGCACCACATCTGCCGCTGACCTTGATACATCAAGAAATCGACTTTCGGTGATCCAGTGGGACAATTTGCCTGCTGCCACCAAGACCCACGCTGCTTGGGCGACGATCAAGACCACCTACACGGGCTGCGCCACGGGCTCCGATGCCCCCCCGGCACCGACGATCGATTGCATCTACCTCGCTGCGAAAGCGGCCGGAAAGCTCTACAACGGCTTTCTGATCTTGGACATCGACTCATGGCTCTTCAATAGTGGTGTCGTGAAAAACAGCCGGATCTCCAAGGACACCAAGGTCTTTTTCCGCTTTGCCAACGGCCCCAGCGAGCTCTATGGTGGAGAGCCGGGCAGTGTCCAAATCGTCTATGGCCTCAATGCCAGCACCCTGACCTACACCCAGGATTTCTACGGCTTCATTCAGCTCGCCTCCACGGGAACCGTCATCGTGGAGCCATCCGCCACGACGCCGACGATTCATGGGGCCTTTGAGACGTCTGGTGGAGTGCGCACCCAGAGCAATTCCATTCGGGTCACCAAACTGAGCACCCAGGCGGGTTCGGTGATCAGTGCGATTTCCACCGCATTCTCCGTGGCAGATACCAAGGATAAAGCAGTTATCCGTTTCAGTGGTGACAAGGATAAAGGCGCCATTGCTCCGGCCAACATTTTGACATCCACAGATGGCTGGGTTCAATTCAAGCGGCTGGCTGAATTCCGCTAAATTCCCATTCGTCTAGACATGCAAAAGGCCCCGGTGGATCACTGGGGCCTTTGTTATGAGATCAAAATAGCAGCAACTGGCTCACGGGTCCGAAGGTTCGTCGGTGCTCTCGACATGGACCGTGTTCCTTCAGCGCGATCAAGTGCTCGGCGGTGGGGTATCCCATGTGCCGTATGAAGCCGTACTGGGGGAATTCCTTGTCCAGAGCAAGCATGTAGCGATCGCGCGCTACCTTGGCCAAGATGGAGGCAGCTCCGATCTCGGCGACTTTGGCGTCCCCCTTCACAATCGCTCGCTGCGGAAGATCAAAGCGCGGAATCAACCGGTTGCCATCGACCGCAACCGATCCGAATTGACCTTGGATCTGGTCCAAGGCACGACGCATGGCCAACAGGCTTGCCTGGAGAATGTTGATCTGATCAATTTCCTCGGCCGTGGCCCACCCGATGGCCCAAGCGATGGCACCCTTTTGGATCGGTTCGAACAAAGCCTCACGCCGCAAGGCGGAAAGCTTCTTCGAGTCCGTCACTCCGGGAATGGGGACTCCCGGGTTCAATACCACAGCGGCAGCGGTCACAGGCCCTGCCAAGGGCCCACGACCTGCTTCATCCACACCTGCGACCGGAACCACAAGCCCCGCAAGCAGTTCGTTCAAACCATCATCCTGGCCAATTCAACCGCCACGCGATCAACGATGAAGTTGTCGACTTGGTATTTTCCTTGGTCGATCAGAAGTTGAATCTGATCCAATTTGGCCATCCGGTTCTTCTCATAGTCCGTCAGTTCGCCCTTGCCTTCGATGGCCGCCATTTCCTTCTGACGCAGTTGCTCGAGCACCTTGGCTTGAGCCTCCTGAATCATGGCCTTGCTCTGGGTCATCTCTTCGGCACTCGGAGATTCCAAGGCACCATTGCGCAGGCTCTGAGCATCCCCTTCGCTCGTCTTGGCCTGCCGGGCCATCAGATTGGCCATATGCTTGCCCTGAGAGGAGAGCTGAACCGTGTCACCACCGTCCGTCCCTTCGGCCACAACCCTGCTTGTCTGGCTTGACTTTCCATTCGCCTCGACTGAGGCTCCACGTCGCACCGGCGTGGAGGCGGGCGTCATTGAGCCGGATCCTACTGCTGCGGTTTTTCCTGCATCCATGATCGCACCCTCCTTCCTGGGATCTACTCGAAGCGGTATTGCTGGAGTATCTCCAATAGTGATATCGGCAGGGACCTGACGAATCTTTAGCCTTATTTTCCCAATTGAACAAAAAAATCCACCTGAAACGCGCCCAGGTGGATGAATTTTGGCAAGTCCTTGAAAAATAACGAGTTACGATGCCTCGACAACAAACGCGGCTGGGGACTTGCGCGCAAGGACCATGAGCTCGTCAAGAAAAGCGCCGACTTCGGCCACAAATTCACGAGCAGGAGCTTCTTCGACGCTTCCAGAAAGTTCAAAAATTTCTGGAAGGTCGGGAAATTCCTTCGTTTGCGCCTTGCGCAACGCGTACGCCTCGACGTCCTGGGCAAGAGTCCGGTCTTCCGTCCCATTGGCCAGAGTCCCGGCCCTCAAGGCCTGCTGGAAGGCAAGCCGGGCGGCATAGGCGGCATCGGACCAGAACCGGTGCGAAAGCTGGGTGCGTGCATGCAGATAGTGACGCTCAGCGGTGAACAGCCACTCATCGACCAAGTCGACGGTCACGGGAGAGTGCCCCCCCATTCCCGGACGCGCATCGTAGTCGGTGTCAAAATCCCAATCGCGATAGAAGGAGGCATCGTCCTCATAGGAGGGAATCTCCTCGAACCGGGCCAGAGCCTTCGCAAGGGTCGCATCGGGAAGCTTCCAGAGGAAATCGCCTAGGGTCTTCTTGCCACCCTTGGCCTTGTAGAGCTTCAGGATCTCGACAACCGCTTCCGGAACGTGCTTGGCTGCGATCCGCACCGAGCGACGCGCCATGCGGTCGATTCCGGCTTGGGCTCCCCCACCCACCAAAAGTTGGAAATACGGCGCAGCATGCCCGCCAAAGCTTCTTGCCATGCCGTGAAAGCCAAGCTCGGCGATGTGGTGGTGACCGCAGGAGTTGGTGCATCCAGAAATCCGGATCCGACCGGGCACATCCAGA
>JBDKGV010000143.1:0-8810 GCA_039798005.1 Fibrobacterota bacterium
GAGCGGACCGAAGCCGCTCACAAGCGGATGGCCCGCAAGCGCGTCTGGGGTATCGGCATTCCCTTGGCCACCTTGGGGCTGTGCCTTGCCGTCCTGCCAGGGCGCTTGGACACCACGCCCCGGTCCACCGAGGCAAACCAGATCCTTCCAGTGAAAGCCCAGCTTCCGGAAGTCGGAGGCACTTCAAGCCCGAACTCCGGAACCGACCAAGCCCAAGTCACCACGCCCCCTGAAACGACTCCACTGCCCAACGCCCAGGGAAGCGGCTCCCAGACCGGCTCCTCCGTGGAAAACGCAACGGTCGCAGCCGTGGAAGGCATCCGCAGCAAAGGCGAGGAGGTCACGCTCCTGGTCCATCGCCGCACCCAAGGCAAGACCCAACGGCTCTTCCAAGGGGACACCATCCACCCCGGCGAGATGCTCCAACTTTCGGTGCAGACGACCCGGCCCATCCACGCCTGGATCCTGTCGCGCGATGCCACCGGCGAGGTCGCCGTCCATCTGCCGGAAACCGCTGCAAAGGCAAGTGCCATCGATTCGGGCATCCATGCCATGCCTCACGCTTGGGAACTGGACAACTCCACCGGCTTCGAGAGGTTCTGGATCGTGTGGGCATCCGGAAGCTTTGAAATCAAGGAGCTGGAGCGTTCAGTCCGCGCCCTGCCGCGTGATGCCGTGCAGTTGCCGCTGCCCGCAGGACTCTCCCAGCGTTCGTTCACCCTCCCCAAGACGGCGCCATGAAGCGACTGATCCCGCTCTTCCTTTGCCTTCCCTTGGTTGCGCAAGCGGCGACCCAGCGCTTCCTGTTGCTTGCCAGCGCCAACGACGGCGGCCCGGGCAAGGTTCCGCTGCGCTATTCCCAATCCGATGCCCGAGGCTTCGGCAAGGTGCTGGCCACCTTGGGCGGCGTCGATTCCTCCGACATGATCATCCTGCACGAACCCGATTCCTCGGGGCTCTTGGCAGGACTCCACACGCTCTCGGGACGCATCGCCACTGCACGCGCCAAGGGTTTGCGCACCGAGGTGGTGTTCTACTACTCGGGGCATGCCGACGAGAACGGCCTCATGCTCGGGCGCGAACGACTGGAGTACCGCCGCCTGCGTCAGGCCATGGATTCCACCGACTCCGATGTGCGCCTTGGCGTGCTGGATGCCTGCGCTTCGGGCGGGGCGCTGCGAGCCAAGGGCGGTGTACGCCGCCCGGCCTTCCTCACCGACGAGTCGCAAGACCTGCGCGGACGCGCCTTGCTCACCTCCTCCACGGCCTTGGAGAATTCGCACGAATCCGATTCGCTGGGCGGATCGTTCTTCACCCAAGCCCTGCTCACCGGACTGCGCGGTGCTGCCGATGCCGACCGCGACGGCAAGGTGACCTTGAACGAGGCCTACCGCTTCGCCTACCAGGAGACCTTGCGCCGCACCCAGGAAAGCCGGGCCGGACGCCAGCATCCATCGGTCGACATGGACCTTTCCGGAGCCGGTGACGTGGTCCTGACCGACCTTCGCAACCCATCGGCGCGGCTTGTGCTGGATTCCACGCTCTCCGGACGGCTCTCGGTGCGCGACACCGGAAACACCTTGGTCGCGGAGGTGCAGAAATGGCCCGGAGCCGGCCTTGAACTCGGGCTGGAGCCCGGACGCTACCGCCTGACCTTCGCCGGTCGGGAGGAATCCCGCGAGACCTCGCTGAGCCTTGAATTGGGACAGGAATTGTCCATCTCCGATTCCCTGGTGAACCGCTGGGACACCCTTGCCACGGCCAATCCTTTCGCACCGGGGCGGGATACCACACGCACGATCGCCGTCAACATCGGGCTCATGCCCCCGATGGACATGGCCGGTGAAGACGGCCCCAAGCTGCGGCAGAGCTTCGCCCTGGAACTCGCGCTTGCCGAGGCCGGTGAGATCCAAGGCTGGCAGATCGCGGGCGGCATGGCCACCAGTCACGGCCGGGTGCGCGGAGCCCAGATCGCCGGTGGCGCCGTGATCGCCGATGGCGACTCGGTGATCGGGGCCCAAGCGTCCATGGTCACCATCTCCAAGGGCGCCGTGCGCGGAGCGCAATTCGGGCTTGTCACCGTGGCCCGCACCGGATTGAGGGGCGCGCAACTCTCGAACTTCGGCAACATCTCCGGGCGCGGCGACTTCCTCGGCGCCCAGATGAGCTCCGTCTTCAACATGGCCGACCACGGAAGCGGACTGCAAGCCGCTCCGGGCAACTGGGGCGGGAACTGGAAAGGCCTCCAAGCCGGCATCCTGAACGGCGCCGTGAGCACCTCAGGCGCTCAGGTCGGGCTTGTCAATCTGTCCGGATTCGCGACCGGCGCCCAAGTCGGATTGGTCAACCTCGCCCATCGCTCCATCGGCGCCGGGGTGGGCCTTGTCAACTTGAGCCGGTCCCAGACCGGATCCCAAGTCGGCCTGGTCAACCTCACCGACACGCTCGAAGGGGTGCAGTTCGGCATGGTCAACCTGTCGCGCAGCGCAAACGGCCTGCCCATCGGGCTTGTGAACTGGAGCAGCAGCCTGCCATGGCACACGGACGTCTGGATGGACGAGACGGGGATCCCCACGGTCTCGAGCCTGTGGGAATGGAAGTGGTTCCACTCGCAGACGGACATCTCCTCCGACATGGGGAGGCGGTACAAGCCCGTCTTCGGCTACGGCTCCGCGCTGGGAGTCCAGCTTCCTTCCGACCGGTGGATCCTTTCCACCGATCTCGGTTCCATGACCATCACTCGAGGCGATGAGCATCGCGTGCAGGTTCTCAAGGGAGAACCCGCGCAATGGCAGTACTACACCAATACGATGGTCCGGGCCCGCGTGCTTGCCGGAGTCTGGGCGCTCCCGCGCCTTGGGATCTTCCTTGGAACGGGATGGACCCTGCTTGCCACCGGGGATGCGGAATCGAACACGTCCTATGTCGCTCCTCGGGGCGTGGCGAGCACTTCACTTGGCGATGGCGCAAGCACCTGGCCCAGCCTGTTCGCCGGAGTTCGGCTCAAACTGCGCCGCTGAACCCTTTCACACCAGCAATTCGGGTGGAAGGTCCAGAGCCGGATTCCAGAGCGGGACGGCAAGGAAGGCCGCAAGCCTTTCCCCTTCCCGATTCTCCCGTACCCAGCAGTGGTTGGCAAGCGGCACCCGCTGGCCGTCGTGAAGCAGCAGCTCCAGGCTCCAGCTCAGCAATTTCCCTCCTTTGCCGCGATGGAGGTTCGGAACCAGAAGCACCGCATGGACCTGATCCAGGCGTCCTTTGAGCATTGGGCGTGCGGGATCGTTCCAATGCCTGCGGGAAGATCCGGGTCTGGAAAAGATTCCCGCCTTGCGATCGAAATGATACGAAGCTCCCAATCCGATCCACGCGAACCTGCCGACAAGGACGATGAAGAGCGCGAAGGGAACCACCGCGTATTCCTCCAATCGCACCGGATGGCCCGCCAGCAGGTTGCGGCCAAGGTCGAAGAGGAACACCACGAACATGGTGACGGAAAGTCCCAGGACGTACCAGCGCAACGGCCCCGGCCGCATCTCCATGCGATCGGGCGGAACATCGACCAGCTTGTGGAATGCACCGCGCGTGCTGTTGATCAGCGGATCCTTCCAATCCACCGTCAACGCCAAGGGATCGCCAAAGGTCTCCGGACGGAAGGCCTCCATCTGCCGACGAAAGAGCTCGTAGGGTTTCATGGGAAAAGAATCGCTGCGTTTTCAAAGCAAAAAGGCCCGCCGTGCGGCGAGCCTTTTTGCTTTGACAGAATCCGTCAGCGCCGTCCTTGCATGTCGATCGGCGAGAGCCCCAGCCCCTTGACCTGAAGACCCAAGTGTCCACCCTGCTGCACCACCTCAAGCCGGGTCGGCGTTGCGGGGAGCACGGTCTTCGTCGCGACGGATACGCTCGGCCCCTGTGGATTCGGGTTCTTGAAGATGTAGTCCTTCAAGAACAGCAAGGCGGGCCGTTCGGTCCCGTCCTCCTTGATCAAACCGCTGTAGGGCGCCTGCGACCAGGTCGTGCCGTACACATAGCCCCAGAGGGTGACACCGGCCACGTACTTCGACTCCCACAAGATGGGGAAGAGCGTGGCGTACGCGAGATACTGCTCCTGATCATCCAGGTAGTTGAGGTCCAATTCGGTGATGTAGATGGGCACGCCGATCTGGTCGTTCAGCTTCTTCAGGACGGTCGTGAGTTCGGTTGCGGAAATGGTCGGGTTCACATACGTGCCGGTCGTCGCGCTCAAGTCGTGGGCTTGGCAGCCGATGGCGTCCAGGTAGCCGGCGGCCTTGACCTTCTTGGCGATCGCGATGAACTTGTCGGTGCCCCAGCGCAGGTTGTTGTAGTCGTTGAGGATGAGCGTGGCCTTGGGGAAATACTTGCGCGCCAAGCGGAAGGATTCGATCACCCAGTCATGTCCCGTCGTGCCGGTCCCGCCCAAGGCATTGATCCAAGTGGGCAGGGTGTTGTCGGGCTCGTTCACCACGTCGATGAGTTCCATGTCAGGGAACTGCTTGGCGGCGTCGGCGATCCAATCCTCGATGAACTGCTTCTTCTGGGCGTCGGTGTAGCTCGAACTCTTCATGAAGGCCGGCTCTTGGCTGCCCCAAATGAAGGTATGGAACTTGAACTTGGCCTTGTTGGTCTTGCAGGCGTCGTAATAAGCCTTCACCTTGGTCCAGTTGCGCACACCGGGACTGGACTCGATGCTCCCCCACTTGGTCTCGTTCTCCGGCGTGAGCTGATTCCAATAGGTGAAGAAGTCGCTGCGCAACGCGCCGCTTGTGGTGATGTTCCCGAGGAACTTGGTGGCACCCTTGGCCATCTGGGCGGACGCCCCTGCCGCAAGGCATGCGGCAAGGAGCGCGGCGGTTCTGATCTTCATGATGCGGGTTCCTTCAGGACGGTTCGTCTTCGCCCCCAAATGTACTGGATCCTGAATTCCCGGAAGGCGGAAACATTTCCTTCAGATCCGAACCGGTCGGATCATGGTGTCGTGGACGCTCACTCCATCAGGCGGCGGATCCACTTCAGGCGCTGCGGCGTGTGCGGCGCATACTTGAGAAACGGCTCGAACCAGGTCGGCTTGTCCAGGATCGCCTTGAAATGGGTGAAGGCGCGGAAGCCCTCCTCGCCGTGGTAGGCGCCGATCCCGCTCTCCCCCACGCCGCCGAAAGGCAGATGGGGGTTGGAGACGTGCAGGATGGCATCGTTGACGCAGCCACCACCGAAGGAGATCTCGTTCAAGACCCTTTCGCGGATCTCCGCATTTGTCGTGAAGACGTAGCAGGACAAGGGTCGGGGACGCGCCTTGACTTGAGCGATGGCGGAATCCAGGTCTGTGAAGGGGATCACGGGCAGGACGGGGCCGAAGATCTCCTCCTGCATCACCGCGTCCTCCCAGCCCACGCCAGCGAGCACAGTCGGCTCGATCAACCGTCGCGCCTCGTCGCAGCCTCCCCCGAAGAAGACCTTCTCAGGAGGGATCAGCGCCCGCACCCGGCGGAAGTTGCGCTCGTTCACGATCTGCACGTAGTTGTCGTTCTCGAGCCGGAATTTCTGGCGCACGATCTCGCCCTTCACCGCCTCCAGGAAAGCCTCGCGGATCGAGTCCTCCACCAGCACATAGTCGGGGGCGATGCAGGTCTGACCCGCATTGAGGTACTTGGCCCACACCAGACGACGCGCCGTCATGGCAAGGTTGCAGTCGGCCGCCACGAGGGCCGGGCTCTTGCCGCCCAGCTCCAGGGTGACGGGCGTGAGGTGACGCGCCGCCGCTTGGTACACGACTCGCCCCACGGGCACGCTTCCGGTGAAGAAGATCTTGTCGAAACGCTCCGCAAGGAGCGCCGTCGTCTCCGCGACCCCTCCCTCCACCACAGTGAAGACCTCGGGGGCGAAGGTCCCGCGCACCAGGGAAGCGATCGCTTGGCTGGTGCGGGCGGGCAGTTCGCTGGGCTTGAGCACCACGGTGCAGCCGGCCGTCAGGGCCGCAATGGCCGGTGCGAAGGAAAGCTGGTACGGGTAGTTCCACGCACCCATCACCAGGGCCACGCCCAGCGGCTCCGGGATCACAAAGCTTCGGGCCGGAAAGTTTGCCAGCGGCGTCGGGACGCGCTTGCGGGCAGACCACTTGGCCACCTTCGCGATCGATTCCTTGAGGTCGTGGTGCAGGATGGCAAGCTCGGTGGTGACCGTATCGAAGGTCGACTTGCCGAAGTCCTCGCGGATGGCCGCGCACAGCCGCTCCTCGTGCTCCCGAAGCGCCTGCTGGAAGGCCTTGAGCTGCTGGAGGCGGAAGGCCACCGGGCGGGTCGCCCCGGTCTCGAAAAAGGCGCGCTGAGTGGAGACGATCGCATTCATGTCCATGGCATCAAGATCGTAAATCCCATCGCAACGTGCGAGCCCCCCATGGCCAAGACTCTTTGCCGGGTGGGCCATGGATTTCTTGCCCCGATTTGCAGCCTGCCACTTGACAGGAAAGGAGGATTGCCGTATCCTTCTCCACCCAACGACGCGGGATTAGCTCAGTTGGTAGAGCGTCTCCTTGCCATGGAGAAGGTCGAGGGTTCGAGTCTCTTATCCCGCTCTTGCACAAACGCCGGCCACCAGGTCGGCGTTTGTCGTTTCAGGCAAGCGGCTGCGCCAGGGATGCCGCCCGACAGGGCCAAGACCCCGGCGAAGCCGAGGCTTGGCAGGCAGCCCGGTGCCGCCATCCGGCAGGCGCCCAACGAAAAAGGCCCATCTTGCGATGAGCCTTTTGACAAATCCTGTCCTGACAGTTCCTGTCTTACTCCGGGCGCTGCAGCGGGAACAGGAGCACGTCGCGGATCGAGACCTGGTCGGTGAGGATCATGGTCATGCGGTCGATGCCGATGCCCACGCCGCCCATCGGGGGCATGCCGTACTCCATGGCGCGAAGGAAGTCCTCGTCCAAGGGGTGCGTCTCGTCCTCGCCGCCGCGCCCGCGCTCGACCTGTTCCTCCAGCAGACGGCGCTGGGTGATCGGATCGTTGAGCTCGGAGTAGCTGTTGCCCACCTCCATGCCCGCGATGGCCGGCTCGAAGCGCTCGACCAGCGTCGGGTCGTTGCGGTGCATCTTGCACAACGGGGTGGACTCCAATGGGTGATCCATCACGAAGGCCGGCTCCCACAGTTCAGGCTCGCACAGTTCCTCGAAGGCCAGCATCATGGCGCGACCGCGGCTGAAGGTGCCGTCCAGGGTCCAGTGCTTCTCACTGATGAGGCGCTTGAGGTCCTCGTCCGAGGAGGCATCGATGTCCACGCCCTTGCGCTTGAGCGCGGTCTTGACCGGCAGGCGCTCCCAGTCCTTGAAGAACGTGGTCAGTTCGCGGCCTTGGTAGATCAGCGGCGCATCGCCATGGTCGATGGCGACGCATTCCTTCTCCAACGCCTCCAGCGAAAGCCCGCGTGCAAGCGCCGAACGACGCGCCTTGAGCTTGAGCACCGTCTTGCCCGCACGCTGCCAGATGGCCTGGAAGTGGGTCATCATGTCGTTGTAGTCGGCGTAGGCCTGGTAGAACTCGACCTGCGTGAACTCGGGGTTGTGGGTGCGGTCGATGCCCTCGTTGCGGAAGTCCTTCACGAACTCGAACACGCGGTCGAAACCGCCGGTGATCAGGCGCTTGAGGTAGAGTTCGTTGGAGATGCGCAGGTAGAGCGGGATGTCCAAGGCATTGTGGTGGGTGATGAACGGACGGGCCGAAGCGCCGCCGTAGATCGCCTGGAGTGTGGGGGTCTCCACCTCGAGGAACGACCGCTCGACGAGGTACGAACGCACTTCCTGGATCAGCGCGGTGCGCAGACGGAAGACGTTGGCCACCTCGGGATTCACGGCAAGGTCGGCGTAGCGCTGACGGTAGCGGGCTTCGATGTCGGTGAAGAGGGAACTCTGGAAGGTCTTGCGACCGATGACCTTGCCGGCCTCGTCCTTGGTCTCCTCGACCTTCGGGAACGGCAGGGGCTTCACGGACTTCGAGAGGAAGGTGAAGCCTTCGGTGCCCACCGCTTGGAGCGTGAGCTCGCCGGTCTTGGTGCGCATCAGCACGCCCTTGACGCCGATGAAATCACCCAAGTCCATGGACTTCACGACCGGCCAGATGGCCTCTCCGATTCCCGCGACGGTGCCCGACTCCTGCGCATCGTCTTCCTTGCGCAGGTACACCTGAATGCGCTCGTGGTCGTCCTGAAGGTTCAGGAAGGCGGTCTTGCCGGAACTGCGGAACGCCACGATGCGACCGGCCACCGCGAAGGTGCCCAGTGTTTTGAGCTCGGTGGAATCCTTGCCCTCACCCAGGAGCCGCAGGTCGGCGGCATGGTGGGTGAAATCAAACTTGTACGGGAACGGCTCGACGCCCAACTCGCGGATGCGACGGAGGTTTTCACGGCGAGCCAGCTCCTGGTCGGTGAGACCCGGAACGGACGGATGGGCTGGATTCGATTCGACGTCGGACATAGGCACGGAAAAATAGCCGAAAATCCGAAGGTTTGGCCCCCTTTCCCGCCCTGCTCGCGGCAAAGCGCCGCTCATCGGGCCTCCTCGGCCGCCGACCTGTCTTGGGGAAGCCCCCCTGCGGGCGTCTGTACCATGCGACCTGCGGGGTCCCGCCGCTTCGCGCGACGGTCGGGGGGTGCGAAAATGGCCCTAGAACAACCGGCTCAAGCCCGGCATGGTGAGGATCCGTTTCCAAGTCAGGCCCACCACGACATCGGGCTTTGCTTCCCACGCGTACACCCGGGCGTAGGGCGAGAGGTATGAACTCCCCTCCTGCGATTCTTCAGCCCCCAACATG
>JBDKGV010000144.1:0-8809 GCA_039798005.1 Fibrobacterota bacterium
GACGCATCTGAGAGAGCAGCTGTTCGTGCTCGCGGTTGTGGATGGACCTGCCCAGGAAGGCTTCGTCCATCATGCTGTCCTCCAGGACGAAGTGCTCTTCGAGCCTTTTGAGCACTGCGCGCCAAGTCTCGGCCCGGGCAGGAAACGGCTCGGTGAGCGCGCGGTCCAGCAGACTCAGGATGCCTTCGTGCTGGTCGTCGAGCTCTTCGATCCCCAGGATGCAGTCGGGGGGCAGGGAGCTCATGCCGCTTGGGCCTCGAGCTCGCGCAGCCGGTGGTGCAGGACCTGGTTCTCCAGGTGGACATGGGCCCGGGTGTTGGAGTCCAGTTCCTCCAGGGCCGCATACAGGGCGCGCCAGGTGTTGCAGGCCTCCTCGGGGGGAGCGAAGAGGTCGGTTAGGGCACGCAGCTCGTCGAGCATCCCGCCGACGCCCTCGTGCTCGACCTCCATCTGCGCCATGGGGCCTTGCAGGGAGAAGGGACCCGTCCCGTGGCAAGGAAGGCTTGGAACGCCGGTCTCTTCCAAGGCCAAGGCCGCAGGGAAGAGGACACGTTCCTCCTTCATGAGGTGGGGCTCCATGTCGGTGCGCAACAGTTCGTAGACGTCGCGTACGCGCTCAAGATCCGGGTGCAAACCACCATGCACGCGCGCCACCTTTTCGGCCAGGGCACTGATCCGGGGCATCTCGCTCTTGAGCCAGTCGTGGTGCGCAGCGAGGATGTGGGCGATCAGTTCGGCCACCGTCGCCTGGGTCCAGTCGCGGTCGTCGGACTCCTGGGGCGCGACCCCGATCTGCTCGAGCAGGGTGTCGAGGGCGACTCCGGCACCCTGAGCGGCCTCGGCGAGGGTGCGATTTCCACCGCAGCAGTAGTCGATCCCGTGGATCTCGAAGATTCGGCTCAGGGAGGGTCTGCGTGCCACCACGGAACCCACCGTCTCGTTCCTGTCCATATGCGTCTCCTGGTACGGCCGGAAAGGCCGCAGGTGCTGGAATCGCAAGAGACGGGACGGACCCGGCACTCTGTGTTCGTATATCTGGATATGAATATACATTGAATGTCGCTGAAACGGCTCGGCTTTTTCGGTGTCAATCCCCTTTGGGGACCGAATGCCTTCAGTCTCGCTTCCGGAGCAAAGGCGTTGAAGACCTTGCTGGCCACGGTCACCTTCACAAACCACCCTGCCAGCAGTGCTGCGAGGTGGTTCTTTGGCCAGCGATTTCGGGTCTGCGAAGCAAGCCTCGAGGAATCGGACCCGAAGAGATTGAACTCCGCGCGGAGGTTCTCGAAGGCGACCTGCACGTTCGCGGCCACGGCGGCGTTGATCTGGGCCTGGGGAGTGCCATGTCAGGATCTGTCATTGATTGCCATTGAGGGGGAGCGTTACTTGTGGTCGTGTTCAGACCAAGACCAGGCTAGATTTCACGGGAAGGTGCGCCGGTGCCCTGCGTGGGATGAAAGGAGTGGCCGTCGTGGAATTTCTTCTGGTCGTAGGAGCATTCGTCGTCATTGTTCTGATGGTCAGGCGCAAAGACAGGTCGAGCGAGCTGGAAAGCCGGATCGATCGCTTGGAAGCGCAGATGGCCACCTTGCAGGAGCGGATGGTGTCCCCGTCCGTGACGGCACCCATCGAGCCGCCGCCCGAGCCTGCGCCTGCAGATTCCCCTGCGCCCGCACCTGTTCTTGCCAAGACGGTCGCAGCACCTGACCTTGTGCCAACCCCGGACCCGCCCGGACCCGCCCCTGCCGTCGCCCAAGTTTCCCCGCCGCCATCTGTGCCCGTGCCTCCCATGCGCGAGGCCCCCGCGCTGCAACCCTCGCTCCTGTCCCGCTTTTTGGGAGACAATCCTGTGGTACGCCTTGGGCTTGTGGTGTTCCTCCTGGGCGTGAGTTTCCTTATCCGGCAAGTGGCGTTGGCGGGACTCTTTCCGCCTGAAGCGCGTCTGGGGGTGGCGACGCTTGTGGGAACGGGCTTGCTGTGGTTCGGCTGGAAGTCGAGGATCTCGCGTCCTCACTTCGCCCTTCCCCTGCAGGGCGGTGCGTTGGGCATCCTGTTCCTCGTGCTCTTTGCCGCATTCCGCCTGTACCAATTCATTCCAGCGGAGCTCGCCTTGGGTGCCGCCGTGCTTTTGCTTGCCGTGACGGGCACCTTGGCGGTGGTGCAGGACTCGGCGACCCTTGCCTATTTCGGGATGGCGGCTGGCTTTGCGGCCCCGCTTCTGTTGAGCAGCGGCTCGGGGAACCACATCGGTCTCTTCATCTACTATGCCCTCTTGGATGCCGCGATCTTCGGTGTGGCTTGGTTCCGCTCGTGGCGCTCCCTCCATGTCACGGCTTTTCTGGCCACCTACCTGCTGGGGGCAAGCTGGGGGTTGTTCGAATACCGCTCGGAGCATTTCCTGTCGTGCGAGATTTTCGTATGGGTCTACTACGCGCTCTTTTCCGGCACGGGGATCCTGTTTGCGCGCCGCGCCTACCAGAACATCTTCGGGTATGTGGACGGCACGCTTTTCTTCGGTGTTCCAATGGCCACCCTTGCCCTTCAGTACCAGCTTTTCGATTCCGCACCATGGCCCATGGCTTGGACCTCCGCGGTCATGGCCTTGCACAATTTTGCCATGGCCTTGTGGGTGTGGTCGGGGATCCGCTCCGGAAGGCATCCCCATCTGCGCGTGATGGCCGAGACCCTTTCGGTGCTTGGGGTGTCGTTTGCAAGCCTTGCGGTGCCCCTTGCCGTGTCCGGTCCGACCACTGCCCTGGTGTGGGCGGTGGAAGGTGCCGGACTGGTCTTCCTCGGGCTGCGCCAAGCCCGGAAGTGGTCGCTTGCCATGGGCATGTTCCTGGCCCTTGCGGCCAGTGTCATTCAGTGGGGTGTCTGGCGACCGGATTCGGTAGGAACCGTCGTGGTGGCGCTTTCCCTCTGGATCTGTGCATGGCTTCTTGGCACGCGCGGCCAAGTCTGGAAAATCCCCCAAGCGCTTGCCGTCGTGTTCCTTGGCTGGATGCTTGCGGGGGTGAGTCACGATGCCTGGAGGCTTCTGGGGCGCTTCGAATGGAGCGATGGCTCGACCCAGGCGCATTTGACGCTTGCCGTGGCATGCGGGGTTGCGCTCCTTTCGACCCTTGGCGCTTGGATCTTGCGCTTTCCGGCCGGTTCGCGGCTGTGGTGGCCGGTGACCGGAGCCTGGTTTCTGATGGTGCTGGGGCAGGGCACGTTCATGCTCTTCAGCGCGAGCCACTCGTTGCTTTCCGGATTTGGTTGGCTGACCCACCTGGCCTTTGTGCCTTGCCTTGGGGTGGGCCTTTTCCTGATGCGCAACCGCGCTCTTCAGTCATCGACGGCGCAGGACGGCTTGCAGGCCATCCTCCTGCATGGGCTGCTTTGGCAGAACTTCGCCTGGTTTTGGGACGGCTATCGCTCTTGGGATGGGAATTGGAGCCTTGCCATGGGACTGATGACCCTTGTCGTGCCGCTTTGGGTGCTGGGGATTCCCAAGATCCAAGGTCTGCTGTCCTTCCTGTCGCCGCGATTGTATCGATCGGGTTGGATCGCTCCTTGGTGGCTCGGTGCCTGCGGGCTGCTTGTCGTGAGTCTTTTTCTGTCGGCTTCCAGTGGAGTCCTGTTCTGGATTCCGCTCTTGAATCCACTGGATCTGGGCTTGTTCCTGGGATTGTGGGCCTTGGCGCGACTGCCTGCAACGGCGACGGCCTGGACCGGCCTGGGCGATCGGTCGCGGCGTTCCCTTTTGCTGCTTGTGCTGCTTGGATGGACGGGCGCCACCTTGAACCGCTGTTTCCATCACTACGGCGGGGTGGAGTGGGAGTTTCAGGCACTTTGGGACAGCCGGGGACTGCAGGCCGGTTGGTCCTTGCTTTTGACCACCCAAGCGCTTTCCCTGATGCTGGTGGCGGCTCGGCGGAAGGCGCGCATGCTTTGGGTCGGTGGGGCGGTCATCCTTGCTGTGGCCGTCTTCAAGCTCTTTCTGGTGGATCTCTCGGGTCATGGCACGGTGGCCCGGATCGTGAGCTTCTTGGGAATGGGAGCCTTGATGGTTGCGATCGGGTATTTCTCGCCTCTGCCTCCGGTAGGGGCTGCGCCGGATCTCGACAATGTGCCGCAGGGAGATTCGTGATGCGGGCCGGTTCGATGCTCAGTGCCAGCTTTGGCCTTGCGATTTGACTTGGAATTGCTTATCCTTTGAACATCCCGAACGCGGAAGTAGCTCAGTTGGTAGAGCTCCTGCTTCCCAAGCAGATGGTCGTGGGTTCGAGTCCCATTTTCCGCTCTGAAAAGGCACCGATGAAAATCGGTGCCTTTTTCATTTCGTGGTGCAAAACCGGTGCTGAACGGTGTCTAATGAACAATGATCAGCGGAGTTCAAAACGACCCATGGCAGGGGACCAAGCAGAAATGCATCGATGCAATTCAGGGTACTTGTCGCGGTGAAGGAATGCTTGTATATTCTGAACACAGTTCAGTGAACGATGTTCTATTCAAGGACTCCATGCTCGACCAATCGCCTCAAAAAAACGGACCGGACGGAAAGAGCCGCCGCGCCACGCTGAGCCGGGATCGGGCTCGGCAGGCCTTGCTCAAGGCTTCCGCCGAACTGTTCCTGGAAACGGGTGTCGAGCAGTTTTCCTTGCGTCAAGCCGCCGAGCGTGCCGGGCAGTCGCCGGGGAATGTCTACAACTACTTCAAGGACAAGGAAGATCTCCTGCGCTCGCTGGCCCATGAGGCGGTCACGCGCTTCAATCAGGCCCAAGGTCAAGCCGTCAGCGAGTTGTCCGATCCGCTCGAGCGCTATTTCGCCCTTGGGCGTGCCTACATCGATTTTGGCATCGAGCATCGAGCTTGGTACCGGCTCCTGCAGCGCACCGACCTGCTGATGGGACGCGTCGATCCGCATGGCAACCAAGGTGAGGAAAGTTCCTTCAATCTGCTGACGGGTTCGCTTCAGGCCGCGATGGATGCAGGCAAGATCCGTCCTCAGCCGCTCATGCCGCTGGCTGCCCTCAGTTGGGCCATGGTGCACGGCATCGTGGATCTCTTTCATGGGCCGCTCGGGAACGAGCCCGCCTTGCTTCCGGCGATCTACCAGGCGATGAACGAATCGCTCCTGCACGGACTTTTGACGACAACCAACCATCCTCCTTCCCCCACATCGAGGAAGAAGAATCCATGAACAAGATTGCACTGGTTCTGACATCGGCGATCGCGACCTTGGGCGTGGCTCAAGGCGTGGTTCCGCAAACGTCCGCGCCCCTTCCGGCGCCCACCGACAGCGCCCAAGCGCCCGTATCGCCCGTCGCGGTTCCCGCTGCCCGCGATTCGGCGCCCGCCAACCCGCTGGTGCCCGTCTCGGTCGCCATCGACACGGCCGTGCCGGTCAAGGTGGACAGCGCCTTGGTCCCAAGGTCCAGGAAGGTGCCGCTTACGGTCCGATCCACGGCGCCTCTCGGCGCGTTGGTGTCGGTCGATCAGGCATCGACAAGTCCCGACTCCACAGGGCGTTGGAGCATCACCACCGAGGTGGACAGTCTGGTGCGCGCATCGGGCGCGGTCGAGCTCTGCCTGCAGGTCGGATCTCAGAAGGCCTGTTCGCCGCTGCGTCCCCAAGGGTTCGATACCTTGGAGATCGCACCGCTGGTCATGAAGATCGACACCGTGATCGAGAAGCGCGATACGCTGATCACGCGCGACACCATGCCCGACACCTCGATGAATGCCGGGGCCTCGCCAAGCGGCGCGCAGCAGGTCAAGGGCGAAGGGGCCACCAAGACGGTGGTGATCCGTGGCAAGCGTCGTCCGCCACGCCAGATGGGCCAGGAGCGGGTGACCATCCAGACCATCAAGCAGATGCCCGGTCTTGCCGAGCCCGACGTGATCCGCGCCGTGCAGGCGCTGCCGGGCGTGGTCCAGTCCTCGGACTTCTCCACCAAGATCTACGTGCGCGGTTCCAGTGCCGACCAGAACCTGGTGCTCTTCGACAACGCGGTGGTCTACAGTCCTTCGCACTTCGGCGGCCTCTTCGGCACCTTCCTTGCCGATGCGGTCGGTGGCCTGGACTTCTACAAGGGCGGGTTCGAGACGCGCTACGGCAATCGCCTGGCCTCCGTGCTTCAGGTGTCCAGCAAGAACGGCGGCTTCGATCCCGATTCGAACAAGACCAAGGAGACCTGGCTCAAGGGAAACCTGCGTCTGACGACCTTCGGCGGATCGGGCGCGATCGAAGGACACAAGGGTGAGTTCTCGTGGGTCTACGCCGCACGGCGCACCTGGGTGGGCGAGGCGTTGCAGGCGGCTCGCGATGCGGCGCCCGAAGCGGACATCCCCAACATCGGCTACTACTTCTACGACCAGCAAGGAAGTGCGGTCTGGGGGCGCAACGGCGACTCGGTCCGCGTCTCGGTCTACCAAGGCCGGGACTCCCTGACATTGTCCCCGCTTGCCTTGGAATGGGGCAATCTCGCGGTGCCGGTGAACCTGCGCAAGCGCATCCAGCCGGGCCTTGACTACAAGGGATCCTTCGCCTGGTCGGAATTCGATCAGACCTTCAAGTTCGCGGAGATCTTCACCGCCAAGAACGGCGTGAAGACCGCCAACACCCGGCAGGAGCTGGTGTGGGACGCGGGATCGGGGCACCAGCTCACCGGTGGCTACGAGTTCAACGACTTCCGGGTGCAATTCATCATCGATCAACCGATCAACAGCTTGCGCCAGGAAGACAACATCGAGACCACGCTTCATTCCCTCTACGCGCAGGACCGGTGGGTCATCAATCCGGCATGGACGGTCACCGGTGGCGTGCGCACCTACTACTACCCGGAGACGGACGAGCTCGCCTTCGATCCGCGCGCCTCGGCGACATGGCGTCCCGCCCCGAACTGGAAGACGGACCTGCACTTGGGCTACTACCACCAGTACCTCACGAGCATCCGCTTCTCGGCCCAGGAGCAGCCCAACGAATTCTGGTACCCGGTGCGCGGCGACCTCCCGTCGACCAAGCAGGGCCTGATCGCCGCGGGCGTGGAACGCTCCGATTGGGGCCCGTGGAAGCTGCGCGTGTCGGCGGAAGGCTACTGGAAGAACCTCGAGGACTTCCTGGTGTTCTACCCCAACGCCACGGCAAGTGAACAGGACCAGGCCACCAACGGCATCGCCTCCGGGCAGGTCACGGCGCGTGGCTGGGCATCGGGCGGCGAGATCGCGGTGAACAAGGAGGATGGCCCCTGGACGGGCTCGCTGTCCTACGCGCTGGGGTGGTCGGTGCTCAAGCAGGATCCGTTCACCAACAGCCTGGGCACGACGGTCTTCAAGCCGCACTGGGCGGATTGGGACCAGCGGCAGACCTTCAAGACGAGCGTCACCGGCAACTGGCTCGGGGACGGGGTCAATTCGATCTGGAAGAGCCGCTTCAAGCGCTTCTTCCTGCGCTCCACCATCCAGGCCAACTACAACACGGGTACGCCTCTCACCGGATACGACGGATACACCTCCACGCACCTGATCGGTCAGGGGTACGACGGCTCGGAGGGGACGGGGCAGCCGGTGGGCGTGCCGGCCAACACCTACGTGGGAGAGGGCTTCCGGAACCAGGAGCGCAAGCCCGACTATTTCCGTGCCGATCTCACCCTTGTCGATGTCGGTCAGGCCGGTCGCTGGCGCTTCTACTACACCATCATCAATTTGACCGACCATGAGAACGTGTTCACGGTGAGTTACAACACCTCCGAGAATCCGCCCAAGAAGGAAGTCACCAACCAGTTCCCCTTCCTGCCCTTCTTCTTGGGCGCGGAAGTGGAATTCTGAGCGGGAGCCCGAACATGAACATGAAATCATCCCTTCCTGCATTCCTTGGCCTGTCCCTCGTCCTGGGGGCCTGCGACGGCCCGTGGAACATGGCCGTCGAGAACCAGCCTGCCGATCGCAGTCTCTGGGTGTCCAGCGTCCAGGTGTCCGGGCGCGCCTTCGACACCATCTGGATCGAGGACAATTCGCCGCTCGAGGTGCGCTCCGACGAGACCGTGCCGGTCGCGACCTCCTCCTCCGTCCTTCGGGTCTTCCAGGATTCGGCGGGTGTCAAGGACACGGTGACCTTCGTGATGGCCTCGAGCCGGCCTCGCGCCTGGGTGCCCAGGGCGGAGGACGCGACCAAACCGGTGCGCTGGAACGCTGTGCTGAACTTCTCGGCGGATGTCCTCCTGGCGGACGGTTCCCGGCGCGCGCTTTCCGCATCGACCTACACCCAGGGGTTCTATTCGCTGGCGGACTCCTTCTCCGTGCCGGTGGAAACCTTGCATCCCAAGCTTGCCAACGGCGAGTTCCGCACGGCGCTCAAGAGCGCAGGGACGGATACGGGCAAGGTGATCGCGGCGATCCTCGCGCTCGATCCGACCTTCGCCTTCATGACCCGATGGAACCTAAAGACGATCGACCTTCTCCAATATGCCGCCGGTCTTCCCGTGATGCGAAACATCTCGGTCAAGGGAGCCAATCCCGATACGGTCTGGTACATCAGCGACATGAGTCCGGTGCTCGGGCTTTCGGTCGCCGGATCGCAAGCCCGTCCGCTG
Source organism: Fibrobacterota bacterium (assembly GCA_039798005.1). GTDB lineage: Bacteria > Fibrobacterota > Fibrobacteria > UBA5070 > UBA5070 > JBDKGV01. The sequence continues at coordinate 8,577 of JBDKGV010000144.1, forward strand.
CCGGCCGAGTACCGCCAGTGGGTCTTCCGCCATTCGATCGACAAGGAACGGTTCGGTGGACTGGTCTTGACGCAGGGCTTCGATCCGACCCGGGCACGGATCCTGGGGAGCATCTACAAGCAGTTCGGCAGCACCTTCGCGGTCAAGGATTCCTCACGCTTCTTCCAGCGCGGCGGCAGCCGCTCCTGGCTGGTGGCGCCGAAGGTCTTCGGCGACCTGCCCGGCTATCCGGA
>JBDKGV010000145.1:0-8802 GCA_039798005.1 Fibrobacterota bacterium
AGACGCCTGCACCGTCGCAGGGGAATGCCGCACCGCGTCCCGAAGTCAAGGTGCAGACTCCCAAGGCTCCCAGCCGGACCGGATGGAGCATCGGGGCAAGCGGGCAATTCCAGCCCAAGGAGGTCGGGATCGAGGAGTCCATGCGTGGCGGGACCATTGAAGGCACATGGCATGTGTCGAGCCTGCCTTGGCTGGAACTGGGAGTCGGCGCGGATCTGGCCCTGCGACATCGGGTGAGTTCCGTCTACTTTGGCAACCTCCATAGGATCGAGTCGTCGAACTCGGCCTTCGGGATGGACGGTCGCGTGGAGTGCGTGCTCAAGCCCGGTTTCGGGGTGCGCACGCGCGGCCAAGTGGGGTATTACGTTCCGTGGGTCGAGAAGCGCTACGAGAGCGAAGGCAGCCAGCAGGGATTCAATGCGGCGGCCTTCGCAGGCTGGGAAACGGGATCCTTGGCGATCGATGCGGGGATCGAAACGGATTGGAGCGAAGCCGGCCCCATGGCCGGGATGGGGTTTCCGTCGGAAGCTTTCCTGCTTTCCGTCCGTTGGCGACTGCGATGATGCACATTTCCCGGCAACGATGACGATTTGGCAGGATGAATTGAGGGAGGCCTTCCGCTCTCCCGCGAGACTTGCGGAGCACTTGGGGCTCTCCTTGGCAGAACTACCTCCCCTCCCGGAGGAGGGCGATTTTCCCCTGTTGGTCCCGCGTTCCTTCGCTGCGCGCATGGAGCGGGGGAATCCGCACGATCCGCTTCTCCTGCAGGTGTGGCCGGATGCGCGCGAACAGCAGGTCCTGCCCGGCGAATTGACGGATCCTGTCGGGGACGGCGGGGCCCGCAAGGTCGACGGGCTATTGCACAAATACCACGGGCGCGTGCTCCTGGTGACCACCGGCGCCTGTGCCGTCCACTGCCGCTACTGCTTTCGCCAGAACTACCCGTACACCCAGGAGCCCCACGCGCTTGCGCGCTGGGACGCGGCGCTTGAATACATCGCCTCCGACCCGAGCATCAATGAGGTGCTCTTGTCGGGCGGGGATCCGCTCACGCTTCCCGATGCGGTGCTGGGCAGGTTGCTGGAGCGCCTTGAAGCAATCCCGCACCTTGAGACGGTGAGGATCCACACGCGGTTGCCGGTGGTGCTTCCGTCTCGCATTGATGACAATTTCTGTCAAATGATGGGGGCTTCAAGGCTTCGGGTGATCGTGGTCCTCCATGCCAACCATCCTGCGGAACTTGGCGAGGAAGTTCGGGAGGCGTGCCGGAGACTGGGCGCCTGCGGGGCGACCCGGCTCAACCAATCCGTCCTGCTTGCGGGCGTCAACGACTCGGTGGACGCCTTGGAAGGATTGTCCCGTGCGCTGTGGCGAGCCGGGGTGATGCCCTACTACCTGCACGCCTTGGATCGGGTGAAGGGATCTTTTCGCTTCCATGTCCAAGATGAATATGCAAGTTCCCTCATGGCGGCCTTGCGCTTGCGTCTTCCGGGATATCTCGTGCCACGTCTGGTGCGGGAGATCGAAGGGGAAGGTTCCAAGACCGCTCTGTAGCAGGATTCGAGTCGGTATCAGGAAACGAAATCGCGCAATCGGGGGAATCGATCCGTCTTGAGGATCGTCACCGGTCTTTGGTTCAGGAACGGAAAGGCGGATTGATGGCAAAGCGAGGATGGCTTGCCGCCGTGGCGTTGAGCGGCGTCGCGGTGTGGTCTCAGGAGAGCGTTCCGTCCCCGGTACCGTCTCCCGGGATCGTGCCTGCACTCCTTGCGGATTCGTCGGCTCCGGTCGCGGCTTCGGTTCGGAAAGTTCCCCTCGTGGTCCGCTCGACGGCTCCCGTGGGTGCCATCGTCTCGCTGGGCGAACAATCGGTGACGGTGGACAGTTCGGGGCGCTGGAGCCTTTCGCTCCTGGTCGACAGCCTGGTGCGTTCCGACAGCGCGATCGACCTGTGCCTTCAAGTCGGTCTCCAGAAAGCGTGCTCGTCGCTGCGGCCCAAGGGCTTCGATACGCTTGAGATCGCCCCGCTTGCGATGAAGGTTGATTCGATCGTGGAAACGCGGGACACCGTGATCACCACGGTCGTGGATTCGGTCCCGGATACGACAACCCACCTGAAGCCGGTCGATGCGATGCGCGTCTCGGGGGACGGTGCGACCAAGACCGTCGTCATCAAGGGCAAGCGTCGCCCACCGCGCATGGTGGGGCAGGAGAAGGTGACCATCCAGACCATCAAGCGGATGCCGGGACTTGCCGAACCCGATGTGATGCGTGCGGTCCAGGCCCTGCCCGGTGTCGTGACCTCGTCCGACTTCTCCACCAAGGTCTATGTGCGGGGCTCGAACTCCGACCAGAACCTGGTGCTCTTCGACAACGCCGTGGTCTACAATCCCGCCCACCTCGGCGGATTGTTCTCCACCTTCCTGTCCGACGCGACCGGAGGACTGGATTTCTACAAGGGCGGCTACGATGCCCGCTACGGCAACCGCTTGGCCTCGGTGCTTCTGGTGTCCAGCAAGGCCGGTGGCTGGGATGCCGATTCGGCCAAGGCCAAGGACACCTGGTTCAAGGGGGCGACGCGCATCACCGTGGTGTCGGGAAGTGCCGAAGTCGAAGGGCGTCAGGGGGAGTTCAACTGGGTGCTGGCGGGTCGCCGGACATGGATCGATGCCATGCTCTGGAGCGCGAAGAAGCTTGAACTCACCGACTTCAGCCTCGACTACAAGTTCTGGGACGCCCAAGGAAGCGCGGCCTGGGGGCGTGGCCCCGACTCGGTGCGGGTGTCCGCGTACAGCGGGCGCGACGCATTGGTCGCCGATCCGTTGAGCCTGGATTGGGGCAATCTCGTGGTTCCCGTGAACGTGCGCTACCGGCTGGGGGATGGACTGACTTGGCTTGGTACCGTGTCGCGCAGCACCTTCGACCAGAACGTGGACGTGACGGGCGCCTTCCATTTCGGCAACAGCATCAAGACGACCTCGACCCGGCACGAACTGCAGTGGGACGTGACTCGCAAGAACCAGATCAGCGGCGGCTACGAATACAGCGACTATGACGCCTTGTTCATCCAGCAGCGGTTGGCCACCGGAGCCCAGACCACCGACTCCTCGGTGACCTCAAGCCATGGCGTGTGGTTGCAGGATCGCGTGCAACTGGGTTCGGTCACCTTGACGGGAGGCTTGCGTTCGCAGTACTACACCGGCAAGAGCGCATGGACCTTCGATCCCCGGTTGACTGCCTCGTGGGCGCCGACCGAGGATTGGCGCGTGGACGGGCATGTGGGCATGTATCACCAGCCCATCACCTCGCTGCGCATGGCCGACATCGAGATGCCCACCGAGTTCTGGTACCCCATCCAAGGGCCGATGGCGATTCCCGTCTCGGTGATGACCAGTGCCGGGGTGGAACGCGCGAATCTCACCGATTGGAAGTTGCGCGCCGGCATGGAAGTCTATTCCAAGCAGATGGAAGACCTGCCGTTGTACTACAACCGGGCCACGGCAAGTGAGCAGGCGGCGGATTCCTCCTCGCCCAGTGCCTTGGCCAACAGCTTCACCACGGCCCAAGGGTGGGCCATGGGCGCCGAATGGAAATTGGCCAAGGAGGACGGTTGGTGGACCGGATCACTGAGCTACAGCCTCGCGTGGTCGGCGATCCACCAGGACCCGTACACGACAAGCTTGGGCACGACGGTGTTCGATCCGTACTGGGCCGATTGGGACCAGCGCAGCACCTTCAAGGCAAATGGCGAGATCCTCTGGAAAGGACCGTCCGGGAAATCGCTGTGGTCGCATCCGGTGCCGGGGCGCTACTTCCGCTCCAGCTTCCAGCTCAACTACAACTCGGGACACCCTTACACGGGTACCCACGACTATTACGCCGTGGCCAATGCCACCCAGGACTATCCGACCACCTACCTGCGTCCGAGCGATCACAATGGGTTGTTCTACCCCAACTACCTGCGCCTTGACGTGACCCCTGTCGACATCGGGCGCACCGGCGTATGGCGCTTCTACTGGACCATCCTGAACCTGACCAATCACAAGAACGTGTTGACCATCAACTACGACAACTCGAAGAGTCCACCGCTGGAGAAACGGACCTACCAGTTTCCGCTCCTTCCCATCTTCCTCGGCTACGAGCGGGAGTTCTGATCATGTCGAAATCCATGCATCTGCTTGCGATCCTCGGTCTTGGGCTGGTCGGGTGCGAAGCCCCTTGGGACGCTTGGCCGGAGACCTCCACGGTTCCTCCCGACCATGTCTGGGTGACCGGCCTCATGGTGGCCGGAGAGCCGTTTGACGACATTTCCCTCGAGGCTCCGACCTCGATCGCGCAGGCCTACGACCATGCCGCCCAGCCCTGTTTGACAGGATCCGTCCTGAAGGTGGTGAGGCTCGATTCCGCCGACACGGTGGCCTATGCGCCCGATCCGTCGTCGAGCGTGGGCATGCGGGTCTGGCACCCTGTCGATGCGACGCGACGCGTGGCCTTCGGGGCGCGTTACCGCCTTGTCGCCGACCTCGTGCGCGCGTCGGGCGCGGTGGACCATCTCGAGGCCGATACCTACACGCCCTCCTTCTACCGCCTGCCCGATTCGGCCCTCGCCCCGATCGAGGCGCTGCATGCGCATCTCTCGGTCGGATTCTCGCAGGATTCCCTGTCGCGGCTCAAGTCCGACCCGTCCTTCCGTGCCAAGGTCTGGGCGGAGGAGGTCGACCTTGGCGGGATGCTGTCGGCACGCGGCGTTGGAATAACGGATTTTGTCAAATACCTCGATGGGAAGCCCGTCTACGTCCCCGTTCCCCGGGGGCAGGATCTCTGGTACGTCTTCGACGGCACCTTGGTGGACGGGCTCCAGCTCAATCCGAAGTGGGCCGTACCGCAGACGCAGCGCTATTCGCTGTCCATGCTCATGCTTCAGAGCGTCGATGCGAAGGCCTTTGGCGGACTCCTGTCCACGTGGCGCTTCGACACGGCGGGTTCGGTGATCGTCAACGGGAATCGCGGAGGCTTCGGCAGTGCGGGCGGTGGTGGCGGTGGACCCGGCAGCGGTGGCGGGCCGGGTCATGGAAACGATTCGAAGGTCGATTCGGCGCGGCTGTACCCGTTGGGGACTTCGCGCGGTCTCCAGTACCAGGCCAAGGTCGATGCCTCCCAGCCTTGGTTCCCGATGGCGAACCTCGTGCCGCTCTCGCGATTGTCCATCACCGGGAAGCTGGTCTACCATGCCTACTCGATCGACTCCAATGCGATCGAGCACGAGCGCAGCTTCGCCTTCGCCGGGGCCGACGGAGCGACGGAGGTCTATTCGAACGTGCGGGGCGGGGCAGGGGTGTTCGCCGGAGCGGCTCGCGACAGCTTCCCGTTCCGTGTGCATGCGGCCATTGGAGATACCTATCCCATCGTGACGCTTCGTCCGGCCTGGTGCCGCGACAATGTCCCGAAGGGGCCGAACTTGAAGCTCAGCGCCCAGGACCTGTCAAGGCTTTGCCCGAAGGAGTAGGCGGACTCCGGGGCGTATTCCTACGCCCGAGTCAGATCCTGCGAAACGTGTGCCAGCGTCCGTCGCTGGAGTCGAAATAATCGACCCCGACGGAGTCGCTGCGCAGACGCCAGTTCCGGGGGCCGGTCTGGACGTTGACGGTGTCGCGCCAAGCGCTGTCGCACGCGGACCTGACCTGGAGGGTGAGGCCGAGGTTCAGGTACAACCGGCCGTCGTGACTGGACCATGTGTTGTCGTCGCTGTGGGAATCGTAGCAGCCGATTTCCGTCGTGGCGTCCCATCGGAAGTGGCGGATGGAAAGCGCGCCGGTGTTCGAGAAGGTCCATTCCTCGTGGGAGGAGTGCCCGTACGGAACGGAAAGATCGGGGACGTAGGTGCCCGCCGTGAGGACGGTCGATGTGTCGTCCCCGGGCGGATCGATCGGGGTGCAGGCGCAGGCCAAGAAAGCAAGGCTTCCCAAGATCCAAGCGGCCGGTGACTTGTGCGTTTCCATCTAGGCACCAATTTACGCAAGTTCGGTGACCATGCCTGTGCTAGATTTTGCGCTCCTTCGGGTCCGCCAAGTGCGGCTGTCCGGTGGCGCGGCAGGAATGCCACGCACCGCGACGGTGGGAATGCCGTGAAAATCGGCAACGGACCAGCCACTGTAAGGGATCGTGCGGCCACAGCGCCGCAGGGCAGACCAAATGCCACTGGGAGAGATCCCGGGAAGGCGGAACGTCCGAAGATCCCGAAGTCAGGAGACTTGCCTGAAGGAACCTTCACGACCGTGGAGGTCACGGAAACCACGCCTCTGGAATCGGGTGATGGAATGATGCTTCTTGATTTGACAAAATTCGTGCATTCTCATCAGGGAGACCTCCCTGCGACTCGTTGCGCGGTGAACCGCAAGGTTCCGGTCCGTACGGGACGGATGCCGTGAGGCCGCTCCTGATCGCCGCCGCCGGATCGGGAAGCGGCAAGACGACGCTGACCGCGGGGATCCTGCGCGCCCTGTCGCGCCGTGGCGTCCCGGTGGTTCCGGCCAAGTGCGGCCCGGACTTCCTCGACCCGGCATGGCTTGCCGCGGCGGCGCGGAAGCCTTGCCTCAACCTCGATCCGTGGATGATGGGCGAGGAATGGGTGCGCAACCAGGCAAGGCGATGCCGGGAACGCGGGCTCCTGGTGGTCGAGGGGGTGATGGGGCTCTACGACGGTGCGGCACCGGAAAGCGACGAGGGGTCCAGCGCCCACGTGGCGCGGCTTCTGGATGCGCAGGTGCTGCTGGTGCTCGATGCCGGCGGCTGCGCCCGCACCTTCGCGGCCCTGGTGCATGGTTTGACGGATTTCGGCAAAATACCGGTCTGCGGGGTGGTGGCCAACCGCACCGGTTCGGACGGCCATGCCAAGCTCCTGGCCCGGGCGCTCGAGTCGGCGTCGCTTCCTCCCCTGCTGGGGCACGTTCCCAAGGGCGAGGTGCCGGAGCTCTCCTCGCGGCATCTGGGACTGGTGGCTCCCGGGGACGATGCGGTGCTGGAAAGACTTGCGGACATCGTCGAGGCGCGTCTCGACCTTTCGGCCTGGTCGAATGCCCTGTCGACCCCGGATCCCTTGCCTGACGGGGTTCCGGACGGGCCGGTGCTTGCCGTGGCGCGGGACGAGGCCTTGGGCTTCCTGTACCAGGATGCCTTGGACGCGCTGCGTGACCAAGGCGTGCGCATCGCCTGGACCAGCCCGTTGCACGATGATGACTTGCCTCGGGGGGCGCAAGGACTGTGGATCCCGGGAGGGTATCCGGAGGAGCATGCCGGTGCGCTTGCCCGCAATCGCGCCTGGATGGGAGCTGTGCGGGAATTCTGCGCATCCGGTCGACCGGTGCTTGCCGAATGCGGTGGCATGATGCTTCTGTGCGAGACCCTCACCGACAGGCATGGAGCCACCCATGCGATGGCCGGAGTCATCCCTGCGCGTGTGAAGATGAATTCCCGACTGGCAGCCCTGGGCTACACCGAGGTGAGGCTTGTGGCATCAAGCTTTCTTGGTGAGCCCGGGGACCTGCTGCGGGGGCATGAGTTCCATTACGGCAGTCTCATCGATGCGCCCGCCCTGCCCTTGGCCTTCGAACCGACCCGTTCCGGCGGCCGCTCGGAGGGCATCGGGTACCGGAAGGATGGTCTGGTCGCCTCGTGGGTGCACCTGCACCTGGCTTCCCGCCCCCTTTCCATTCAAGCTTGGGCAAGCGCCTTGCAGGCAAGCGCTCCGTGGGAAGGCGTCGGCTGAGCGATAGATTGCCGCTTCGGACGAAAAGAGAGGCAATCACCCGGCGATCGTGGTAGAATCTGCAAGCTATGGTGCCGGTCTTTCCACTTTACGTTGTCGCCTTTCCGTACCATTCGGTGACGGTGCGGATCTTCGAGGATCGCTACAAGGAAATGCTCGACCATCTGCGCCGGACGGACGGGATCTTCGTGATGGGCAGGATCTGGCGTGGTCAAGAAGTCGGCGGATCAGCCGTCCCGTACCGCGTGAGCACCCTGATGCGACTTGAATCGGTGAGTCCCGAAGGGGACAGCTTCCGTGCCGAGGCGTTGGGGCTGCGGCGGGTCTACATCTCGCACTTCGACCACGATTCCGCCTCCTATCTTCAGGCCGAGATCGAGGAGTATCCCGATCTGGTGGCCTCCGATGCGCGGGCCGAGGAGCTTCTGACCATCTGGAAACGCTACCTGGAGCGCTGCCTTGGCATTTCAATGGAAATGATCCGGACTTGGGAGGATTCGCCTCTTTTCAAGCTGCCCCTGCCCGAGCTGACCTTGGCGCTTACGCCGTTCCTGAGGCTGCCGTACTCCAACCTGCAATTCCTGCTGGAGTCGCGCGACCCCAATCAGCGCCGGGACAACCTGGTCAAGGCGATGATCCAGGCGATTTCCGGCAAGACCGTGGACGAATCCGAGGAGCCTTGGGAATCCTGATCACTTCCCCGTCTTGCGGGAGAAGAAGGTCTCGACGGAGCGGCTGATGCCTGCGGCGATGCGCTCCTGGTGTTCGGTATCCGCTAGGATGGACGCCTCGTTCGGGTGGCTGACGTAGCCCATTTCGATCAGCACCGAGGGCATCATGGCGCCGACCAGCACGAAGAATCCCGCTTGGCCCGCTCCCGTGTGCTCTTTCTTGATGGTGCCCATCTTGCCGAGATTGGCGACCAGGAGTCCGGAGAACCGTTCGCTCTCCTTGGTGAAGAGATTGAGCTGGTGGTCGATCTGCATCCATTCGATGGGAGAAAGGCTGCGTTTTTGCCGGTTCTTGGGCGATTCCAA
>JBDKGV010000146.1:0-8773 GCA_039798005.1 Fibrobacterota bacterium
CCTCGACAACCGGGGCGACGATCCACTACACCATCGACGGGACCACGCCTACGGCCAGCTCGAAGGTCTACTCCAAGCCGGTCACGGTGAGCTACGACCAGACCTTGAAGGCGCTTGCGGTCAAGGATGGGCGAGTCAACAGCTCTGTGACGTCCTCGCCCTTCGATGTCAACATCTACGGAGTCAAAGGCGCTCCCGCAGCCGTACAGTTCTCGGTGAAATCGGGAACCTACCTCGTGGGACAGACGGTGACGCTCTCCAGTGCGACCAGTGGCGCCGTGATCCACTACACCGCCGACTGGAGTGAACCGACCGAATCTTCACCGATCTACAAGACGCCCTTGAACGTGTCAAAGACGATGACGATCAAGGCCAGGGCCTTCATCACGACGTTGGGATCGACCTACAGCAGTCCGGTGACCGGAGAGAACTACCAGATCAAGGGAACTGTGGTCCAGTGATCTGATCTTGCGACGGCTCTCCGGGCCAAATCCGGTGAGTCGTCGGAATCCCCTTTCGCCATTGCGGCGAAGGGGGAGTGATCAGGTGAATTCGCGGTGCAGGATGCTTTGGATGAAGCGCTCGAGCGAGATGGGGTAGAGCTTCGGATCGGGACAGGACAGGAGCGACGTGCGAACGTTCTCCATCTTGGCCAGCTCGTCCTCGCGGGCCTCCAAGCGGGCCTCGAACTCACCATCGATGTGCTGGATGTGCAGTTCGCCGTTGCGGATCTGCCGGGAAGGATCGCGCGCCATGGCAAAGCGGAAATGCCGCATCTGCAATTGGCTGTCCATGAAGCCTTCGTCCTCGAAGATCTCACCGAACTGCTCCAGGATCTGACGCGGGGTGATGACAAGGCGTGGCGACACCTTGATGCACCCCAGGATCTCCGTGCAGCCGCCGCTTGCGTTCGGACCGATCAAGATGTAAGGAAGTTCGTGGTAGTCCGTCACGATGCCCGCCAATGGCCGGCGCACGATGGCGGTCCCTTCGAAGACTTCCCTGCATCGGGTCTCGAAATCGGGTTCCATCAGAACTTGGAACGGCGCCAGCGGAAGTTCCGGGCGATGGTGTTTTCGATCTGTTCAAGGGTGGTGGGGAGCGAGCCGACCCAACGCTGGTAGTTCCCCTTCGGGTCCACCAGGAAGAAGACGGGAACCGACTTCACCTTCATGCGCTCGGCCAGCACCTTGGCGGAGTCGTGGAACACGGGGAAGACGAAGTTGCCTCCCATGTCCTGGGCGAAGAACTCGAGATCCTGGGCGTTGGCATACCCCGAGGAGACGGCCACGACCTTAAGACCACGCTCGGAGTATCGGGCGTTCCATTCCTCGACCTTGGGCCATGCCTTGTGGCAATGGCCGCAACTGGGCGAGAAGAACATGACAAGGCTCCAGTTGCCCGAAGCTTGCGAGAACTTGGCGCTTTCCGGTTTCCAGGATTTGACCGGCACGTTCCAGTCGAAATTTTCCGGAAGGGTATCGGAAACGGGGGCCGGAGCCGCCGCCAGCAAGCAGGAAATCAAGGCCCAAAGAATCATGCATCCCCCTCGGCAGGTTCAAAGCGCTGCGCCACTGCGATCACTTCGTGAAGCGTGGGCATTTCCAGGTCGTGGGCCGTCTCGTCGGGCCAGTCCGGACCGTTGCGTGTCCACTTGTCGTGCCATGTCTTCAAGGATTCCAGCGTGGCCGTTTCCGGCTCGGGGCTGTGGCGCAGGAAGGCAAGCAGGATATGGGCGGCACCGCGGGCGCGTGGCTCGGACAGGTTGCGGCTGGAAAGGCGGGCGACCCAGTGGTCGCCCATCTTCAGGCGGCTTCCGGACAGGCGGATGCGCGTCGGCGACAGGGTGCGCTGGGGGTGGAGATCGGTGAAGAGATCCGAATCCAAGGCCTTGGGCAGCGCAAGGTCGGCGACCTTCTCTTGCGGGAAGATCAGGGTCTTGCGAGGACGGTAGTCCTCCAGCACGAAGACGTGATCGGCCAAGTCGAGCCACTTGCTGCTGGCGCCAGCCACCACCACCATGGAGACTCCGGCCTGCACCAGGCCACGCGCCCGTTCGGCCAGCGGAGTGACCGTCTCGCCCTTTGAGAAGAGCGCATTGATGCGTTCGTCGCGGGTGAGCAGGTTGGCGGCCGAGGCGTCCTCATCAAGGAGGATCAGGGAAGTGCCGGTGGAGATGGTCTCAAGCAGCGTGGCGGCCTGGGAGGTGGCACCCGAGGCGGAGGTCGTCGCGAACCTCTTCGGGCTGCGTCCACCCGGGAGGGAGCGCAGGAAGAAGGAGAGATCCAAGGTGCGCACGGCACGATCCTCCTCGACGCAGGGGAAGGTGGTCCCGATCAAGGAGACGCACGCCTCGCGGCCATCGCCGGGGATGTGATCGAAGACGCCTTGAGCCAACGCCTCCAGCACGGTGGTCTTGCCGTGGAAGGCGGGACCGACCAGGACGGTGAGTCCCTTGGGGATGCCCATGCCTTCGAAGACGGTGCCGTCCTTGAGGGCGATGGTGGTCTTGAAGTCCTCAGGGGCCTTGAAGGGGGTGGAGCCATCCACCGGCTTGCCGTTCTTGCGGGCAAGCAGGGCGCCATTGCCGATGAAGGCGCAGAGCCCCTTTTCGTCCATGGCGGTGCGCAGGGCACGGCAGCGACGCAGGTGGGTCAGGTGCTTGTTCACCGTCACGGCGTCGAGACTGGTGGCCAAGGCCGCAGCCACGGCAGGTAGGCGGAAGAACAGGATCTCCTCGACCGGGGCCGTCAGGATGCGGCGGCTGTCTCCGGGAAAGACCAAGGTGAAGCGCAGGACGAGAGTCTCGTTGCCTTCGATGCGGCAAGCGCTGCGGGAACGGATCTCGGGGCCGGGCTTGAGGGTCGACAAGCGACCGCCGGCACCGTCGCCCGCGGGGACCGATTCCTCAGGAAGGCGCTTGGAGAACTCGCGCAGGGCGAGATCCTCGATGGCCAAGCGCTCGACGGGGTCGGAAACCGCACGGCCCAAGGCCAGATTTTTCAAAGGAATGCGCAGCGACAGACGGCTGGCCGGGGCGTACACATCTCCCTGGACATGGTCCACGGAACATTCGATTCCTGAGAAATGATGCAAACCGGTGAAGCGGCGCCAAGTTCCGTAGGGCTTGCCTTCGGATTCCTTGAAAAAGCGTTGAAGACCACGTGAATCCATCAGAACCTCCAGGCGAGCCGACCGGCTGCGCCCTGGGGAAGGGGAGTGACCTCTGCCTGAAGCCATGAGGCGCGTCGGTGCAGCCAAAGGACATCAGCGAGGGATAGGATGCGGGAGACGCCCATGGCGCCCAACGAGAAGCTCAAGGCGACCTTGCTTGCGCGGTAGGTGCGGAGCTGGCTTTCAAAGGTCCGGAGGTGGGCGTCGTTTTCGGGGTTTTCCGTCGACCCCCAATCCCAGACGTAACTGTCGGTGTTGGCGAATTGGCGATCCGTGGCCTGACCCGAAAGCAACATCGCTTCATCGTAGCTGTCGTGGCGGGTTCCCACCGGGCGACGGGAGCGATACTGCCCCATGAGCTCAAGGAATTCGATGGGCTTGTTCTGGGCATCGGCTCCGGCATAGCGGCTTGCGATCTCGCGGGCGCTGATCAAGGCGTCTTCGCGATTGCGCCACGAGAGCCATGCGGCGGCGACCGAAATCAGCTCGGTTGCGAAGAAGACCTTGGCGCGAGTGGTCGCTCCGAGATACTGCTCACCCGCTCCGGGCAGGAGCAAGGTCAGTCCCGTGGCGATCCAAACGGATTTGCGTCCGGCTTGAGTGCTGGTGTCCAGACCAATGACGACTGCGGCTCGAGGGGTCGCTGGTGCGGTCGGTGCAGGCGTGGCGGGAGCCCTCAGGGTGTCCGCACTTGCTGGCGCCGCCATGGCCTTGGCGGGCAGGATGATGGCCGGGACCGTGTCGATGGTCGGGCCGACGGCACTTGCCTGGGGAAGCGAATCCTTGGCCTGTGACGAGTCCGGTGTGGCAAGGGGCGTGACGATCTTGGCCGTGTCGGTGGCCAAGGGAGGCGTTGGCACCACGATCGGCGGGGCGACCCGGATGGAATCCGGCCGCTTCGGAAGTGACATGGACGGATCGAGGCGTTCCTCGCCATCCTGAGCAAAGGCCGCACTGACAAGCAGCAGACCCAAGGCGGGAAAACGCATCAGAAGCGAATCCAAGCCATGGCTTGGGTTGCAGGGTTGGCGCCGTTCCAAGCCAGTCCGCCCCAAAGCTGGACGCCGTCCCACCAGCGACTTTCCATGTCATAGAGGCGACGATTCGACGATTGGGCAAGCAGGGCCGCATCGAGGGCCGAGACGAGGTGGTTGAGGATGATGCCACCCAAGAACCATGTCTTCATCTTGGCGTAGTCGTTGGATTCCTGCCGCATCGACTGGTAGATCCCTTGAGCCGTGCTGGTTCCAAATGGATTGGAGGCGGGCTTGGTATCGATGTTGCCGTCGCTTGAAATCTTGTAGTACTGGGTGACATCGCTGTAGACCAGCGGTGTCGCATCGTTCCAGCCTTGGACGAATTCGTTTTCCTGTCCAACGAGGGAGTAGAACATTTCGGGGTTGGCAAACGATGCGCGTTTTTGGGCCTTGCGCGATGCGTCCCATCCCTCGTCTTCAAGGGATGGCGTGTAGTGAAGATTGATGTAATTGGCATTTTCACCCGGATCAGGAAGCTCCAAGCACGCACTGTCATTGACGTTGCCTGAGCCGTAGACGCTTCCGCAATAGGTCGAGCGCGAAGGGGCGACCCACTTGAGCATGGCCTTGACGGTCGAGTCGGTCTTGGTGTTGTCGTAGAGCGCCTTGTAACTCTTCTCGTACTTGGCTTGGGACCAATTCGCATTGGCATAGTTGCGAGCTTCGTCAAGTTTCTGGTCGCTCTTGTGCACGCCGTAGTACCACCAACCGAAGGCCATGCCGGCATCCACTGCGAGGTACACGGCGCCGCGCTTCCAATGGCCTGTGTAGGCTTGTCCGGCACCGGGAAGCAGGAGAGAGTAGAAGAACGCCTTGCGTGGCGAGCGGTACAATGCCGAAGCCTGCGGATCGCTCTTCATGCGGCGGGTTCTGCCAAAACTGGAATCGGCAACCACGGCGGTTGGGGCAGGCTGGATGACGGGAGCCGCTACCGTCGGGCGTGTGGTGTCTGCGGTCGTCACCACAGGCGCGGTCGCGGTGGAATCCAGTGCCGCAGCGGCAGGCGCAACGGGCGTGGTGTCCACGGCAACGGGTGCGGGTTCAGGCACCGGCGCGGCGACAGGAGATGCGCTGGAGGGCGGATCATCCACAGGAGAGATGGGCTGGGCTGATACGGAAAGGGATCCGACCAAGGCAAATACGGCAAGACGCCATGAGAGAGCGGACATGGATGTGAATCTACATAGGGAACGAGGACTTGCTGAAAGCAAAAAGGGCCGCAAGCGCGACCCTTGGAACAAATGCGCGAAATGGCGAGAAACGATCACACCGGATCAAAGCCCAGGACATGGCGCATCGTGTACAGGCCGGGTGCGCGTCCTTTCAGCCAGATGGCGGCGCGAACGGCGCCTTCGGCGAAAGTGCGACGGCTGGTGGCCTGATGATGGATCTGCACGCGTTCTCCGTCGCCGTAGAAGGTGACGGTGTGGTCGCCCACGACATCGCCGCCACGCACGGCGTGGATGCCGATCTCACCGGTCGGGCGAGCCCCGACCATGCCTTCACGCCCGTAGCAGGCCACGTCGTCCAGATTGACGCCACGACCGCGAGCCAGCGCTTGGGCAAGACCCAAGGCGGTTCCCGACGGGGAGTCCTTCTTGAAGTGATGGTGCGCTTCCACGATCTCGGCATCGTATGCGCGGGCATCCAACACGGCGGCGACCTTTTGAGTCACCTCCAGAAGGACGCTGACTCCAATGGAGTAGTTGGGCGCAAAGACGACGGGGACGATCTCGGAGGCCTTGCGAATCGCTTCGACCCCTGCGGCATCGATGCCGGTGGTTCCGATGACCAAGGGGCAGCCGTGTTGTGCCGCCGCTTGGGCGATGGCGATGGTCACGGCCGGAGCCGAGAAGTCGATCGCCACGCGGGAAGCCTGCAACGCGGCGTTCCAATCGTTCGTGATCAGGGCGGAAACGCCAGAAACGTCCGAGGGCCCTTCGGCCCCCGGACGATCGACGAGTGCCTCGATCGTCCGGCCAGCCGCGAGAGCGGCTTCCTGAAGCGCTTGACCCATGCGGCCGCGCGCTCCGACGATGACGAGGCTCATATCATCCAGCCTGCTTGACCACCCAGGTCTTGATGCGTGCTTCGACGTCGGGGTGCAGACGCACCGAGACATTGAACACACCAAGGCTCTTGATGGGCTCTTCAAGAAGGATCTGATCCTTGTCGAAGGCTTGGCCAGTGGTTTCGGACAGCTTGGCAGCGATGTCCTGGGTTCCGATGGAGCCGTAGAGCTTGTCGCCCTCGTGGACTCGCACGGAAATGGTGATGGAAGTGCCGGTCAGCTTCTTGGCAACTTCTTCAGCGACGGTCTTGAGCTTGGCAATCTTGCCAGCCAGACGCTTCTTGTCGGCTTCCAGGTTGCGAAGGTTGGCGGCGGAAGCGACAATGGCGAGCTCTTTGGGCAGCAGCCAGTTGCGTCCGTAGCCGTCGCGCACCTTGACGACGTCGAAGGCCTTGCCCAGGCCCTTGATGTCGGCTTTCAGGATGACGTTCATGGGTTATCTCCGATGGATGGATTCAAACGATCTCGAAGTAGGAACCACTGGTCGAACAGCCCCAAGGCGATGGAGGCGACCAGGAAAATTTGCGGAAAGAACAGTGTCGTTCCCGTCAAGGCGAGCAGCCAAACCACATTGCCCTTCATGACCGTGATCGAGAGCGTGGACCAGAAGGCCATGCCGCGCACGAGATAGAAGGTGCAGCAGAAGAAGGCGATGCTCATTGACGCGATCTGGGTTGCACTTTGATGAATCAGCAGAAGCGCAAGGCTCACGGCGACTCCCCATACGGGCCATTCTGGAAATTCCAGTCGAGCCATGGGGGGAATGGGACGAGGCAGGGCGATTGCGCCTGTTCCGTCCTTGCGACCCAGCCACAGAAGGGCGAAGGTCGCTGCCAAGAAGCCGGATGCGGCCGAGAGGCCGGGCTGAAGCCCGATGGATTCCCATAGCTGAGCGCGCGTCGGCAATTCGACAAGGCTCTGGTTCTGAGTCGCCATCTGCTGAAGGAACTGCAGTTGGATGTTGACCAATTGACTGCCCAAGCCGGGCAGCAGGTTGATTCCTGCCGCGGCAAGCACTCCAGGAAGGAGGGCCCACAAGCTTGCGGAAAAGCCCAAAGGCAACGCCAAGCACAGTGCCAGACCAAAGAGCGGAAATTCGCCCATCCAAAGCATTGCTCCTCCAAGGAAGGAGCCACCGTGGACGTTGGGGGCGAACACCATGGCCAGTGCCGGAAGGGATGAGAATCCCAGGAGCATCCATGCAAGCGTCCTGCGGCGCGAGGCCCAGGCCAAGACCAAGAGCAAGACGAAGATCGCCTTGATGGTGGCTTGCAAGAATACGATTTCCGGCATGAATGACACGAAAGCCCTTTTAGCGCATCGAGTCAGAAACGAACGGCAAGAGAGCCACGTGACGTGCCCGCTTGATGGCTTCGGCCAGCTCGCGCTGGTAGGAAGCCGACGTGCCGGTCATGCGACGGGGCACGATCTTTCCACGCTCGTTGAGGAAGCGGCGAAGCAGCTTCTCGTCCTTGTAGTCGATGTGCTCGATCTTGTTCTCGGTGAAGAAGCAGGACTTCTTCTTCTTGCGGCGGATGGACATGATCAATCCTCCTTGTCGTCGGTTTCGACGGCGGTCAGCACGTCATCGGGAACTGCGGCGGCATGGGCATTCTCCGGCGGCATTCCGACGGGATTGTCCACCACGGTCAGGAAGCGGATCACGGACTCGTCGAGGCGCAGTGCGCGCTCGACTTCAGCGATCAAGCCAGCCTTGTTGGCGTGGTAGTAGAAAATCACGTAGTCGGCATGAGTACGCTTGGCAATGACGTAGGCCAAGCGACGCTTGCCCCAACGGTCAACGCGAAGAATATCGCCGTTTTCAGCGATCAATGCACGGAACTTCTCGACGGTCGCCTCGATGGCGGCGTCTTCAAGCATGGCATCGATCAGTACGACTGTTTCGTACAGTTTGGCCAATCGGCCCTCCCTTTGGTCATCGGCCCCCGGGT
This sequence comes from Fibrobacterota bacterium, assembly GCA_039798005.1. Classification (GTDB taxonomy): domain Bacteria; phylum Fibrobacterota; class Fibrobacteria; order UBA5070; family UBA5070; genus JBDKGV01. The sequence goes on from JBDKGV010000146.1 coordinate 8,235, forward strand.
TGCCGGGAGCAGGGTGAATGTCAGCTCTGATGCACCATTGCGCCAGAGCCAGAAAGAGGGGCCAAATGTACATGATGTGGCGGGATTTTTCAACCAAAACAAAAAGACCCGGAATCGTTGGATTCCGGGTCTTTCGTTCGGCGAAGTGGGCAGTACTGGAATCGAACCAGTGACCCCTACCATGTCAAGGTAGTACTCTAACCAGCTGAGCTAACTGCCCGTCGAGGTGAAGAAAGTTATGGCAAACCGCTTGGTTTGTCAATGGGCCTTCTTGCAACTTTTTTCATCGGCGATAGAAACGGCGTGAGACCACTTGGGCCGGCTCCAAGCGCCCGCGAATGGACACATCGCAGGCCTGGCCGTTCACGAGGCCGCTCTCGACCAAGGCCATGGCGATTCCTGCACCCAAGGTGGGGGACTGGGTCCCGGAGGTGATCTTGCCGATGATCCGGCCTTCCACCAAAACGGGATAGTCCTGCCTGGGCACGGCACGGCCCTGCATTTTCAGGCCGATGATGCTTCGGGGTACGCCATCTTGG
>JBDKGV010000147.1:0-8771 GCA_039798005.1 Fibrobacterota bacterium
CGAGGTGTCGAACTTCGGCGTGAGCGGCAAGACCATGATCCGGGCGGTGAACGACGCCTACTGGACCCAGCCGGCCTTTGGCAATGCGCGTGCCTCCCTTCCAAACGTGGTGGTCATCGAACTGGGCACCAACGATTCCAAGGACTACATCTGGCCTTGGTACAAGCAGAACTTCAAGGCCGACTACGCCGCGATGGTCGACACCTTCAAGGTTCTGTCGACCAAGCCCCAAGTCTGGGTCACGTTGCAGCCGCCTGCCAACAACCCCGATTGGAACATGTACGACACCACCATCGACCGCCAGGTGAACCCGGCGATCCTGGAGGTGGCCAAGCAGAAGGGCCTTCCGGTGATCGACCTGCACACGGCGATGAAGGGGCATGGAGAGTGGATGCAAAGCGACAGCGTGCATCCCAATGCGACAGGCGCCAAGGCCTTGGCGGGCATCGTGGCGGAATTGCTCAGGATGAAAGTCCAATTCCACAATGCGGTTCCGCTGTCGGCGACTTCGGGTGGCAAGGGTGCGATGTACTTGTATGCGGGGGGGATTGGCCGTGGTGGTGTGACTCTTTCGGGCGATGGCCGCTTCCAGTGGTATCGCAACGATTCCCTGCTCGTGGGGCAGACAAAGGTGCAGCATGTGGACAGCGTTGCGGGAACCTACAAGGTCTCGTTCAAGGTCGATTCGGTGGGGGAATCTCGGATCGTGTCCGCTGGCCAATACATCGTTCCCTCGGTGGGCATTGGAGTCCGGAACCGCAACAAGACCGTGCGGGTGTCGGTCAGTGGTCCGGGGGAGGTGCACGTCGATGCATCCATGGCGCTGGGGCCGGTGAACCTGCGCCTTTGGAACGTGCGAGGCGAGTCGGTGGCCAATGGCACCCTCAAGCCCGGCGTCTACCATTTCCGAGTCCAAGGGCGCGACTTCCAGAACGTCGGAAGCGTGGTCGTTCCTCACTAGGGCTTGGGCGCCTCCCCGGCGTGCCGCCGGGGCCCCCCTCCTCCAGGCTCGCGGTGTCCCGCTCGGTGCTGCGGCTCCGGGTGCTTGACTCACGGCGTGCCGCAGGCACCCGCTGTGCGGCCTTCCGTCCGGCATGGCGCATTCGCTCACCCCGGTTCCCTTGCCGCTTGCGGTGAGGGCCAATTGTACTATGAGCAAAGCACACCAACTGGCTTGGCAGATGGGAAAATCGGGCCTATCATAGGGGTATGAACACTCCAAGTGTCTACGAGTACAACAACTTCCGCAAGTTCCTTCACGATTGGTACGAGGCGGAAAGGTCGCGGGACCGGAACGTCACCAAAAGCGATGTGAGCAGGCGTCTGGGGCTTCCCAACACGCGTTCCTACTTCACCGATGTCCTTGGTGGAAAGCTGGTCACGGAGCTGTTCCAAGATCGCTTCGCGGTCCTCTTGGGACTGGATCCGGAAGAATCGCGCTTCTTCCGTACCTTGGTGCGCTTCAACCAAGCGACTCTCCCGGACGAACGCGAACTGGCCTTTGATCAATTGGTCGCGCTCAACCGCACCCCCAAGCGAATCCTCGATCCCCGCGAGTATTTGTACTACCGGCATTGGTGGTACGGCGCGATCCGGGCGCTGCTTGCCATCGAAGATCACGCCGAGGACTTTTCGGCCATCGCTTGCCGCCTGGTGCCTTCCGTCACGGCGCGGCAAGTCCGCGAGGCCGTGGAGGTGCTGGAGGAGCTGGGCATGATCGGGAGGAATTCCCAAGGCTTCTGGAAGCCGGTGGACGCCTCGATCACCACGGGGGACGGATGCCGGGACGAGATGGTCGTGCAACTGCAGCTGCAACAGCTTGATCTTGCCCGCCACGCCGCCATGACCCGCTTCGATTCCCCGAAGGAGATCGCCACCAACACCCTTCACCTCTCGGAAGGGGCGCTTGCCAAGGTTCGCGAGCGCCTGATGCGCTTCCGTTCCGAAGTCCGCGCCATCGCCCACAAGGACGATGCTCCGGCGACCTGTGTCTACAACCTGTGTCTTGCTCTGTTTCCTCTGACCACCAAGGTGAAGCCATGAAATTCCAGAAACTCCTCCTTGCCGCCTGCCTGTTCGCGTTCCTGGGGGGCTGCGACGACGTGAACTCGGTCGCCGCCGGCGGCAGCGATGAAACCCACACGAACGTGGACATCAGCGGCGCGGTCCTCACCGAGCGCAGCGAGCCCTTCGCCGGTATCGTCGTCAAGCTGCGTTCCCTGCCCCTGAGCGACACCACCGACCTCAAGGGCACTTACCGGCTCCAGCAATCAAGCCAGTCCCTTGCGGCGCGCACGGGAGCGGTAGACACGCTGGATTTCCTGCGGGAAGGGCGGGTGGTCCATTCCGAGGTGGTGCCAACCTGGTCCACCACCATGCCCACCCTCTTCCTGACCCAGCGCGACATCTCCGGCAAGCTCACCGGCAAGGTCGGACTCGTGAAGACGGTCGAGGCCATCTTCGGAACCGATCGCAAGGATACCTTGGCCTTGGAATGGAACCCGGTGCTCGGGTCGTATTCCGGATTCTCCTACGCCAGTTGGGACGGCTCGGTGACCAGTTACCAGGTGCGCATCGAAGTGCGCGATTCCCTCCATCGCCTGGTCGGTCGCAGCGTGGACATTCCCTTCACCAGCCGCGCCGGGGACATCGAAGTCCCCGTCTTCCCGGCGGGCAACGCCAAGCCCACCCTTCGGCTGTTCGGCCCCGATACCGCATCCAGCCGGGAATGGCTGGCCTTGAGGGCGGTGGCGCAAGACAGCTTCGGCCAGAAGGTCGTGTTGAAGTGGCGTGAGATGAAAACTGCGGCCAAGCACTTGGATTTCGATTCCATCCAACGGATCACCCATGTCCAGTCGGCCAGCGACACGGTGGTGCATCTTCCGATGCCTTCGGGCAAGGATTCCACCTATGTGATTCACTGCACCGCGACCGACGAAGATGGACTGACCGTCGAGGATTCCCTGGTGGTCCGTCGCCGCTTCTCCCTCCCGCAAGGGCAAATTGAGGCGCGAGTTGACGGCGATTCCGTGCGCTTGCATTTCGCCCTGTCCGACGTGAACAAGGGGAGTCTCGTGCAGCATCGCCTGTTCTTGGGCGTGCGGGAAGTGGTGGGGTGGGCTGCATACGGTTCCTGCATCGATACGAGCGGAATGACCATCGTGCTTCGGGATGACGGTTGGACGTTCCAGACCCTCGATCCCCGGCCCGGACCTGTCGTGTCCAACCCGTGCGGTTTTGCGAGCGGGAAGGAGTACCGGTTCCTCAAACGTGATTCCGGTGTGCTTGTTTCCGGGCGCGACACCACCTTCGCCCTTCCCCCCAAGGACACCTCGGGGAACATCCATCAGATTGTGGTCCAAGTCACCGACCAGGACGGCGAATCGGCCCTGGTCCGTTCGCTTCCCTTCGATGTGGTCCCCGGGCCGGACAGCTTGAGGCTCGCCATCCTCCCCGGTGATTCCCTGTCGACCTACGACATCCTGCAGGTCACTTGGCATCCCGTTTCGCTGGGGCCTCTGGTGTGGGGCGCGGACCGCTGGTTCGAGTCTTGGCAGGCCACCATGTCGGGGTTGGGTGCGAACCAGTACCGCACGACATGGACCGCGACGGATTCGACCTTCCAGTTCTCCGTACCCAAGGGAGGGGACTACCAAGCCTGCGTCTCCCTCCGGCAGCACTTCAGCCGCGGCGTGTCCCTTCCCTCGACGATATGCCTCGCGAAGGACACGGTCTTCTTCACCACCGAGTGACGGGGATGCGGTGAACCTTGGGCGCCTCCCCGGCGTGTCGCCGGGGCCGCCCTCCTCCGGGCTCGCCTGTCCGGCTCGGTGTCTCCGGCACTCCGTGCCTCTGGCACCCGCTGCGCGGCCCTCCGTCCGGCATGGCGCGATCTAACCGGTCCGACCCGGAGCGATTCACAAAATCCGGCCTCAGCGCCGGGGGAAGATCTCCCGCCATTCTCCCGGCGCAAGTCCCTCGAGCGAGAAGTCGCCGATGGCCGCGCGCACCAGACGCAGGGTGGGGTGACCGATCGCGGCGGTCATCTTGCGCACCTGCCGGTTGCGCCCTTCGCGCAACTGCACTTCGATCCACGTGTCGGGGATGGTCTTGCGCACCCGGATCGGGGGCACGCGATCGGGGAGGCTCGGCGGCGCGGCCAGGATCCGGGCGCGGGCAGGCAGGGTGATCCTTCCTTCGATGACGACGCCCTGACAGAATCTGTCCAAATCCTCCACTGAGGGGATGCCCTCCACCTGTACCCAGTAGGTCTTCCAGAGCTTGGCGGCAGGCGAGGCGATCCTGGCCTGGAACACGCCATCGTTCGACAGGAGGAGCAGTCCTTCGCTGTCGGTATCCAGCCGTCCGCAGGCATACATCTCGGGAACGGGGAAGAGGTCCTTGAGCGTGGGGCGTCCCGCCTCATCGGTGAACTGGCACAGCGTTCCGTAGGGCTTGAAGAGCAGGAAATAGCGGGACGCATGGTGCTTGTCGCCTGTGCGCAGGGATTGAGTCGGTGCGATCTGACGATGGTGAACGGCCATGGAGCCAATGTACCCGCTGCAAGTGGCGTCAAAGGAGACTGATCCGGACTTCACGTCCTGAAGCGACCCACCAGTTCGTTGATCGAGCTTGACATCTCCGACAGGCCTTGAGCCTGACTCAGGCCTTGTTCCGCGGCCATTCCGGTGCGGTGTGCGGCCTTTTCCACCAAAGCCAGATGCGTCTCCACGCTGTGGGCCCGATCGCGCGCCTGATTGGTTTCCTTGGCGATGTTGCCGGTGGCTTCCCGTTGGCGCAACAGGGCCTGATCGACATTTTCCTGGAGCTTCCGGATCCGTGTCACGGCGTCGTCGATCTTGGAGAGGATCCGCGTCGTGTTTTGCGTGCCGTTGCGGATGTCCTCCAGGCTCTGATCGATGGTCGCGGTGGCTTCCGAGGTGCGCGCAGAGAGGGCCTGCACTTCGGTGGCGACCACGGCGAATCCGGCACCCGCTTGCCCCGCATGGGCCGCTTCGACCGCGGCATTGATCGCAAGCAGCGAGGTCTGCCTTGCGATGTCGGCCACCAGGGAGGAGACCTTGGCGATCTGGATTCCGGCCGATTCCAAGCTTGCGACTTGCAATGCCGCATCGCTTGCGATGGCGGCGGCTTGGGCGGCGGCCTGAACCGCTTCCCGGGACGATTGGGTGAGATGCCGGATGTCGTCCAAAAGGGTGCTGCAGGTCAGGGTCGCCTGGTCCAGACTGTTTTGCGCCTGCGTCGCTTCGGTGCGTGCCGCGTCGATCTCCTTGCGGGTCAGGGATGCCTGGGTGCCCAGGGCAAGCGACGTGTCGCGCATGGTGTGGGAGTGTTCGGACAGTTCCCCGGAGCGCTGGACGAGCTCGCCCATCTGACTGCGCAGCGAGAGGACCAGGTTCTCCAAGCCGTGGGCAAGCTGTGCGACGGCACCGGCAGGCAGGGTCGGGGTGGATCCGGTCAGGTCACCATCCTTCAAGACGCTGACATGCTCCAAGAGCAGGGAGACTTGGCGAGCCAGTTCCCGGCTGCGTTCCATCTCCTCCTCATGCTGGAGCTTCTCCTGTTCCATGGCTTGCCTGCGCAAGGATTCCTGGAGCTGCAGCGAATCGCGGCGCGCCACCTCGCTTGCGCGCCTTTCCGTGATGTCCTGGAACATTCCCTGCAAGGCGACCTGCTGTCCATCCGAATCGACCACCGGCTGGAGCTGGAAGATCCAGATCTGGCCGCAAGCCTCGAATTCACGGGATTGACCGCATTCCAGCCCGGCAAGGTCGGGATGCAAAGCCTCGATGCCGTCCTTCCCGTTCACGCAAACGTTCCGGGTCCAAAGTGCCAGAAGGGATCGGGTCGCCGCATTGAGGTGGCAAAGGGTCCCACTTGGCTCCAAGACCACCATCGGCGAGGGATTGTGCTCGACCAGCAAGGCAAGGCGCGCGCTTTCGGAGAGTTTTCGACTGACCTCCGTCCACTCGACCCGCTCGGCGCCGACGACGGATCTCAAGTGGCTTGCCGTGGAATTCACGGCATGTCCGATCGCCTCCAGCTCATCGCGGGTGGGTGCGACCTCTTGAGGGGACAGGTCGCCCTTGCGCAGCGCATCGACCTGAGCTTCCGCCCGCCCCAACTCCTTGCGCAGGGTCCGGTGCACGAGTTGGCGAGTCGTCAAGGCGGCACCCAAGGCGCCGATCAGGGAAAAGAGGACGGCTCCGGCCAAGACCTTCATTTCATTGCGCCGCAGGTCGGATGCCGGGGTGTCCACGCACACGAGGATGGGCAGGCGCGTACCGGGAATCCGTGCGAAGGCCGACATCCACACGCCCCATTCGTCTGCGACCAGGCGGGGGTCATGGGAGGATCCGTTTTCCAAGGCTGCGTCCAGATGGCTCTGCACCTGAGGATCCTTGATCTCGTACTTCGATCCCAGTTCGGAGTGGTCCTCTCCTTCGAACGCATCGGCCAGAAAGATCCATCCCGAATCGGTCTTGGCGATCGTGTAGAAGGTCGTCTTGCGAAGGGCCGCCCGGCCTGAATTCTGCAGGAGCCGGAGGATGTTTCGATAGGTCGGACCGGTTTCCTCGGCGTCTTGGAGCAGGGAATCCATGGATGGTCCCGGAAGCTGGGGCGTCAGGCTGCGGACCGAGACCTCGAGGTTTTCCGCCACGGTCGCACGGGTGCTGCGGGTCGATTGGATCCCCAGGAAGATGCCCAGGGAAAGTGCCAGCAGTGAGACGATCACGCCCACGGCAAGGGAAAGGCGACGGGTCAGAGGGCCATGGCAGAATGGATTCAAGGCAATTCTCCGGGAGCGGGGGAGAGTTCGGGGGCGATTGGACGATGATCCCATATTTACCGGGGGCATGCCACTGTCGATGCGCATTCCGTGAAAATTGCCGCGAAGGGAAATGGGCGTGAAAAAGCCCCCGCACCTTTCGGAACGGGGGCTTCATGACAGAATCTGTCAATCCTTCCCGGAGGAAGGATCGGGTCAGGCCTTGGGGGCTTCGCCCAAGGTGGCCTTGCGGGAAAGGCGAACCTTGCCCTGGCCGTCGATGCCGATGCACTTGACGGTGAGGGTGTCACCGAGAGCCACGACGTCTTCCACCTTTTCGACGCGCTTGAAGTCCAGCTCCGAGACGTGGACGAGACCGTCCTTGCCCGGGAGGAACTCGACGAAGGCGCCGAACGAGGTGATGGACTTCACCTTGCCGGTGTAGGTCTTGCCCACTTCGGCTTCCATCATCAGCTCTTCGATCATGCGGCGAGCCTTGACGCTGGAGCGACGATCGACGGCCGAGACCGTGACGTTGCCCTGGTCGTCGACGTTCACGGTCGCACCGGACTCGTCCTGGATGCCGCGGATGATCTTGCCGCCGGGGCCGATCAGGTCGCGGATCTTGTCTTCCGGGATCTTGAGCGCAACGATGGTCGGTGCGAACTCGCTGCGCTGGTCGCGCGGCTTGTCCAGCACGGCATTCATTGCCGACAGGAAGTTCGCGCGGCCCTGACGAGCCTGCTCGAGCGCCTGCTTCAGGATCTCGCGGGGCAGACCGTCGTCCAGCTTGATGTCCATCTGGAAGCCGGTGATGCCGACGCTGGTGCCACAGATCTTGAAATCCATGTCGCCCAGGTGGTCCTCGGTGCCGGTGATGTCGGACAGGATGGCGAACTTGTCGCCTTCCTTGATCAGACCCATGGCGATACCGGCGACCGGCTCCTTGATGGGCACACCGGCGTCCATCAAGGCAAGGGATCCGCCGCAGACCGAAGCCATCGACGAGGAGCCGTTGGATTCGAGAATGTCGGAGACCACGCGCAGCGTGTACGGGAAGCTCTCAGGGATGGGAAGCACGGGGGAGAGCGAACGCTCGGCCAAGTGGCCGTGTCCGATCTCGCGACGTCCGGGGGAACCGTAGCGCTTGGTTTCGCCCACCGAGAACGGGGGGAAATTGTAGTGCAACATGTAGTTCTTGAAGGTGTCGCCACGCAGGCCGTCGATGCGCTGCTCGTCGGCCTTGGTGCCGAGAGTCACGGTCACGAGGGACTGGGTCTCGCCGCGCTGGAACACGGCGGAGCCGTGGGTGCGGGGCAGGACGCCGACTTCGGTCTCCACGGCGCGGGTGTCGGTCGTGGCACGACCGTCCGGGCGGATTCCGTCGTTCAAGATCACGGCGCGCATGGTGTCGCGCTTGACCTCGTCCTGGTAGCTGGTGGCCAGCTTGATCTTGTCGGCTTCGAGGTCCGCGAGGGACTCGACGAAAGCCTTCTTGATCACGTCCAGAGCCGGGTAGAGCTGGCTCTTGGGCATCTTGGAACGGAAGATCTCTTCGTACTTGGCCTTGACAGCGGTCTCGGCGCGGGCATAGAGCTCCTCGTCGCGGCCGGGGGCCGTGAACTCGGGCTTGGTGAAGCCGACGGCCTGCGCCAGCTCCTTGATGCCTGCGATGATCTTGCGGATCGCGGCGTGTCCGACTTCCAGAGCTTCGAGAAGCTTGTCTTCGGACACTTCGAAGGCGCCACCCTCGACCATGGTGACGGAGCGCTCGGTGGCGGCCATCACGAGTTCGAGATCAGCGCTTTCGGTCTCTTCGTAGCTGGGGTTGACGATGTACTCGCCATTGACCAATGCCACGCGCACGCCGGCGGCGGGCTCGGCGACCGGGAAACGCGAGGAGACCCAGATGGCGGCGCAGCCACCGGTGAGGGCCAAGGTGTCGGTGTCGTGCTGGCCGTCCGAGGACAGGGCCGAGGCG
>JBDKGV010000148.1:0-8658 GCA_039798005.1 Fibrobacterota bacterium
GGATGCTTCGTGGTCTTCGACCGTTTCCCCGAGGAGCTTGTCGTTGACGAAATCCAGGATCTCGCGCTCGTCAGTCCGCACGCCCCCGCGCAAGGTCAGGCTCTGAAAAATCCTCTGTTCCATGCCAAGGCGGCATTGGATGTAGTTGTCGACGGGCTTTTGCAGGTCCAGGATGGCGGAGGTCGAGCCGTCCCCGGCCAGAAGGGCACGCACCGACGCATTGGCGGAAAGGGGCATGTCGCCGAATTCGTTCTCGGTGTTGGTGTGGCTGGTGAGCTTGGTGCCCAGGTTGGTCAGCGAGACGCCGTAGGTGAACCTCCGGCTGCCGGGTTGGAGGATCAGGCCAAGGTCCATGGCGATTCCGTTTGCGGCCGCGTCGTCGATGTCGAGAAACTCGTGGACCCAGCGCAGACTCGCGCCCCACGCCAGTTTCGCGCCCAAAGGCTCGGAGAACGATGTCGAGATCATCCACGCGTTGGGTCTCAATTCCCGACCCGTCGCCGTGTTCGATTCGTCGAGTTCGGTGATCGGATCTCCTTCGTCGAGATAGGCGATCTGCGCCGCGGCATTGCCGGTCATGAAGGGATGGGCATAGGCCACCATGCCCGACTGGTAGGATTGGATGTGACGGCGGGCGCTGACTTCAAGCCACGGCGAATTGGTCCGGGCAAGGCCTGCCGGATTGATCCCCAAGAATTGCAATCCGCCTTCCAAGCTGGCTCCGGCGCCTGCAAGGCCTGCCGGGCGGGCGGCTTGGAAATTCCGCAGGAAGACGAATTCCGCGCTTCCCGCGTTTGGGTTTTGCGCCTGAAGCGCACCGACAAGAAAGGCGATCATGGCGCAGATCCGCACGTGCATGGACCAAATGTATGATGCTGGACCTCCATCGAACAGAATTACCGGGAAGATGGCTCCGCTCGCGGATGGATGGCGTCCCGGACAGGGCCGGGGAGGATTGCTCCTTGTAGGTTGGTGGGCGCTATGGGAAAGTCGGACCGGGTGGTTGTTCTTGGAGGCGGGATCATCGGGCTTGCCGCGGCGCGGGCCTTGGCCTTGGACGGTCACAAGGTTTCCGTGATCGATCCCGATGACCTTGGGGTGCATGCCAGCGCCAGGGCGGCAGGCATTCTGGTGCGCAGAGGGGTGATGCGATCCGAGGAGAGGGGGCGGATGTTCTACACCCGTTCCATCGATCTGTGGCCGCGCTGGATCGGAGATGTCCAGGCCGAGTCCGGGTGTGAAGTCCCTTTGTGGGAGGGCGGTGACCTGTGCCTGTTCTCCCATGCTGGACGGGCTGTGCGCTTTGCGGAGATGCTGTCGCGGGAAAGCGACCCCGGCGATTGGCAGGAGCTTGCCGGAGTCCCGGCGGAGATGCGGACCGTCCTTGCTGACAGGCCATGGCGGATCTTCCATTTCCCCCGGGAGATGTGCTTGGATCCCCACTGTGCCCTGGATGCCTTGGTCAAATCCTGCGCAAGGCTCGGGGTGGAGCTTTGCCATCGAAGCGCCGTGAGGGAGGTGGTGCGCGACGGGGCGGGATGGAAGCTTCTTGCCGGAGCGCGACCCGTGACGGCCGATGTGCTGCTGGTCTCCGCCGGTCCATGGTCGGAAGGAATCCTGCGCACCTTGGGATGGCAGGCGCGAACCGTGCCCGTCCGAGGGCAGATCGCCCTTGTCCCGGCCCTGTATCCGGGCCTTTCGATGCTGCATCTGGAAGATCGGTTCTATGCGGTTCCTCGCAGTGGGCAGACGCTCATCGGTGCAACGAGCGAGGTGGGGCAGTGGCAGGAAACGACCACCTCTTCCGGGCTGGCGGACTTGCAGGCGATGATGGGGAATCTGCTTCCGGGCTTGGATCTCGCGGGCGCGACCCGCAGTTGGGCCGGGATCCGGCCGCGGACCTTGGATCGGGCGCCTCATCTGGGGTGGCTGGAGGAAGGACGCCTGCTGGTGGCATCAGGGCATTACCGCAGCGGCATTTCCATGGCGCCCTTGACCGGGCAGGTGGTCGCCGACCTTGTTTCAGGCCGTGCAGCCCATCCCTTGGCCCGGGATCTCGATCCGTTGCGCGAGCGTTCAGGATACCGTCCATTCGCTTCTGGCGCCTGCTGAGCGCCCCTGTTTACCCTGTGGAAAACGCTTTCACCAGAATGTGATGCAACCGGCAACCAAGCTTGAAGCTTGGGACATATCTTCCCCCTTTGCCTGCATGACGGGATCGCTTCCTGTTTGAGGATCTGTTCCGGCTCGTCACCGGTCGCATTGAAGGAGAGGGAAATGTCTGGATTCTTGGCCAACGCACGGGGCATGGGGTCGGTCTTGCGCTTGGCAAGGCTTTGGCTATTGGGGATCGCCCTGGGCTTTGCTTCGCATGCCGGTGCCGCCAAGGTGGTCATGCTGTTCAACGCGTGGCCGACCCAGAATTACGGTGTAGAGATCTGCGGCTACTGGAACGGCACGGGTCACAACGGGCCGGGAACGGCGGGCGATGGCATGACATTGGTCGGCGGGGAGTGGTATTCCTTCGCGCTGCCGGCGACTTACAAGCCTTCCAATCCAGCATCCCAACGCAGCGTGTTCTTCTCGCTCGCCGGGTGGAACGCCACCTACGACAGCGCTGGTTTCGGCAAAGGCCAGACCCAGATCGACATCGGCGCCACCTTGCAGACCTCCGATACGGTCTGGATCGTTCCCACCCCGCTTCCCAACGGGGCTCCGAAACTCTATTCAAGCTCTCCGCGACGCGTGGTGGTCATGCTTCTCAATCCGTGGGAGATGGATTCCGTGCTGCCCTCCTTCCAATCGGAAGGTGGAGCATGGGGCGTCCTGAACGCAGCGCCGGAGTTCCCCAAATGGGTGACGGCGACGGTCCTTGGGTATTCCAAGCTTTCCTTCGTGTTTCGCAACGCGGCGGCCACGGAGTTCTACGGGGCGTCAGGGCGCGGAACCTCGAATGCTCCGATTGCGCTTGACAGCCTTGCCGGTGAAGATACCGTCTGGATCCGTCCGGCACCCGAGCCTTCCGGTGTCCCGGTGGTGGCGCGCACCCGGCCCAAGGCCAAGATGCTGATGCTCTTCAACCCTTGGGGCATCAAGGTGCCCATCCAGAGGCCTCGGGCCACGATTTCGGGGGTGGGTCCGTTGCCGCTGTATCCCAGCACGGAGTTTTGCGGGTGGTATGCCTACCCGTACTACGAAGCGGTTCCCAAGGTGCTGTTCTCGACGGCATCAGGCGCCCGGTTCGGGGCGGAAGGCATCGGCGGGACCACCGCGATCAACGCTTCGGGCTACGGGGACACCACTTGGATCTCGCTGGACAGTTCCACGGGAAAGCCACGCCTGGGCACGAACTTCCCCGGCCTGCGCGGCCTGTGCGCCACCTCCTTGCTTGCGGCCACCATCCGTGATTTTGCGTCCAATCGCAAGCGGACCGACCCTTTGGCCAACCGGGAGTTCAAGTTCGCCGACACCGCGCGGGGATGCTGGAAGGGCGGCTGGAGCGTCGTGAAGAACATGGTCGACACCGTGCTCGGAGCCGATCGCAAGCCGGTGCGCAGCGCTCACGACACGGGAAGCATGTACCCGAACGGATGGACCTACTCCTTCCGCTGCACCTACGACACCATGCCGGGGAAGAAGGCCGAGATCGGCGATTCGGGCATCGCCACGAATTGGTTCCGGACCGTGCCCGAAAAGAATGCCGAGACCTGCCGCGACATCCCGCTGGCTCTGGATACGGCGACCGGCAACTACGTCTACGACAACCAGAAATACTTCCCGATCGACGACTTCCGGCGCCTCTCCGACGGGACGCTCAATCCCTTCTGGGACAGCATTCCCGAAAATGAATACGATCCGGGAGGACCGAAGCACAACTACGGCTTCTGCCTGGAAAGCCATGGCAACTTCGAATACAAGAAGGGGCAGGTCTTCAAGTTCCGCGGGGATGACGACGTGTGGTTCTTCATCAACAAAAAGCTGGTGGTGGACCTTGGCGGCATCCACGGACCTGCCGACGACAGCGTGCCGCTGGACCGCATGGGCCGGAACATCACCTCCCGGTGGGTCAACGGCAAGGAGACCTTCGACACGACATGGAGCTCCGACCGTCTGGAGGAGGGCAAGACCTACGACTTCGACTTCTTCTTCTGCGAGCGGCACCCGGCAGGGTCGAGCATGAAGATCGTGACATCCATGAACCTGCGCACGGATGCGGGCTTCCAGGTGCGCGACACGGTGCGGCAGGGTGGCAAGACCAGCTACGACCTCTACATCTCGCTGACCTCCGGGCAGGGTTGCAAGGCCCGCACCCAGGTGGTGCGCACCACCGGGATCGTACGCATCGCAGGCGGGGCCTTCGGCGTTCCGAAGCAGCTCTCGAGCGGGACGTGGTACGGAGGCGTCCGGGTGGACAGCACGTCCGGGACCGCGACCTTGGACTCCACGCAGATCGCCGGGTTGCCGGCGGGCAAGTACGTGATCCAGTTCGTGGCACTCTTCGACAGCTCCGTGGTGCGCGAATATCCGTTCACCGTCCCGTACTCGGCGGGTCCGCGCTTCCTCGCGACGCCTGCCTGGACGGGGATCGTGGGATCGGCGCTTCCCGCCTCGGTGGCCTCCTTCAACGTGACCGGCCGCGACTCCTCGAGCGTGCCCTTCGTCATCCATCCGGTCGCGGGGCTGGCGTTCTTCCGCGACTCCCTTTTGACGGATCCTGTCAAACCGGGCGATACGCTCGCGACCGGGGCGAACACCCTGCCGAGGCGGTTCTGGATCAAGGGAACCAAGGCCGGAACCTACACGGTGGCCATCGGGAAGATCCTCGAGGACACGGCCGACGTCTATGCGAGCATCGTGTTCCAGGACAAGGGGCTGCGCTTCGTCGATTCGCTCGGGGCGGCGCTCGGGACCGTGCCGCCCATCGACCGGATGCTCGGGGACACCGTGCGGGTGTGGTTCGAGACCTTCTCGGGCAATGCCACCTGCGCGAGTTGCGGGAGCAAGGTCGCCTTGAGCCTTTCCGATCCGGCCATCGTGGCCTGGGCAGGGGGCAAGCCCGTCGATACCGTGCCGCTGGTCAACGGCAAGGGAAGCGTGCTTGTGAAAGGCGCCGGAGCCGTCACGGGAGGGAGCCTGCGGCTGGTCGTGGTGGGCGACAGCTCCGCCACGGCCGTCTGGAGCCCCATCTCGTTCCGGGTGAAGGGTCCCGATTCCGCCTTCGTGGAGGACCGGGACGGCGATGGCGTCGCCGACCGGTTCACGGTCCATCTGCATCACAAATGGGTGAAAGGCAGCCGGCTTTCCTTCGGATGGCCCGATACCGCCGCGCGAGTCCCCTTCTCCCAAGGCAAGCTCTCCGTGAGCCCAGATTCCCTCGTGGTGCGGGTCGATTTCGATGCGGGATTTGCGCTTGCCACCCAGTCCAAGTCCAGCGCCTTCGCCGGGCTCTACGCTTGGGGGAACGAAACCGCCCAGACCTTCGCGACCGTCGATCGCATCGCTGCGGTGGCGCTGTCCGCGACCTTGAGATACGGCCGCAACGGACAGGAGGACACCCTGGTCCTGCCCTTGTCGGAGAGCGTCGCAGCCTTGGCAGGTCCCGACGTCCTGCAGATCAAGGCCTCGGGGTGGGCCGCCACGGGGCAGTCGGGACAATTCCTGTCAAACTCCAAGGATACCCTGTTCCTCCTCTTCGCCTCCTCGGCACCTTCGCGGTGCCCGGCGCCCGGGGACAGCGTGCGCCTGCCGCCCGCTGGCGACGTGGCCGACCGGTTCGGGAACGCACCGGGTGCGACGCCCTTGGCCGTGGCGGTCCGGGGCGGGCAGCGCCCGGCACGCGAGGGCTGGTTGCAGGATCGCGACGGGGATGGGCGGATCGAAACGGCGGTCGTGCGGTTCCATGCGCCTGTGCGCGGTGCGATCCCGGCTTTCACCTTCGATCTCATGGCCGGGGCTTCCCGGGAATCCCGCCAAGGCGACGCGGTCCTGGATCCTTCGGATTCGAGCCTTGTCGTAGTCACCTTGAGCAAGCCCTTCCCGGTCGGATGGACGGCCTTGGGCGACTTTTCCGGTGCCACCATGGATGGCGCGTGGCCTTTCCCCCTTGCCGACAGCACGGCTCCGACGATCCTCTCGGCCAGTCTGCGTCTGACGGAATCCTACACCGACCCGGACACCCTGGTCGTGGTGGGATCTGAAGCCTTGCGGTTGCAGGACCAGAAGGCGTGGCTTGTGCTCAAGCAGGGCACGGGAGCCGTCGAACTGCCCTCTACGGGGCAGCGCCGCATCGCGGACACGATCCTGTTCCTGATGAATCCGGAGGATCTGATCGGGGTCCGGTCCGGCGACAGCGTCCGCTTCGTGGCGACGGGGCCGGTCGCGGACGCCTTCGGCAACACGCCCTTGCCGACCGCCGTCTGGCACCGTGTCGGTGGCGGCGTGCGCAAGCCGGTGTCGCAACTGGTTTCGCCCATTCCGCTGGTGCGCATCCCCCCATCGTCCAAGCAGATCCAGACGCGTCCCCTGCTGCTGCAGGCCATGAAGGGAGACACGACAAGCTGGTCGCTTTGGACTCCGGAGGGAGGTTATCAGGCCGGAGAGATCTGCCCACGGGGACTTTGCAACGGCCCGGAACTGGTCTTGAACGCCCCGGTGCAGCTTGGGGTCCATGTCTACGACAACTTGGGCATCCATGTGGCCAACGGTGCGTGGAACATCGATTCGACCGCCCTGGAGATGCTGAGCCGCGACCGTCTGGGACGCACCCGCGTGAGGCTTTCCTGGGATTACCGGACCATGAACGGGGCGCGCGTCTCCAACGGGGTCTATCTACTGCGCATGGTCATGATGGTCCCCGATCCCGAGGACGGCACGGCCAAGGTGGTGAACAAGGTCTGGAAGATCGGACTGGGTCCCGAAGAGAAGTAGTTGCCTCTCTTCTTTGGCAGTGTCCCTCCCGACGTGTACATTGGGGGCCGAGAGAGACACTGTTGAAGGGAGAGCGGGGGACATGGACGGCGAAAAGCATGTGGTCATCATCGGAGCCGGATTCGTCGGGCTGAACTGCGCCAAGGAGCTGGGAGGCGTCGAGGGCGTGCGGGTGACGGTCCTGGACCGCCGCAACCATCACCTCTTCCAGCCTCTCCTGTACCAAGTGGCCATGGCGGGGCTTTCTCCGGCCAACATCGCCGCCCCCATCCGGGCGCTGCTGTCCGACCATTCCAACATTCGCACCGTCCAGACCGTCGTGTCCGGCGTGGACATGGAAAATCGCAAGGTGCTCACCGATGCCGGCGAGTTCAGTTACGACTACCTCGTGATGGGTGCCGGCGCCAAGCACAGCTACTTCGGCAACGAGCACTGGGAGGAGTTCGCCCCCGGGCTCAAGACCCTTTCGCAGGCGACCGAGATCCGCAGCCGGGTGCTGCAGGCCTTCGAAGATGCCGAGAAATGCACAGACCGCGAGCGCCAGCGCCGCCTCCTGACCTTCGTGGTGGTGGGTGGCGGACCGACCGGCGTGGAGCTGGCCGGTGCCCTGGGCGAGATGACCCGCTACACGCTGACCAAGGAATTCCACAACATCGATTCGCGCCAGACCCGCATCATCCTGATCGAGGGCGGCCCGAGGATCCTTGTGAACTTCACGCCGGAGCATTCGGCCAAGGCCACGCGCGTCCTTGAACGCTTGGGGGTGCAGGTCTGGACCAACGTCTCGGTCACCGATGTGAACGCCGAAGGCGTCGCGGCGGGCAGCGAGTTCATCAAGTCGGCCACGGTGCTGTGGGCCGCCGGTGTGAAGGCGAGCTCCCTGGGCGCCAAGATGGGCCTTGAGATCGACCGGGCCGGGCGGGTGATGGTCCAACCCGACCTGAGCGTGGCCGGGCATCCGGAGGTCTTCGCCGCAGGCGACATGGCCCATGTCAAGTACGGGGAGGGCAAGCTGGTTCCGGGCATGGCTCCCGGAGCGCTCCAGATGGGCCGCTACCTGGGCAAGCTCATCAAGAACGAGGTCAAGGGCATTGCGCGCAAGCCCTTCCAGTACTGGGACAAAGGTCAGATGGCCACCATCGGACGCTCCCAGGCGGTGTTGCAATCGGGCAAGCTCTCGATGTCGGGATTCCCGGCCTGGATCGCCTGGGTCATCATCCACATCTACTACCTGACGAGCTTCCGCAACCGCACCTTCGTGGTCTTCTCGTGGCTTTGGTCCTGGCTGAACTTCAGCCGCGGCTCGCGCCTGATCATCAAGAAGGAATGGCGCTTCTGGGGTCCCGGCGAGGGGAAGTAGCCCGTCAGACGGAATTTGTCAAAAACGCCCCGTTCGGATGGACGGGGCGTTTGCGTATCCCTACCAAGGAATCCCAATCAGTCTTCTAGGCATCGAAGGGACATGCCCCATGTCTTTTCAAAGGAAAGCACCCAGACGACCTTCCGGAAGGACTTGAGCATGGGACTGTATGCGCTAAACTTTTGGTTTGGATCCTCTGTAGCCGTCCACCAATTTCCATCCATATCGACGTTATTGTAGCTTTCACTTGATTCGCGTATTCCTGCAGGCAACAGACGGAACCCCATGACATCCACTCCATTGATGCCATTGCTTGCAGTCCAGCCGATTGTTGACTTGTATGTGATTCCTGAACCTGATTCTGTGGTCGA
>JBDKGV010000149.1:0-8606 GCA_039798005.1 Fibrobacterota bacterium
CATCCGCAAGGACATGATCGAGAAGGTCGTGAAGGCCGTGATCCCCGCCGAGCTCCTGGACAAGAAGACCGTCTACCACATCAACCCCACCGGCAAGTTCGTCGTCGGCGGCCCGCACGGCGACTGCGGCCTGACCGGTCGCAAGATCATCGTCGACACCTACGGCGGCATGGGTCGCCACGGCGGCGGCGCGTTCTCCGGCAAGGACCCTTCCAAGGTGGACCGTTCGGCCGCCTACGCCGCGCGCTACGTGGCCAAGAACATCGTGGCCGCAAAGCTCGCCACCCGCTGCGAGGTTCAGCTGGCCTACGCCATCGGTTACCCCGAGCCCGTCTCGGTGCTGGTCGAGACCTTCGGCACCGGCAAGGTCGAGCAGGCCAAGCTTGAGCAGGCCGTTCGCGCCGTGTTCGACCTCAAGCCCGCCGGGATCGTGAAGATGCTCGACCTGAAGAAGCCACGCTACCGCGCCACCGCTGCGGGCGGTCACTTCGGTCGCACCGAGAAGAGCTTCACCTGGGAGAAGACCGACAAGGTCAAGGCACTGAAGGACGCGCTCAAGGCCTGAAGCCTTTGACAGATCCTGTCCATTTTGGCCTCCGGCAGGACCCTGTCGGAGGCCTTCTTTGTCACAGGGGTGCCAAGCCCCGTGGACGGACGCCCCTTTGCTACCTTCGCAGCTTCGATGCACTCTGGAGATCCCATGAACCAAGACCAAACGCGGAGCCGGACATGATCCCCACCGCAAGCCAACTGAAGGCCCTCAAGGCCCAGGGACACAACCTCGTCCCCATCTGGAAAGAACGGCTGGCCGACACCGAAACGCCGGTTTCCGCCTACCTCAAGCTGGTGGAGGGCGACGAACCCGAGCACGCCTTCCTCTTGGAATCGGTTTCGGGTGGCGAACGCGGGGCACGATGGTCCTTTTTGGGCCGCGACCCGTGGCTGGTGTTTCGCGCCGATGGTCTGGATTGGGAAATCAAGGGAGCCCGCAGTGAACAGGGATCGGGGGATCCGCTGGCGGCGCTTCGAGGCATCCTTGCTGGCCTCTCCCCGGCAACGGTCGAGGGAATCCCGGCCCTTGCCGGAGCCGTGGGATTCAACAGCTACGACTCGGTTCGTCTGGTGGAGAAGATCGCCGACACCGGGACGCGCGATGTCGTCATCGACGATCTGCACTACGGGTTCTATCGCGACGGAGTGATCTTCGACAACCGGCGTCACCGCATTCTGGTATGGTCGTTCGTCATGCTTGACGGCACGTCCGAGGAAGATGCCCTGCAGGCCGCTGTCGAGCGCATCATACGGCTGGAGGAAAAACTCGACGCCCCGCTGCGCAAGTGCGGCTTGGACGTGGCCCGCGAGCCCGGCCCCGTCCAGTCGAACTTCACGGAAAGCCAGTTCCTGGATGCCGTGGAGCGCTGCAAGGAGTACATCCGCGCAGGCGATGCCTTCCAGATCGTGCTCTCCCAGCGCCTTACGGTGGATCCTGGCTGCTCGGCCTTGGACATCTATCGAATGCTGCGCGGGATCAACCCTTCGCCTTACATGTTCTACCTGAAGTTCGGCAAGACCGAGGTTGCAGGCGCATCTCCCGAGATGCTGGTGCAGATCCAGGATGGCCGCGCCACCACCCGCCCCATCGCCGGGACGCGTCCGCGCGGCAAGACGGCCGCCCAGGACTTGGCGCTTGAGAAGGAGCTGCTGGCCGACCCCAAGGAGCTGGCCGAACACCTGATGCTCATCGACCTCGGCCGCAACGACATCGGCCGGATCGCACAATACGGCTCGGTCAAGCCCGAGGACCTTTTCGTCATCGAGCGCTACAGCCATGTGATGCACATCGTCAGCTCCGTCAATGGCCAATTGGCCCAAGGGAAGGATGCCTTCGATGCCCTGCTTTCCTGCTTCCCGGCAGGCACCTTGTCGGGATCGCCCAAGATCCGCGCCATGCAGATCATCGACGAACTGGAGCCCACCCGCCGCGGCCTCTACGGCGGCGCCGTATGCTACCTCGACCTCAAAGGCAACCTCGACAGCTGCATCGTCATCCGCACCGTGGTGGTGCAGGATGGAAAAGCCCATGTCCAGGCCGGTGCCGGCATCGTGTACGATTCCGTCCCCGAGATGGAATACCGCGAAACCCTGCACAAGGCGTCCGCCGTCATTCAGGCAATTCGTGCCGCCCATCGCGCCCAGGGGGACCTCGGCGCCATCGATGCATCCATCGCCGAGGATCGCTCATGATCGTTCTCATCGACAACTACGACAGCTTCACCTTCAATCTGGTGCAGTACTTCGGGGAGCTCCTTTGCGGCAAGGACGAGATCAAGGTCGTGCGCAACGACGCCCACACGGTGGACGAGGTCCTTGCGTGGAATCCAAGCCACCTGGTCATCAGTCCGGGTCCCTGCACCCCTACCGAGGCCGGAATATCGGTTGAACTCATCTCCCGCTGCCCCGCCACGACTCCCCTCCTGGGGGTCTGCTTGGGTCATCAATCGATCGGACAGGCGAACGGCGGCATCGTCGAGCGCGCCCCGATTCCGATGCACGGAAAGGTGTCCGAGATCCGCCACGACGGATCGCGATTGTTCCGGGGACTTCCTGATCCGTTCGAGGCCACGCGCTACCACTCCCTGATCGTGCGCCGCGACTCGTTCCCGGCAAACCTCAAGGTGACGGCTTGGACCGAGGACGGTCTGGTGATGGGGCTTGAGCACAAGGAGCGACCGGTCTTCGGCGTGCAATTCCATCCCGAGTCGATCCGCACCACCCACGGCAAGAAGATCCTGGCCAACTTCCTCTCCGTGTGACCCAAAGACAAATTTTGTCAATCCAACCATGAACGCCACCTCGCAACTTGATGCAAGGCGGCGAATCGAAAAGGCCCCCGCGAAGCGGAGGCCTTTTTCGTTGCAATGGACCCCGAAGTCCCGGGTCTCAATCCTGCCAAGTCCCTGCGATCGAAATCTGTTCCTGGGCGGCGATCACGGCGGACGGCGGTGCGCTGACTCCCAGATGGGTTCCGCAGGAACCGCAGAAATGGAAGGTCGGCGGGTTCGGACGGGCGCACATCGGACACGAAAGCTGCCCACGCGCCACATCCTGCCCGGGGTCGGAAAGTTCAAGTCTTCGCTTGAACTCGCTCATGGACGGCAATCGCTTGTCGGGGTGCTCCTCCAAGGCGGCAATCAGAAGTGAACGCAGCTCAATGGGAAGCTTGTCCGGATAGATGTGCCGCGGGCGTTCCCCCGTGAGCATCTGGTAGGCCGTCGCCGCAAGGCCGAAGACATCGGCACGGCCATCGACATGGGTCGCCGAAACGCGCTGCTCGGGAGCCATGAAGTCCACGGTTCCAAGCACCGAACCCACCGCCGTGCTGTCGCTTTCCGGCTCATGAGCCAAGCCGAAATCCACGAGTTTCGGAACGCCCCCTGAAGTCAGGAGGATATTGGCCGGCTTGATGTCCCGATGGATGATCCCGCGCGAATGGGCAAGGTCCAACGCCTCGCACATCTGGGCCAGGATCGGAATCGTCTCGGCCGCAGTGTAAGCACCCCGACTGCGCAGGCGCTCCAGGACCGATGTGCCTTCCACGAACTCCATCACGATGTAGAGTCCGTTGTCGTCCTGCTCCAGCTCATAGAGCTGCACGATGTTGTAATGTGACAACTGAGCGATCGAACGGGCCTCGCGCAGGAACCGGTGAAAGACCGTGGTGCTGCGCATGTACTTGGGCAGGATGCGCTTGATGGCCACCTTGCGATTGAGGCGGGTGTCGCGCGCCGAGTAGACCTCCCCCATTCCCCCTTTGCCGATCACCAGCATGTCCTTGTAACGATCCGCGTTGCGCGGGCGCGGGGGCACCGGGGGAAGATCCGAGGCTTGCGGCTGAACGCCCGCCAAGATCTGCAGGCTCCCCGAGACCTTCTCGCCACAGAACATGCAGAAGGTGGAGTCGCCATCGATCCGGCGCTGGCAATAAGGGCAAACGATCTTCATCGCATCACTCCATGATTCGAAGGGGACGCCAAGACCCGAAGGGCGCGGATTGCCAATGGATCCTCCTTGTGCAGGTGTTCCATGGCCGCATCGAGTTGCAGCTGGGCATCGGCAAAACGCCCCTCCTCCACCGCTCGCTGCGCATCTTCCAGACGATCGGAGACCCACTGGATCATGGAGTCGTTCCACTCGTTGAGCTTGGCCACGCGTTCCGGGAGCGCAGGTGCCTTGCGGGCGCATTCCCGCAGGGCTTTCCAAGCCTCGGACAAACGCTTCTCGCGCAGGAATTCCTCGGCCTCGGCGACGCGACGGGTGCAAAGATTGAGGGCATCGCGCACTTGACGCGTTGCCGAGGGAAGCGAGATCCCCAAGGTCCTCGCCGCCTCCCCCACAAGCGGCAAGGCGACTTGAAGCGGCTCCCATCGCGCTTCACGCCAAAGACCTTCCAAGCCGCGCGTGACCTGCTGGAGCACCCCTGCGCCGTGTTCCGCATCCATCGGTTCGTATTCGGCGCCCAACAGGCGCATGCGTTCCAATTCCCTCGCCACGGCATCCCATGCCCCGGCAAGGAGCGCAAGGAAGCACTGTTCGAGGGCAAGCTTTCCCTGCTGTTCAAGATTCGAACCGCAGGCGCCGCACACCGCATGCCTCTGATGCTGGCGATGTCCACAGGAATCGCAGGTGCGGAACATGTCGCGCAGATCGGAGCCGCACTGGCCACAGAACGGATTGTCGGTGTGGTCCAAGGCCCCGCATTCGGGGCAGCGCCCGTCACGTGCCTTGAGTCGCCGTCCTCCCACGGAGGCCAAGGCATCCCGGAACTCGGCCATGGACACCCAGCGATCCTTGGGGAGAGGGCACAGGCTGCGTCCGAGGATTTCTCTCAAGGAAAGCGGAATGGCCGCATCCTCAAGGCCTCCGGCAGATCCAAGCAAGGCCGCCCGCAAAACCATTCCCAAGGAATAGATATCGTCTTCAACATGGGGGTTGAGTACGGAGAGGCTGGGTGAATCGAAAGGGGTGTGCTTGCTGGGAAGCTCGGGCAATTCCACCCGTCCGAAAGACAGGATGCGGGAACGGCCCGACTCGTTTTCCAGCAGGATCCGGCGGGGTGTAAGCGCCCCGTGAACGACACCTTGTTCATGAGCGTACTGGAGGGCATCGGCGATCTCGACCCCGGTGCTGATCACATCGCGAAGCCCAAGGCGTCGGCCAGTGGTCAGCAAATTTTCCAAGGTCTCGCCCTCGATGTGTTCACCGATCGAGAAGGGACCGTCCTTGTCCGATCCTTCCTCGAAAAGGGCCGCGATCCCGGGATGGCGCAGACGCGCACCAAGGCGAACATTGCGCAAGAACACCGAAAGTCCATCCGGGCTTGCCAGCAAGTCCTTGCCTGCACGGCGGATCAACACCAAGCGCCCCAACCTCAGGTCACGGGCCTTTTGGACGATCATGCGTTCGGTGCGACTGAGCTCGACCTCCACTTGGTACCGACCAGGTCCGGAGAGGAGCCTTGCATCCCGTCCCCGGCGACGCTCGCCGGTTTCTTCACGGAACGACGAGCCCAGCGGGAGCCCGCATTGCTTGCAGTAGACTCCCTCGGGCGGAATCGGTTTTCCGCAATGCTTGCAATAGTAGGCTTCCTGACGCACGTGACCCCTAGTGTGCCATTTTCTCAAGCCCAAGGCAAAGAGGAAATGCCTGGACTGTCAAGAAATATGCAGTTCTTGTCGCCGACAGAGCCGGAAAGTGGACAAAATCTGTCAAGCTCACCTCAGCCGCAGCAGATTACAGCCCGAGTCGAAAGGCCACGGCGTTGTTCTTGACTTGAATATCCTTCAGGCCAAGCTTTGCCATGCTTTCCCCCCACTTCGAACCATCCAGCTTGTAGACGTCGTACCGCCTGATGGTCTCCCTGAGAATCAGGCTCACGGCCTTGGCGCTGATGGTGCCGATCTCCTCGGGCAATCCGGGAATCTGGATTTCACGCAGGGCAAAATTCGTGAGGTAGATGATCCCCGTTTCCTTCTCGAAGACCGGGGTGGCCGAAAACGCGATGCGGCCATCCCATGACTTCATGAAGGACTCCACCTTGACCGGGACCGAAAGGCCCAAGGAATTGTCCGAAGGGATGAGAAGCAGGCTTGCGTGCAGCGCCTGCAACTTCCCCAGAGGCCCGACACTTTTCTTGATAGGGAACCCACCGACCTTGTCGATCTCCCTCTGCAATTGGGCATCCGTGAGCTCGAAGCGAAATCCGTCCGGCCCAAGCTTCAAACCCGATGCGCACGAGGAAATCAGGCCAAGGACAAGGCAGGCAAGCAGGCTGCGGAAGCAAAACTTCATGGTGGTGAGTCTCCCGGTTCAGGATGAAAACCAACAACATCCCAAGAATAACACTTCCAAGGCCTGTATGGGGGCGCTGCGGGGCAAAGCCCCTGCAGTGGGGGTAAGCGCAAGCCCACAGGCTGAAGCTCAGGGGGAAGCGTCCCCCACCGACTTGCTGTCTACAAGCTTAAACTGGCCCAAGGAGCGAGTTCGGCAAGCAAGGTCTCGTGCAATGGCCCGTTGCTGGCAAGCATCTGCAGGCCAAAGAGGTCGTACTCCCGCCCTTGGTAGTCGCTCACGCGCCCGCCCGCCTCGGTCACCAAGAGCACGCCCGCGGCGCAGTCCCAGGGCTTGAGGAGGATCTCCCAGTAGCCTTCAAAGCGCCCACAGGCCACGTAGGCAAGATCGAGGCTTGCCGCGCCCAAGCGGCGGATGCCGCGCGCCTTCTTGACGATCGAAACAAATGCATCCAGGTGGCCACAGGGGTTCTCAGCGACCCGGTAAGGCATGCCGGTCGCAAGCAGCGATCGGGACAGGTCATCGGTCGCGGAGGTGCGGATGGGGCGACCGTTCAGGGTCGCACCACGGCCCAGCTCGGCCAGGAACATCTCGTCGTGAAGAGGCTCGTAGACGGCCCCGAAGCGCGTCACGCCTTCGTACTGAAGACCGATCGAGACGGCAAAGCCGCCCGGCTGGCCATGGGCAAAGCTCGTGGTGCCGTCCAGCGGATCGATGATCCAGCGCCACGGCGAGGCGGTGGCCGCTTCCCCGCCCTCTTCGGCCAGGATCCCGTGGTCCGGGAACGTGGCGCGGATCGCGGCGACGATCGCGTCCTCGGTCTTCTTGTCGTACTCCGTGACCAGGTCGTTGGAGCGTCCCTTCTCGTCGATGCGGAAGGTCTTCCCGAAACCCTCGCGCAGCACCGCGCCGCCCTTGCGGGCGACCGACTCCACGAAGGCAAGGTCGGGATTTCTCATCCTTCGGCCGCTTGCGATTCCATCAGGAGGTAGGCGTCGATGAACGGATCGATGTCGCCGTCCAGCACCTTCTCGGTGTCGGAGGTCTCCTCGCCGGTGCGCAGGTCCTTGACGCGGCGGTCGTCCAGCACGTAGGAGCGGATCTGGCTTCCCCACTCGATCTTGAGCTTCTTGGCCTTCTTGTCCTCGCGCTTCTTGGCTTCTTCCTCGCGGTAGAACTGGTAGATCTTCGAGCGAAGCATCTTCAAGCAGTTCTCGCGGTTCTGGATCTGGGAACGCTCGGTCTGGCAGGAGACGATGAGCCCGGTCGGATTGTGCGTCATGCGCACGGCAGATTCCGTCTTGTTCACGTGCTGGCCACCGGCGCCCTGGGCGCGGTAGGTGTCCACGCGCACGTCTTCCATGCGAAGCTCGGGAATCTCGACGTCTTCCACCAAAGGATAGGCGAAGACCGAGGCGAAGCTCGTGTGGCGGCGGGCGTTGGAATCAAACGGCGAGATGCGCACCAGACGGTGGACCCCGATCTCAGCACGCAGGAAGCCGAAGGCATACTCGCCCTTGACCTCCCAGGTCACTCCCTTGATTCCGTAGTCGTCGGCCTCCTGGAGGTCGATCTGGTTTGCTGAAAAGCCGCGACGTTCCATCCAGCGCGAGTACATGCGCATGAGCATGAGCGCCCAGTCCTGGGCCTCGGTGCCACCGGCGCCGCAGGTGATGGTCAGGATCGCATCGCGCCCATCGTCCTCGCCGTCGAGCATCTTGCGCAGCTCCATGGCGCGCAGATCCTTCTCGATCAGGCCCAGGTCCTTGATGGCCTCGTTCTTGACCGACTCGTCATCCTCCAAGCAAGCCAGTTCCCAGAACTCCCCGCAATCCTTGAGGCGGCGATCCAGCCCTTCCCAGCCTTCGATCCAGCCCTTGAGGCCGTTCATCTTCTTGAGAGCGGCTTGGGCGGCGGCGGCCTTGTCCCAAAAGCCCGGTTGTGCGGAAGTGTACTCGAGTTCTTCGAGCTCGCGACGCTTGGCGTCGAGCTGGAGGTAGGTACCAAGGTTGGTCAGGCGCTCGGCCAACGCGATCAAGTCATCATTCATAGCGCAGACAAATCTAGCCTCATACGGCCGGTTCTTCACCCACCGATGCACCAGGATTGCGTCGAGCTCCAACACCGCAGGAATTTGGGCCTTTTCCGGCCCTGCTCACCCACTCCAGGTACGACTTGAACGTGGGCTCATCGGGCCTCCTCGCGGCATCCACAGGGTAAGCAAGCGCGATGCCGCTGCGGGGTCCCGCCCGCCGGGC
>JBDKGV010000150.1:0-8500 GCA_039798005.1 Fibrobacterota bacterium
GAAACGGTCCACAACACCGAGACTCTCTACGAAGAGGCTCGGCAGATCGGGCTGCGCGCTGAAAAATTCCTGACCGACGGGCGCCACACCGGCACCGGCGGCGGCAACCACGTGGTGATGGGCGCGGCCGACCCGTCCGACTCGCCCTTCCTGCGCCGCCCGGACGTGCTGCGCAGCATGATCCTCTCGTGGCTTGCGCACCCGTCGCTGTCCTACGTGTTCTCGGGACTTTTCGTGGGCCCCACCAGCCAGTCGCCGCGTCTGGATGAGGCCCGACACGATGCCGTGCGCCAGCTTGAGACCGCGCTGCGCGAGATCCCGGAATCGGGCTACTGCCCGCCGTGGCTGGTGGATCGCGTGTTCCGCAACCTTTTGGTGGACGTGACGGGCAACACCCATCGCGCCGAATTCTGCATCGACAAGCTCTACAGTCCCGACTCGGCGACCGGTCGCTTGGGGCTCCTCGAGCTGCGCGGCTTCGAGATGCCTCCGCATCCGCAGATGTCGCTGGTGCAGCAGCTCTTCATCCGGGCCCAGGTGGCGCGCTTCTGGGAGAAGCCATTTGTCATCACCCCGCCCCGCCACGGCACCGCGCTGCAGGATCGCTACGCCCTGCCGCGCCTGTTGTGGGAGGATCTCAACGACGTGGTCGGCGAGCTGCGCGAGGAAGGCATCCCGTTTGAGACGGAGTGGTTCCGGCCGCACAGCGAGTTCCGTTTCCCCAAACTTGGCGAGTTCCAGCTCAAGGACACGAACATCGAGCTGCGCCAAGCGCTTGAGCCTTGGCATGTGCTGGGCGAGGAGTCGGGTGGCGGCGGGACGGCCCGCTATGTCGATTCGACGGTGGAGCGTCTGCAGGTGCTGGTGAAAAACGGCGCCGAGGGCCGCTACAGCGTGCTGTGCAACGGCCTGCGCATGCCCATGGCCCCCACCGGGACCTCGGGTGAAACGGTGGCCGGTGTGCGCTTTCGGGCGTGGTCCGCGCCCAGCAGCCTGCATCCGACCATCTCTCCGCAGGTGCCGCTGGTCTTTGACCTGTTCGACGAATGGGCAGGGCGTGCGGTCTCGGGCTTCACCTACCACGTGGCTCACCCGGGCGGCCGTGCCTACGAGACGCTGCCGGTCAATTCGTGGGAGGCCGAGGCGCGCCGTGCCGAGCGCTTCCTGCCCTTTGGCCACACGCCCAGTCGGGTGGTGCCGCGCAACCCGATCCACGACCCGGAGCATCCGCTCACGTTGGATCTGATGCGCAACCACCGGACCTGAGAGGACTTCACCCCTCGGACAGAATCTGTCCGAGGAGGCTGTGGCCTCTGAGCTTCAGTCCCCCGTCACCACGAGGCTCTCCCGGATTCGGGAGGCGCCGAAGGTGGTATCCAGGATGTAGAAGCCTCTGGCGAGCGCCGGGATGGCTCCGCTTTCGGTCAGTCGGAAAGACCTGTGAAGCCTTCCTTGCGCATCGCGGATCCGGAGGTCGGCAGGGTACTGTGGTGCCTGCAAATGCAGGATGCCTTTCCGGAAGGTGACTTGGAATTTCAGTGCGGTGCCCTCGGAGATCCGGGTGGGCGGTGTGGTGGTGCGCCGGGTGAACTGGTCCTTCCAGAGAGAGGCCGGGGAAAGGGTGGCTCCCTGTCCGATGCCTTCCAGACTGTCCAGTGGAGCCGTCTTCTTGAGGATGGAATCGCTGGTCGCATTGCTTGCGGCATTGCTGACGCCGGTGCGCGTGCCGCGCGTGCCCACCACGTATCCGTACCGCGCCTGCTGGGTGCGGATCACGTCGTTGATGCCCTTCACGCCGGTGCCGATTCCCTGCGTGTTCCAGTAGGCGGTGTGGGCCGCGGTCAGGTCGTGCCGTGGAGCCGTGCCGTAGGGCCGGTACTGGGCCAGGAAGACGCTGTTCTCCGAGGTGCAGTTGTCGAACAGGTTGCTGTGGCTGAAATGCATGTGGTTGTCGCTGCCGGACCCGCTGGTGCTCTCCGATCCGGACAGGCCGGTCTGGAGGCCCGTCTCCTTGTCGTGGATCCGCAGGAACACGTTGCCCGAGGCGAGCATGTGGGAGAGCACGAAGCCGTGGCGGGTGAACCACGATCGCGAATCGCGCACCATGTTTTCATTCCCCGAGACCCGATAGCCGTACCCGTTGCCGCCGCCACCTCCGTACTGGGCGTGTCCGATATCGCACGAATCGACCAGGACCCCGCGCGCCTGGTTCAGGAGGATGCCATTGGACAGGATGTGCGCACCGCTGGTGTTGCCCTTGGGCTGGAAGGAGCGCACGTTGCGGATCCAGCCGTTGCGCACGCCTTGGAAAAGGATCGCGTACGAGTTGTGCGCGTCACAGCCCGCGTTGCCTGCGGTCGAATAGTCCTCCTCCGCCCATCCCGTGCTGGTGGGGATCTGGGTGTTCCCGATGGAAAGGTTCTCCAGGCCGACTTCCTCCAGCATGGAAGGCGCCGCATGGACCATGGCGGAATCCCCTGTCAAAAGAGCGTACCGGATGGGCGCGTCGATCGTGATGGTCCCGGCCGTGGGATCGATGGACAGAATCTGTCGCAGGTAGATGATGCCGGTGAGGCCGGAGGTCTTCCCGGACCAGTCCGTCTCCTTGTGCTCGGCGACCCACCCTTCGGTGATGCGGTTGCGGACGATCACCTGGTCGCCGACCTTGAATCCGCTGGTGCTGGTCAGCGGGATCACGTCGGTCGGGCGGCGCAGGTCGCGGGCGAGGAATGTGCGCGTGGTGGGAATGGACAGCCACGAGCCGGTGCCGGTGGTCCTCACGATGGACTTGGAATTCATCTCGGTCGCCGTGTTCCAGAGGAAGGTGCGATCGGGCCCGGCCCCCCGCAGGATGATCCGGGACTTGCGGATGCTCAGGGCCGACGGGTTTGATCCGCTGGGGGAGAGCTTGTAGGTGCCCGCAGGCAGGAAGACCACGCCCGCACCTGCCGCCGCGGCGCTGTCCAAGGCCATCTGGATGGACGCGGTCGCGTCCTTGGTTCCCGTGCTGTCGGCCAGGAAGGGCGCGGCCGTCACCCGGAAGACCCGGGTCGACGAAAGCCGGGAGTCGCCTTCCCGGGGCGGCTCCAGCTCGCCGCGGTGGTAGCCGGCGTAGGACCAATCCTGGAGGAAGGCGTCGGTGTGGAAGTCCTTGGAGACCGGAGGCGTCCAGTTGGAGGGGTACAAGGCGCTGGTCCACGCCTTGGTCAGGTTGGGCAGGGCCATGGTCAGGACCAAGGCCATGTTCGCGGCGATTCTCATCTATTGCGCTCCTCTCAAAAGGGTTTCCAGTCCGACGCCCACAAGGGTCAGGTCGTCGAGCCAGAGTTCCGTGTCCTTGTTCACCAGGAATTGGATGGTCCCGACCTGCGGTGCGGCCTCGCTCCAGGCAAGGCTTGCCACCTTCGGATTGGAGGGCAGAAGGATCGCGTTGCGGGGAATGGCGACCCGGGTCCAGGTGTCCGTCGGGGCGAAGGATGCCTCGAACTGGACGGTTCCTCCCGTCAGTTCCTGCATGCGGCGGGTGGTGAACTGGATGCGGACCCGCCCGCTTCCCTTGGCCATGAACACCAGGCTGTCCATCGAGCCCAGATCGACCCACCCCTTCGCGGTCTGGAGCGCCCTTCGCGGGGCCACCTCGACGCCGATCAGGGCGAACTGGGTGGTGCCGGTGCTTCCGATCCGAAACTGCGCATGGAGAGAGCGCCCCGCCCATGCCGAGGAGTCGGTCGTCGCCAACCCCAGATTTTTCTCCGCGGTGACGGGCTCGAGCCGACTCGTGCCACCGTAGGCGGAATCGTCGTGATAGTACCACCATCCCCCGCGCAGGAGTTGTCGCAACAGCGAGAACCTGTCACCATCGTCGAAATCGTCGATCAGGACCCGGCGCGAATCCACGTTGAGATCCAGACCCGCCAAGGTCTGGCCTGGCGCGACCTCCACGCGGCCCGCGCGTTGCCACGAGAAGCCCTGCGCATCGGACAGCGCCACGAGGATGTCGTAGTCTCCGGGCGGGATGGCCGGGAAGGAGAACGCGCCCACGGAATCCACCTTCGCCGAGATGCCGGTGCCCGCAAGGAGCACCCGGACAGGGCGGCTTCCGGCGCAGCGGACGGTGCCGGAGAGTCGTGCGACCCGCTGCATGCGAAGATCAGGCAGTGGAGAGGCGCCGCCGGTGAAGGGGATGGCGAGGTTGCCTTGATGGATCGCGGCATCCCGGTCCAGGATCTCCAGGGCGTATTCTCCGGGCGGCATTCCCTCGAAGCGGAACTGGCCCGAAGAGTCGGTCGCGACGCTGTCGACGGCCGCGCTGCTGTCGGACACCGTGCGGCGTCCCCATTGCTCGAGATCGATCAGCTTTACCTTGACGCCGGGGGCCGGGCTGCCGTCGATCTGGAGCACGCGCGCGCCCAGGGCCGTGGTCTCGGACCCGGTGCCGCCGACGCTCCGGGTGTCCCCGCAGGCCGCAAGCAACGGCAAGATGCACCCCAGCGCGAGGGATCGGATGCGTCGAGGCCTCGTGCCGATCATGACTCGCCTCCGGTGCCGTCCTTCGCGTCCTGTCGCGTCAGGGGGAAGGCGTGGATGTTGACCTGGTACACCCGATCCGCCTCGTCGTCGTCGCGGGCGATCTCGAGGATCTCGCGCCGAAGCTCGTCGATGCGCCGGGAGATGGTCTCCCAGCCGCGGGCGGAGATGCCGACCGTCACGGTGGAGGCGTTGCGCTCTTCCCGTGGGAACCGTTCCAACGCCTCGCGCGCCAGATCCATCACCACGGCGTGGTAGTTGAGGATGGCGATGTTGCGCGCTTCCGAGCCGGTGCTGATGAAGCCGTCCAGGACCTCCCACTCCCCGTCCTTGCCTTGCTGCACCAATTCCAGCCGTTCAAGCAGCTCGACGGCGCGACGGGTTTCCGTCGCCGAGACCGCCGGGTCGAGCTTGCGTCCCAGTTCGGAGAAGTTGCCTTGGAACCCCCCGAATCCGATGACGGCCCGAACCGCCGACGGAACCCAGCTGCCGTAGTATTCGTATTGGCTGGCCTCCAAGGTGCGCACCCGCACCTGGTCGTACTTGAGCAGCCCTTCGAGCGCATCGCGTTTTGCACGGTAGGATTTGGCCTGGTTGAAGCGGACCAGGAGCCGGAAGTAGTCGGCTTCCTCGGCCGCAAGCCCCAGAAAGGGAATGAACCGCTCGGTCAGGGGCTCGGACAGGTTGGTGAGGCCGGTCAGGATCTGGGCGAACAGGCCCGACGAGCGGAATCCCACCTTCTGCGCGATCAGGCGGTGGGAGAAGCGAGGGGTCTGGCGCTTGCGCTCCTCGTAGTGCTCGCGCAGGTACTTTCGATAGTCCGTGAACTGGAAGATGTCCGGCATGGACGCGACCCCTGTGCTTTTCCCCCATTCGACTAAACGGTTCGAAAGCATCTGCCTTCATTCTAGCGCATGTCGAGCGCGTCGGCACGGGGATCACAGAGATAGCGCTTGGCACAATTGCTAAGCACTTCAGGGCGCCTCCCTGCGGGCCGGGCTGCCTGCCAAGCCACCGCTTCGCGGGGGTCTTGTCCCTGCGGGCGGCATCCCTGGCGCACCCTGGCGATCAGCAACCTTGCAAGGGAACCGGCCGCAGCCGTGCCCCACGCGATCAGGATCGCACATGGGGCCCCACGAAGGGGGAATGCCAAGATTTTGGCATGCAGCTCCCCTCAATAATCAGTTCTGATCTCTCCGGCCTTGTGCCTACGGCGTGTTGCTTTCGGTCCTTGCGACCAGCCGGTCGATGGCTTCGGTCATCTTGCGTTCGTCGATCCGGTTCCCGGCAGCCTTTCCGTCCTTGAGGTCGAAGTCGCGGCTGCGGGCCTGCACCTCGCGATAGACGTTTTGCAGGAACGGGGTCATCTCTCCACCTGCCAGCCAGGTGTCGTGGTCGGTCTTGAGCACTTGGATAAGCTCCTTGTTGAAGCTCTCGGTGGTCGCTCCCAGCAGGGCGATTGCAAGGGTTGAGCCGACGAGGATCATGGTCTCCGGGCTGGGCTTCTCACTGTTCGTACTCAGCATGAGGCCTCCCGTCGTCAAGCCGAAGACGCAGGTTCCGCCAGCGGCGATCAGGGGCACCGCAAGCTCGCCTCCGTAGCCCGCCTGCGCCTTGCCTGCAGCAATCATGGCGATCAGGCCAAGCGTGATCCATGGTTTGAGCTGCATTTCGCAGAGTCTCCTTTTCGTCATCCTATCTGCCCTCCTTTCCGACCTTGCGCTGGAGCACGAAGGCCTTCTGCAGGTTTTCCCGCGTCGCTTCAATCTCATGGATCGGCTCGCTCAGTTCCGTTTCCAAGGCCTTCTTCAAAGCCTCCAGAGCCTTCCGGAAGCGTTCGTTGCCGACCGTGCTTTCCGAGTCGTTCACGATCTCGTCCTGCAAAGGGATGCCGTAGGCGCCGGCCTTGGTCCTGTCGACTCGCGCCAGCATGGCTCCGGATAGCTGCTGGAATATCGCAGGAGCCTTCTCCCGCCCAAGGGAAAAGATCGCGTCCATCAAGCGCTGCTCTTGCAGGCGCAGGACCTGCGCTTCCAGTACGATGAAGTCGCGGAGCGCGAGGCTGCGGTCCATCGCGCACGGCAGCTTTTCCTGCAGGACATCCCAACGCGCCTTCGCCTTCGAGTCGCGCATATAGTCCGTCAGGGCCGACTGCGCCACGCCGTCGCTTGAAAGGGGCGGGCCGGTCACGATGACCTGGTCGTTCCAGATCCGCTTCAGGACCGGAAGCAGGGAGGCGAAGGTCTTCTTCGGGAGGGTGTCGATCCACTGCTCCTGGGCCCAGTCCTCCTGCACTCCCGACGGCGAGATGGTGGGGAGAAGAGAGGTTTCCTTGGCAGTCAGGACCGAGGCGAGCAGGTCGCGCGTCTCGGTGGCGCAGTTCCCGCTCAGGAAGTGATAGTCGCCTTCGTAGCCCCAGTGCGATTCAAGGATCCTGTGGAGCAGGGTTCGCTTCTGCTGTGGGTCCAGACGGATCGGGTAGGCGGCCAGGCTGCGAAGCTCGCCGTGCAGGTACTCGCGGAAGATCTCGTCGAAGGTCATCAGGAAGAGCCGCGAAGGGAAGCGGTCCTTGACAATGCTCAGGAGCCCCGGCTCGATCCCGCGCACATCGGCCCGGTAGCTGACCACCACATGCCAGTAGGTGTCGTCCTCGCAGGCGGGGCCCATCGGGGTCGCGGGAATGGCCGTCCTCGTGGCGCTGTCGAACCGTGCCGGTGCGCACATCACCAGGCGCAGCATCGAGTGGCCCCACCGGCTGATGAAGCTGGTTCCGGGCGTTGCCAGCAGGTAGTCCACCCGGTAGAGACGGGCCGGATCGAGGTCCTGACGCAGCACGCCTCCTCCTCCCGTCGCGTAGACCTGCGTGTTGACGCGGCAGGTGCGGGTCGGGAACGGATCGAAGCCGAAGGCCTTGGCGAAGTAGGCGGACTGCGACGGCCTGCGGCAGGCGTAGGTCGAGTCGAGCAGGAAATGCTCGAAGTTGACGGCGAAGGACTCCTGGCCCGAGCGCATCTCGTAAGGGTCGGGGGAGCGCGGCGGATGGGTGTTCTTGAGGGTGGGCCAGAGCGAACCCGGCACGATGTCGACCAGGCGCAGGTACCGCTCGTCGGCGGAGGGCACGGGAAAGGTCGGTGCGCCACCACGACGAAGGGCCTCCCGTTCGTAGGCATGGGCCAGTTCGTGCAGGACGGCCGCCAGCGCCTCGAAGTGCAGGCTTCCGTGCCGGCAACTCATGGGCTCCTTCACAGGGGCATCCGGTGCATAGTGGCGCGGGAGTCCCGCGTGCAGGACGACCTTGCCGCCGCGCCCAAGCAACGCCGGTTCGAAGCGGGCCAGCACCAGGCCGGATTTCTCCTGGGGGACCTCGCAGAATTCCTTCGCCTCGGGAAGGGGAACGTCGGCGCTGTCCAATGCCAAGGAGACGACGGGCTTTCCGGTCAGGGAATCGCTGAGCACCTGCCGGACCTTCAGGGGCAACCGTCCCCACGCGTCGAGGAACAGGGCCTCGGGCGCGTCGCCGTGCGCAGGCCGTGCGAAGACTGCCGCCAGCACCAACCCCAAAGCGAGCATCGGGGACCGGGCAGATCCACGGTGGCGAACGGAATGGCGATGAAAGGGCAAGAAAACCTCAAGGATGCGATATTGGGGTCGGGAAAGATACCTTCGGGCGCCCCCCCGCTCCTGAGTCTTGCCGACGGGCGGGTCGGGCTGCCTGCCGGGCCTCCGCAGCCTCCACGCCGGAGACGCTCCGCCGGAGCGTCTGTACGGATCGGCTGTGGGGTCCCGTCCCTGCGGGCGGCATCCCTGGCGCGGGGATTCTTTCTTGGCCTCCGGCCGGGGCTTTTGCACTGCGTGCGCGTTGTTCTGGACCTCCGGCCCAGACCCGGCCCAGGGGCACTGGCGCCCCTGGGAACCGCCACCCAGGGATGGCATCCCTGGGGACCCTGCATTTTCGCAACCACTTTGCGCGTCT
>JBDKGV010000151.1:0-8495 GCA_039798005.1 Fibrobacterota bacterium
CATGGCGCTTTCACACGGCTTGGGTGCTGGTGACCATTCTCGTGGAGCCACGACGGACCGGTCAACCATGGATCGACGATGACACTCCTTCAGGAGAACCATTCGATGGAACGACATTC
Organism: Fibrobacterota bacterium; assembly: GCA_039798005.1. Taxonomy (GTDB): domain Bacteria; phylum Fibrobacterota; class Fibrobacteria; order UBA5070; family UBA5070; genus JBDKGV01. The sequence goes on from JBDKGV010000151.1 coordinate 120, forward strand.
CAATGACGCGGCGCTGAGTGTGCGAGATCGCGTCAGGGCCTTTCTCGAAAGCGCCCGCTTCGAACGGTTCATTACCATCCTGATCCTGGTCAACGCCATTGCGCTGGGGATCGAGACATCCCCCCAAGTGGCGTCCAGATTCGGCGCATCGCTGTTTGTTCTGGATAAACTGGTCCTGATCGTGTTCGCAATCGAGCTTCTGGCTCGATTCTTCGTTTTCCGAGGCGATTTTTTCAAGGATCCGTGGCGGGTGTTCGATTTCGTGATCGTGGGCATCGCTGCGATGCCGGCAAGCGGTCCCTTCGCCGTGCTGCGCGCGTTGCGCGTGCTTCGCGTGTTGAGGCTCGTCTCGTTGGTGCCATCCATGCGCAGTGTGATCGGTGCCCTTTTGAAGGCCATTCCCGGGATGTCCTCCATCATGGGGCTGTTGGCTATCGTGCTTTACGTGTCGGCGGTGATGGCCACCAAGCTTTTCGGAAGCATCTCCCCCGAGTTCTTCGGTTCCCTCGGCGCATCGATGTTCACCCTGTTCCAGATCATGACCGTGGAAGGTTGGCCCGACATCGCACGCGAAGTCATGGCCCATTCCCCCTTCGCCTGGATATTCTTCGTCGCCTATCTTCTGATCGCCACCTTCATGGTCCTGAACCTGTTCATCGCAGTCGTGGTCAACGCCATGCAGATGCAGGTCGATGAGGACCACAAGGAGGAGGAGGATGCCCACTCCCATGTGATCCTCGAGGAGATCCGCGCCCTGCGCCGTGAGATCGAAGCCATGCGAAGTGAAACAACTCCGCGGTCGTCCCGCGAATAGATCGCCTCTCAGCATCTGCTGAGGCATCCTTCATGCATGCAGTCTCGGGCCTGCAATCACGAAGCAAACTTTGCCCGATCAGATCCGAGGAGAACAAAAAAGCCCCTCAGGTTGCTGAGGGGCTTTTGCATCATCACTTCGCGTCGAGATGAGATTGCGATCAATCCCCGACGCAGCCGCCTTTGGATCCGCAGGCCGGCTCACTCGTTCCGTTCTTCGGACCTGCCGCGTACTCGATCGAAAGTTGGCGCAGGTATTCGTATCCGTAAATCCCGGAATCATGGGCATCGTTCCACTCGATGCAGATGGCATAGCGACCTACCGATCGAATGGCCTTGGGTTGCACATTGAAAGGAACCTCCGCCTCTCCGACACGCCGCACCCCGGTCCATTCATCCACGCAATGGGCGCAGGGGCAACGCCCCCGCAGCCAGCGGCTGGGAAACGCGCTCTTGTTGCCATCGGTCCATTCGATTCCGATGATCTCGCCTTTGTAGCGGCGGATCGCGACGGGCTGGGCACTCATGCCAGATCCTCCTCGGGAAGGGTTTCCCATTCGATGGTGAAGTCCCGCAGCGACGAACCGTCCGTCGCCTTGAGGATCGCGACAGAACGCACGAGCTGTTCGGCAATGGCTTCGAAGGCCTTCGCGCTCTCGCTCTCGGGGTGGGACAGGACCACGGGCACTCCGGCATCGCCCCCTTGGACAACCGCCGGTTCGATGGGAATGCCACCCAAATACGGGACGCCCAAGGCTCGCGAAACGCGGCTGGCGCCACCTGCCTTGAAGATGTCGTGCCGCTTGCCGCAGCCATCGCAGACGAATCCCGACATGTTCTCGACCATGCCAAGCACCGGTACGGACACCTTCTCGAACATGCGCAAGCCCTTGCGTGCGTCAAGCAGCGCAACGTCCTGCGGCGTGGAGACGATGAGCGCTCCCGAGAGCGGGGCGCTTTGAGTCAGCGTGAGCTGCACATCTCCGGTTCCGGGAGGAAGATCGATCAGGAGATAGTCAAGCTCGCCCCATTCGACCTGGCGAATGAAATTCTGCACCATCTGGGCGACCATCGGCCCACGCCAGACCACCGCCGCGTCATCTTGGGAAAACATCGCCATCGAAATGACTTTCACCCCATGAGCCGTCGGCGGATAGAGCCTCTTGGCATCGTCGATCTCAGGATCGTCGCCTACCCCGAGCATCATCACCTGCGACGGACCGTAGATGTCGGCATCCATCAGCCCCACCTTCGCACCGGCCTTGGCCAAGGCACAGGCGAGATTGGCGGTCACGGTACTCTTGCCGACTCCACCCTTGCCGGAAGAGATCGCAATCACATGCGTGACTCCGGTGAGGACGTCCTTCTTGTCCACATGGCGTGGCTGCTTGGACGTGTCGGCCAAAGGCGCACCTCAACGGACTCCACTCCCGCAAGCGTCCTGACCGCAGCTTCCGCCTCGTCACGCAGCTTGTCCTTCACCGGACAGGCGGGCGTGGTCAAGACGAGATCGAAGTCGACCTTCCCTCCGTCGATGCGGATGTTCTGGATGAATCCCAGGGTGACGATGTCCTTGTGCAGGTCAGGGTCCATCACGACCTTGAGCGCCTGCAGAATCATTTCTTGGTTCAGCATGCCCACAAAGATACAGAACTGTTGGGGTACTGATTCAATCCCTGGTCACAATCACCACCGAATTCCCGCCTTGGCCAGCGCCTTTCTCGGGAGTGAGCTCACGATCCTTCGCGGCAGTTCGGCCTCGCTCACCCACGTCAAGTCCGGAAGATCAAGGGCGTCCTCCCCCTCGAAGATCTCCCACGCGATGCGGTGATGGGTGATGGAATGCCGCACCGTCCCGCAAAGGCTCATCCGATCCATGACGGATTCCGCCAGATCGACTCCGATCCTGGGAAGCGTCCAGTGCCCCACCAGCAATTCGTCCACCCCGGCCCGCCGGAGCAGGATGCCCTTCGGACCTCGCATCACGGCAACCTTGGCCAGGAGATCCACCGTCCCGGCGCGCACGCGGGGTCGCGGAAACTGTTCGACAGTTCCTGTCAAACAGGCGCTGCAGGAATGCCGGCAGGGACATTCAGGGCAACGCGGATTCCGGGGCGTGCAGACCCGTGCCCCAAGCTCCATCGTCGCCTCGTTGAAAGCTCCCGCATTCCCTTCCGAGACCCATTGGACCGCTGCGGCAAGGACTCGCCGTTTCCCGTTTCCCGCACGCAGATCCCCTTCGATGGAATGGATCCGCGACAAGACCCTCTCCACGTTCCCGTCGACGGCAGGCACCCGCACCCTGAAGCAGAGACTGGCCACCGCCGCCGCCGTGTAATCCCCCACTCCGGGCAAGGCCTTGAGTCCCGTGACCGTTTCCGGCCAACCGTCCACCGTCACGCGCCGGGCCAAGGCCTGCAGGTTCCGCGCCCGATTGTAATAGCCAAGCCCCGCCCACATCGAAAGGACGGCATCCTCGGAAAGGACCGCCAAATGCGCAGGAGTCGGAACCGCCATCATCCACTCCAAGAAACGCGGCACCACGACTTCCAGCCTCGTCTGCTGGCTCATCACCTCACTCACCAAGGTGCGCCACGGGTCGCGCACTCCCTGAGGCGCATCCCGCCAAGGCAGCTCGCGCCCTTCGGCACGAAACCAATCAAGCAGTCCTTTGGGGGCCGGGGGGAAGTCATCCTCGATCGGGAACGGCATCAGGTTCGACTCCCCGGCATCCGCAAGCCTTCCAGCCAACCGGAAGGGATCGGGTCAAGACGCCCCTCCATGATACCGGCAAGCGTGCCAGCAAGGTCATCCACCCCATCGGAGAGCAAGCCGACTTTCTGGAGTCCTGAAAGCGCAATGGTCTTCCAGGTCAACCCTCCCGTCCCGGTGATCGAGGTGTGGCTTCCCGAACGCCCCGACTGGCCTTCAAGGATTCTCTTCAGGGCATCTTGGCCAAAGACTCCGGAGACCAGAGCCGCCCTGCCCCGGGAATGCAAATCGTTCAACAAGTACATGGAGCCGACATCCTTGGTCCAAAACGGCTTGACCAAAAGGGTATGCAAGCATTTCAATCCTGCTTTGGAAAGCATTTCCAAGACCTTCAATTCACCGGTATTCATGCCGAATTCCAACCCTTCAGGTCGCTGGATCGGATATTTGTGCTTGATTTCCATGGCCCACAACCGGTCTTTGAAAAGCAGGATGCGATCCAAATTCCACAGCCGCCTGAACCTCGTCTGAAGTCCGCAATTCAAGAAGAGCCTCGGAAGGATCACATGGGCTCCCAGGCGATCCTTGTAATAGTCGGAGATGAATCCCCAAAATGCCGATTTCTGACGAGAGGCGTCGCGCACCGATCTTGATACCGCAAACTCCTCCAGGACAGGTCCGTATCTGGATTCAAGGAATCGATCCAGAGGCTCTGCAGGATGAACAGCCTTGCGGTCATGGATTTGAGTGCAAAGCAATTCTCCCTTTTCGAAGGTCACAAGATGAGCCATCGAGCACTGCTCGAGAATCTGAAAATATCGCCCCAGACCTTCGCCCTTCGAGCGTGCGAGAACAAACGAAAGCCAAGGATCCCCATGCCGGCGCGGTGCGACGATGGCCGTCTCGATATCCAGCAAGACCGCTTTCCCGCCTTCGGAGTCGTCCTGGATCCCGGCAACGATCTGATCGAACAGGCATTCCACGACAAGCCCTTCAATCAACTGATGCTTGTCCGTCGCCAAGATCCCGGCACCAAGCTCCGGATCATTCAAATCGAGATCTCGAAGCAATCCCCAAGGCGTTTCCATCCATCATCCTTTCCGGCATCGCTGCAACGAATCCATGGACGCCAATTTCCACGAACAATTCCCATGGCTCCATCGAAGGCCCGGGCAGGCATGAATCGTCAATCCCCAATTTTAACTCAGGAGCTTCCATGTGCCCTTCCGATTTATCACGCAGGCATCACCCGGGACCCGGCGGCATATTCGTACCTTTCCCGTGCAATGATGCGTAAAAGCTTAACCACGCTCGGTCTCGCCCTGACTTTGCTTGCCGGTTGCAAGGAGGAGGAGGCCGCGATTCCTCCCCCCGCCCAAGCCAAGCCAAGCCAACCCGCGGCCAAGGCCGCAAGCGAACCCCCACCCTTCACCCAAGCCGATTCCACTCCTCGCGCCAAGGTCGAGGAGGAAACCGCGGCCGCTCCGAAGTTCACACCGCCATCTCCGGCGCCGGCAGCCTCCGTGCCCAAGGAAACCCTGCCCGCAACCGTCGCTAAGCCTCCCCAGAAGCCGACGGTCTCCACCCCGCCCAACTCGGCGGTCGTGCCCACGACTCAAGGCGAATGGGTCCTGCAGGTCGGCATCCACAAGACCGAGGATGCGGCCATGGCCATGGCCAACAAGCTCAAGGCCAAGGGATTCCCCGCCTATGTCCTGAACGTGGCAACGGGAGGCACAGGCCTTTCCGGCAGCTACTATCGCGTGCGGATCGGCGCCTTCGCGACCCGTGACGATGCTTTGCGCTATGGCGAAAATGTTCTCAAGCCTTCCGGACTGAAGGACTTTTGGGCAGACAAGAAATCCAACGAGGCGCGAGCCCGGGAAGCACAATTGCCCACACCATGAAAAAGACTCCATCCCTTCATATCGTCAATCTGGGCTGTTCCAAGAACCTGGTCGACACCGAGCGCATCTACGGCGATTTCGTCAGTGCGGGTTTCAAGTCCGTCGCCACCCCCGAGGAAGCATCCATCGTGGTGGTGAACACCTGTGGATTCATCGAGGCCGCCAAGGAAGAGTCGATCAACGAGATCATCGCGCGCATCGACGCACGCAAGCGCGGCCAGAAGATCGTGGTCTCCGGTTGCCTGTCCCAACGCTATCTCGAGGATCTCAAGAAGGAACTTCCCGAAGTCGATCTCTTCACCGGCACCTACGAACCGGGGCGCCTCCTGGAACTGGTGCAGAAGGCCGGCTGGAAACTCGGCTCCTGCGAGGCGGGCAGTCCTGTCGGCCGCGTCCTCACCACGCCCTCGCATTACGCCTACGTGAAGATCAGCGAAGGATGCGATCGCGTCTGCTCGTTCTGTGCCATTCCCGGCATCCGTGGCAAGCACATCTCGCGCACGGCTGACGAGATCGTCGCGGAGATCCGCGAACTGGTCGCCCAAGGCGTGAAGGAGGCGATCCTCATCGCCCAGGACCTCACGTATTGGGGACGCGATCTCGGGAAAGGCAAGACCCTCGCCACGCTCCTGAGGACATTGCTCTCGGAGACCGGAATCCAGTGGATCCGATTGACCTACGCGTACCCTCAGTTCCTGGACGATGAGCTTTTGGAATTGATGGGAAGCGAACCGCGCATCTGCAAATACCTCGACATGCCCTTGCAGCACGCCTCGGAGTCGATGCTCAAGATCATGCGCCGCGGCCATTCGCGCATCGACCTTCGCGGGATGGTGGCACGCCTGCGCTCCAAGGTTCCGGGCATTTCCCTGCGCACCACGTTCCTTGTCGGTCACCCCGGCGAAACGGACGAGGACTTCCGGGAGCTCATGGACTTTGTCGAGGAATCGCGCTTCGAGCGCCTTGGCGTCTTCCCCTACAGCCCTGAAGAAGGGACCCATGCCTTCGATCTGGGGGATGCGGTTCCTGCGGAAATCGCCCAGGAGCGCATGAATGCCTTGATGAGCCGCCAAGCCGAGATCTCGCTGGAATGCAACGAGGCGTTGATCGGTCGGGAACTCACCGTGCTGGTGGACGAGATCGCCGAAGGCGAGTCGTGGCGCTTCAACGCCCGCACCCAAGCCGACGCTCCCGAAGTGGACAATTCCATCCAGATCGTCGACGGAGAAACCAGCGTCGGCGAGTTCGTCCGCGTGCGCATCGTCGGTGCCACCGAGTACGATCTGGAGGCCGTCGTCCTGGATGCCTGAACGCCCGGAGCTTGGCGAGTGTCTTGAGTCGTTCTTCCGCTGGCATGCGGTGGAACGCGGCCATTCGCCACGCACCGTGGACGCCTACCGCGACGATCTCCAGCGGCTCCTGGGCGACTCGCCGGACTGGGATGCGCTGGATTCCAGGCGTTTGCGGCAGCGCTTGGCTCAGGAACGCAGGGATGGCCTGTCGCCAGCGACCTTGGCGCGCCATGCCAGCGCCTTGCGCTCCTTGGCGAAATTCCTGCTCTCACGGGAATGGCTGGCAAGCGATCCGACCTCGGCGATCAGCACTCCCAAGCGGCCCAAGCGATTGGTCAAGGTCCTCGATGCCCCCAGGATCGAGGCCTCGCTTGCCCCCTCAACCGGAGAGTCGAACCACCAGCCGGAAACCCCTCAAGCCCGATCGAGCCGATTGCGCTCCCGGTGCCTGATCGAACTCTTCTACGGAAGCGGCCTTCGCCTTTCGGAAGTGTGGGGATTGGAGTGGCGAAGTCTGGACCTCTCCGGACGCAGTGTACGCGTGCGGGGCAAAGGGAACAAGGAGCGGATCGTCCCGCTCACCGATCCGGCCGTGACCGCCTTGCATCTTTGGTTTGCCGACCCGATCCGGCAACAGGCCGCCCTTGCCTTGGAGCCCCTTGACCGGCACGCCCTTTGGCCCGGAACCAAGGGAAAACGGTTGTCGCGCCGGCAGATCGAGAACATCACGGGAACGGCTTTGGAAGCCGCAAGCCAAGGCGGCCCGACCCATCCCCATGCGCTGCGGCACAGCTTCGCCACCCACCTTCTGGACCAAGGCGCCGATCTCGTCTCCGTGAAGGAACTGCTGGGCCACTCCTCGCTTGCGGCCACCCAGGTCTACACCCACGTCTCCATCGAGCGCCTGCGCCAAGCCCACGCGAAGGGACACCCGCTCGGGGCCAGGCTTGACAAGAAAAAAGGCCCGGCGGGATCCACCGGGCCTTCGTGACAATTTCCGTCAAATCAAATCAGAGAAAGTTCTCGATCTTGTCGATCATGCCGTAGGCCAAGGCCTCGGTCGAGGTCATGAAATTGTCGCGGTCGGTATCCTGTTCGATCCGCTCCACGGACTTGCCGGTCACCTGAGCCAGAAGCTCGTTGAGCTCCGATCGGATGCGCAGCATTTCCTGGGCCTGGATCTGGATGTCCGAGGCCGGCCCGTACATCGTGCCGGAAATCAAGGGCTGGTGGATCATGATGCGCGAACGCTTCCATGCATAGCGCTTGCCCGGCGTTCCGCAGGCCTGGATCACGGCGGCCATCGAAGCCGCCTGTCCCATGACCACGGTCACGACATTGGACTTGATCGCGTCCATGCAATCCAGGATGGCAAGCCCGGAGCTGATCACGCCACCGGGGCTGTTGATCAGAAGCACGATGTCCTCATGGCTCTGGCTGTCGAGGAACACCAAGCGGCTCACGACATCGCGCGCCAGCTTGTCGTCGATGGCGCTCCAGAGGAAGATCCGGCGATTCTTCAGGAACGAGTCCTGCATCTGCCGCTCAAGGGAGGTCTTCTCCTCCTCCTTCTCCTTGGCATCATTGCAACTTCCGCCGCAACCCCCGTCCTCATCCTCGTCTTCGTCGTCCATTTTCCAGGGAAACGCGTT
>JBDKGV010000152.1:0-8468 GCA_039798005.1 Fibrobacterota bacterium
GGTCACAAGTGGGATGGCGTGAATTGGTTCCTGATGCAGATGGAACACCCCGCCACGGGCATTGGCGCCACCGCGACCGGCAACTACTGGGGCCAAGCGGACTCCGATCCCAATATGTTCCTGGATGCCACGCTGGACCCCAGTCGTGCGGCCATCGACTACACAGGAGCGCTGTCGGTGCCTTCCCCAACCGCCCCGGCTCTCCCTTGATCGGGAAGACTTGAGGCTCTGAAGTACGAATCCCCACTGCCGGGCGACTGGCATGGGGATTTTTTGTTGGTGGGCCGCGTCGTATGATGCTTGCCACATGCGCGATCTGGACAAAACTCTTCTGTGAGGGTAGATTATAAAAGGCCAAGCGAAAGGACGACACATGCGAGCCATCGCCAATTACATCGAAGGGGCCGTCAGCGCGTTCACTCTGTTTCCAGAGCATGAACCTGTGTTGCAGATGCCTGTGCGTCGGACCCGGATGACCCTTTCCGAAGCCATGTCCAAGGACCGCGAAGCCTTGCGTGGTGACTTCAAAAAGGCCATGGAACTGGTGCGTGAGCAAAGGTAAGGATCATCATGTCCCCGCATCGCACCAGTCATTGCGGGCAGCCCAGAATGAACAGGGCGTCGTGCGAGTCGAGGCATCCTCCGGGATCTTGCCACCTGCCCATGAGTTGAAGGTATTGGAAGAAATCTGCCCGGGTGCAGCGAACCGACTTTTGGCCATGGCAGAACAGCAATTGGCCAATCGTCATGCGATCGATCTTGCGGATACTCGCCGGGACGATCGGGCTGTCGAAGTCTTTGCAGAGGATCTTGCCCGTGCCTCTTCGGAGCGTACGAGAGGCCAATGGATTGCTGGTGGCTTGGTCATCCTGTCGCTGGCATCAAGTGTTGCTTGTGCCATCACCGGGCATGATTGGGTTGCTGGAGCCCTCGCCGGGGGATCGATCACAACGGTCGTGAGCGCTTTCGTGCTCCGCAAGCCATCTCCAAAGCCGGAGATCCAAGCAAGAGTCCCTGAAAATGATTCGCCATCGTGACAGCGAAATGATGCGATCTTCGAGGAATCAGACCCGAAGAGTTTGACCCGAAACAAAAAGAGGCGCTCCGTGGAGCGCCTCTTTTGCGTGGCTGTGAAGGAGTTCTCAGTACACCCGGATCGGCAGGATCACGAAGGGCAGGCCCTTGCTGTAGAAGCGGCGCTGGAGGGCGAAGACCACGTTGTTGTGCAGGAGGCGGGAGAAGAAGGTCTCTTCCGGGAACACCAACTGGCCACCGTAGAACACCGACTGAGGGAACTTCTCAAGAATGCGAGGGGCGATCTCGATGGTTTCGCTCACGACGTCGGTGCCGACATCGGTGTAGGCCTCCGCGTAGGAGCCATGGCGACGCATGAAGGCCACGTACTTGTCGGCTTGGTCGCGGATGCTGGTCTGGAGCGCTTCCATCTCCTCCACACCCTTGAAATTGCCGGCATCCACCACGCCGATGTACACGAACACGTAGTTCTTGTAGACGCCGGAATACATGCGCTGGATGTTGAAGAGGGTGTGCAATCCAAGGCCGTTGAAGCCGTTGACCAGAAGCACGGCGGTCTTCCCCTTCGGGTCGCAGGGCACTTCCGGCAACGGTTCGGTCTTGTCCATGCCTTGGCCGGCGGCGCGCACGAGGCTGTCAAGGCGGCGCAGGAGCTTCTTGGTCTCGCGGTAGTGCCGCTTGATCCACCACGATGCCGCCACGGTTCCACCGGTCACCAAGAGGGTGATCCAGCCGCCTTCGTTGAACTTGAAGATCACGACAAAGGTGAGGATGAAGCCCGAAACGAAGGTCGCTCCGGCCACCACCGCGAATTTGCGCTTCCAGTGGGCCTCCTTGTGCCGCACGATCCACCAATGCCGCACCATGCCCATCATGGACAGGGTGAAGGTGATGAACACGTTGATCGAGTAGAGCACGACCAGCATTCCCACCGAGCCGTGGGTGAAGAACACCACGCCAAGGGCGAGGATGGCCATGTACAGGATGCCGTTCTGGGAGACGAGGCGTTCCGAGAGCATGGCGAACTTCGAGGGAAGCCAACGGTCCAAGGCCATGTTCGCAAGCACGCGCGGGCCGCCGATGAAACCCGCTTGGGCGGCGATGAAGAGAATGGCGGCTTCGGAGAAGAGCGTCACCCAGACGAAGGTCGAGCCGCCTTGGCCCCAACCGGCCGACATCTTCTCAAAGAGCACCGCGTTGAGGGTCTTGCCGGGCACCTTGGAGACGCCGTAGAAGAGATAGGCCAGGAAGAGACCGACCGCCGTGATGGCAAGGGACCAGGACATGTACCGCATGGTGCGCTTGCCGGTCTGGACACGCGGCTCGCGCAGGATGTTGAGGCCGTTGGAAACCGCTTCGATACCGGTGTAGGTACCGGCACCCATGGAGTAGGCCTTCATGATCAGGAAGAAGAGCCCGAAGATGCCAAGCTGGGATGCCGAGGAGGAAACCTCCTGTTGGGTTTCCTGGAAGAGGGAGGGGAAGTCGGCAAGGTGGGTGCCCAACGCCCAGGTGATGCCAAAGGCGTGGGTGAACACGAAGACCAGGAAGATGGGAACCATGAAGACGATGGATTCCTTGACTCCGCGCAAGTTCAGCAGGGTCAGAAGCAGGATTCCCACGACGACCGTAGTGAACTTCAGTCCCACAAGGCTTGCGGGCAGGAACGAGAAGATGGCATCGGCACCGGCCGCGATCGAGATCGCAATGGTCAGCACGTAGTCGATGAGAAGCGCGCAACCAGAAACCATGCCCCACGAGGGGCCCAGGAGCTTGGAGGCGACCAAGTAGCCACCGCCGCCGCCGGGGAAGAGCTCGATGATCTGGGTGTAGGCTGCGGAAAGCACGAAGACCGTGATCGCGGTGCCCAAGGCCACGAAGAGTCCCAGATGGGGATGCCCATGCAGGACATGCCACGCTTCCTCCGGACCGTAGCTTGAGGACGACAGACCGTCGGCTCCAAGTCCCACCCAAGCGAAGAACGGCAGCAGCGAAATGGAATGGAAGATCGACTGGTCAAAGGGGTTTCGGGCCCCGCCAATCAGCAGAAGCTTCAGCCTCTGGAACCAGGAAAGCTTTTCCGGTTTCTCTTCGTTGGATGTCGTCTCGTTCATCGTTGACCCTCGAGTCGTGCGTCGCGCCGGTGCAGATCACCAAGCAGACCCCGTGCCATGGAGCTGGGGTCGTCTCCCAGGCCAAGGACGAAGGAGCGCCGCCAATGTTAGTAAAGACGCTCAACTCTTGCTGATGTGGAAATCATTGTAGCCTTCCACTCCGCATTCGGGAATGTCCAAGCCGTTGATTTCGGTCTCTTGGGAAACCCGGATGCCCCAGACCTTGTGGGTGATGGTGAAGAAGAGCCAGAAGGCGCCGAAGACCCACACGACATTGGTCAGGATTCCGATGAGCTGGGCGACCAGTTGGGAGGCATCCCCGTAGAAGAGCCCTTTGACGGTGCCCGGAACGCCGTTCCAACCCTCACCATAGGTGCCGTCGGCAAAGAGGCCGAGGGAAAGGACGCCCCATGCTCCATTCACGCCGTGGACGGCGATGGCTCCGACGGGATCGTCGACCTTGAGAGTGCGCTCGACGAAGAAGGCGGCCAGAATGACCAGGATGCCCGCCACGGCTCCAATCCCGAAGGCGGCCAGGGGATTGACGAAGGCGCAAGGGGCTGTGATGGCGACAAGGCCTGCGAGGAACCCGTTGATGACCATGGTGGGGTCGAATTTCTTGGTCAGGACATGCATGTACAGGAGCGAGGCCAATCCTCCCGAGGCGCTGGCCAGCATGGTGTTCACGGCGATCACGGAGATGCGCAGGTCGTTTGCGGCAAGGGAAGAGCCTGCATTGAAGCCGAACCACCCGAAGGCCAGGATCATGGTGCCCAGGATCGCCATCGGAATGTGATGGCCTGGAATGGCCTGGGGCTTGCCCGTCTTGGAGTATTTCCCGATGCGAGGCCCGAGCACGAGCGCACCGGCAAGGGCCGCGACGCCACCGACCATGTGGACCACGGAGGACCCCGCGTAATCGACATGGCCATGGCCCATGCCGAAGTTGGAACCAAGCTTGGCCAGCCATCCATTGCCCCAGACCCAGTTGCCGTACAGGGGGTAGACGATCATGGACATGAAGAAGGCGAAGGCGATGAAGTTCGAGGTCTTCCAGCGCTCGGCCATGGCGCCGGTGGGAATGGTCACGGCGGTGTCCATGAAGACCATCTGAAACAGGAACAGGCTCATGGCGCCGACATCGTAGGCATTGCCCATCAGGAAGAAGCCCTTGGTTCCCCAAAGCTGGAAGGATTTCCCGAAGAGCGTGATCGCAAAGCCGCCGTCCATGGAACTGAGCCCACCCAAGGATGCGATTCCGGCGCTGTTTCCCATCATCAAGGCATAGCCGCAGATGAAAAAGCCGATCATCCCCAGGAAGTAGACGGAGAAGTTCATGAACATGGTGTGCGCGGCGTTCTTGGCGCGACAGAAGCCGGTTTCCACCAAGGCGAACCCGGCCTGCATGAACATCACCAGGAACCCGCAGAAGAGCACCCAGACGAAGTTGCTGGCCACGATGCTGTGGCCCAAGGCGTTTGCCACCTCCGGCAAGGTCGGCGTGCCCGGGACGGCACTTGCAATCACGGAGGCGTTGCCCGTGGCGCTTCCGGTGGGGTCCGGGGCACTGGCCGCTGAAAGTGCACTTGGAAGCAGCAATGCCATGGCAAAGAGCAATGCCAGCAGGCGCTGATTCCAGCGTCGAAGGGTCCGCATCGACATTGATTCCTCCATTGGGCGTTTCCGATCCTTTATGACAATTGGGGCGTGAGCCCCGGCTGCGCCGAAAACTCGCATGGAATATGCCAATCGCAAGAGGTGGTCGGCATCGTGATTTTCAGAACTGATGATCTTTTTTGTGACTCCGAAGATTGACCATTGTTGCCGTCATGGCGATCTGGACATGTTGTCAAAATTGGTTTCCTTGCCTGCCATTTCATTGGAAGGGGATGGTTGGGCTTTTGCCCTGCGCAGAGCTAGATTGTCCTTCCGCCTATGCCGAACCGTCCCCGGTTGAGAAAATTCTGGTTCATTTTCAGCTCATTGGTGGTCCTTGGATTGCTTCTGATCGGCGGAGTTTCACTGGCGGGGCGCGACCTTGCCAAGCGCTGGCCCGAAGTTTCGGCGAGGTTTCCCGAGAGCCTGTTGCGCGCCTTGGTGGACGATGCCGAGCTCAAGGCGAAGGTGCATGCGCAGGAAAAGCGAACCTTGGATTCGCTGCGTGCCACGACCCGTTTGCTCCCCGATTCCCTGTTTGTCGGGGACCGCGCCTTGAGCATGACGACCAATGGCGATTCACTGCAAGTCATGTTGGAGCTGTCCCCATCGTGGGGTGCCCGTCTCGATTCGTTCCCCGTCCTGCCGTCCCGGCTGGCCAGTCGCCCGGCCGACTCCCTCGATGCCTTGCTGACGGAGCTTGCCAAAGGGTTGCGCCCCTCGCGGACCGACCGGGTCCTGGCATCGGCCTTCCTTGCCTTGGATTGGTTGACCCGCGGTTTTGTGACGCCATCGGATGAAATGCTCATGGACCGGATGCTGCAAGCAAGGAACTTGCGGGAGCGGTTCTGGCCCGGTCGCTGGCAGGAGATGCAGGCGATCCATTTTCAGCGGGAAACCCGGGGAATGCTGCGCGAGGCGCATTGCTGGATGGCGCTCGGGTGGCTTTCCAAATCCATGGGCGTCCCGGATTCCTCCCTCGGCCCGATCCATTCCCATGCCCGCATTCATGGCTTGGGCTGGGCCTTGGGCATGGCTCAACCGAAGGATCCCCATTGGTTTGCACTGCAGCGCGAGCTGGCGCGCTATCAGGGCTTGGAGCGCGATACGGGGGAAGGATTGCCTCGTGCGTTTCCGGGCAAGGTGGCGCTTGAATCGGACTCAGGCTTGGGATTGCGCATCCATCGGCGTTTCGAGCGCTTGGGGTATCCTGTGCCTGCGCCCGATTCCCTTGGGCACGGGACCCTTGCCATGACGGGGGCCTTCTTGGAAAGATTCCAAGAGAATCGCCCACTGCGTGTGACCGGAAAATGGAACGACAGCACCTGGCGGGAATTGGTCCTCCCGGATTCCTTGGTGCGCATGAGGATTTGCTCGACGTTGGTCCTGTTGACCCGCACGCCTTGGCATCGGGACAGCGTGTGCGTGCGCGTGAACATCCCTGAATTCCTCATGGATTTTCTGGAGGATGGCCATCGCATCCGGCAGTATCGCGTGGTGGTGGGGCGCGATACGGTGGGGCGCTTCACTCCGCCGTTGTCTTCACAGATCAAGCATGTCGTGATCAATCCCCAGTGGCATGTTCCCACCAAGATCCTCCACAACGAGATCATGGCGGGGAAGGAAATGAACGCCAAGTCCTTGCGGGACCAGGGGTATGAGCCGAAGTTCAATGCCGACGGCAAGGTGGTCGGGGCCTACCAGCCATCGGGGGACGACAATGCGCTGGGGAAGGTCAAGTTCCTGTTCGACAACCGCTTTGGCGTCTACATCCATGACACGCCCTCGCGCTACCTGTTTGCCCGGCGGACCCGCGCCTATTCGCATGGTTGTGTTCGCCTCGACAACCCGCTGGATTTTGCCGCATTCCTTCTGGGCCGGGATGGCCACCGGTTGGCGCAGGACCTCGACAGTCTGGTGGAAGAAGAAGACCAGAAATGGCTGAAACTGACAAGGCCCATGCCTGTCCACTTCGAATACCGCTTGGTCACCGTGGACGCGCAGGGGCGTGTGCGTTTCCTGCGCGACCTCTATGCGTTGGCCCGCGAACGGGCCAAGCTTGAAAAGGAACGCTTGAAGCGCGAGGCCAAGGCCCTCAGCGCAGCAAAAGGTTGTTTACCGAAAGCCCCAAGCAAAAGCTTGCCAAAAACAGGTACCACAGAACGGTAAAAGGGCGGTTCAGCCACTTCTCGGCTCCGGATGCCGGGGGAAGTCCTCGCCACACCAGCCACTGATGACGGGCACTGCGGAACACAAGCCACAGGCCCAGGGCGGAGAGGAGAGGGAGCAGGAGCCAGCGGATCATTCGAAGTCCTTCATTTGCAGGAACATAATTATTGTCCTTGACTCCAGGGATCGCCGTGTGATACAGTAACTCTAGAGCTGCCTCAATGGCCCGAAGGGAGAATGTCTCGATGCGAGCAGAACTGATCAATCCGTTTCTCAAGGCGACGGTGTCCACTTTCTCCACGATGGTGAACACATCGCCAACCCCAGGCAAACCTTATGTCAAGGTCGAACCAGGCCTGACGCATGACGTTTCAGGGATCATCGGCTTGTCCGGTGGTGCCAAAGGAGCTGTCATCATCAGCTTCCCGTCCGGGACGGCCCTGACCACGGTGTCCGCCTTCATCGGTGCGCCGGTGACGAAGGTGGATGCCGATGTCACGGATGCTGTCGGCGAACTAGCCAACATCATCGCGGGAGCGGCGAAAGCCGATCTGTCCGGACTCAATGTCAACATATCGCTGCCAAGTGTCGTGGTCGGCACGAACCACAAGGTGAATACGCCCAAGGACATTCCTTCGGTCGTGATCCCTTTTGCGTGCACGCACGGCGACTTCGTGGTCGAGGTTTGCATTGCCTTGACCGAGTCGAAATGAGGGCTGGAACATGAAAATCCTTCTTGTCGACGATTCCAACACCATGCGTCGCATCCAACGCAACACTCTCAGCGGTCTCGGGTTTACCGAGGTCGATGAGGCTGAAGACGGTGCCGATGCGGTGGCGAAGGTGCAGGCGGGCAATTACGAGCTGGTCCTGATGGACTGGAACATGCCCAACATGACGGGCTTGGAGGCCCTCAAGGCGATCCGTGCCAATCCGAAGACCGTTGCGGTTCCGGTGATCATGGTGACTTCGGAGTCGGAGAAAAGCCGAATTCTGGAAGCCGTGCAGGCCGGAGCGACGAACTACATCGTGAAGCCTTTCACACCGGATGTGCTTCGCGAGAAGCTTGCCGCCTTGGGCAAGTGATTCGAACCAATGAGGCAGCGACCCGGACAGGAAAGCCTGACCGGGTTTTTTGCGTTCCATGGAATGTCAGCAGAAGTTGCAAGGCTGGCGGCTGCACAAGTCCTTGCGATTCAAAGGTTTGCACCGATTACTAGATTGGGGCCCATGTCTCCTTTGCTCACCCTTGGGGGGCTTCTTGCCCTGATTCCCTCCCTGGCCCTTGCGGCCACTCATCTGGAAACCGCGCGACAGCTGTCCCGGTCGGGTTCGGCTGCGGCCGCCATCCCCGAGTATGAAGCGGCGCTGGAGGAATCGCCTCGCGAACCCTCGCTTTGGATGGAGCTGGGAGATGCGCGCCTGCAGGCGGGTCAAGCCAAGGCGGCGGCCAAAGCCTACCAAAAGGCCTTGGGGCTTGATCCTGGCCGGGAG
>JBDKGV010000153.1:0-8452 GCA_039798005.1 Fibrobacterota bacterium
CGCCAGAAATGGATGAGACGCGGCCGGTGGCCTTGTTGGAAATGCCACCGGAAATGGCGGAATAGTATCCGATCGCGTTGTTGTTGTAGCCGCCGGAGACGGAGGCCGAGTCACCGGTGGCGGTGTTTAGCGTTCCTCCGGAAACCACCGCGAAATTGCCGATGGCTTTGTTCTTGACTCCTCCGGAAACGACCGATATCATGCCGCTTGCGAGGTTGTTGGATCCGCCTGCGATGCTTGACCATTTTCCGTCGGCGGTATTCCCTTGTCCCCCGATGATTGCTGAAGAATAACCACTGGCCGAGCCGCCGTCTCCACCAGAAACCGAGGAATATGCGCCGCTCGCAGTGCCGCTCAATCCGCCTGTGACAGAGGACGCTTCGCCGCTGGCTGTGTCGCCCCGTCCACCCGTGACAGAGGAGTACAATCCGCTTGCGGTGTTCAATACGCCGCCAGATATGGACGAGACGCGACCGCTTGCTTTGTTGGAAATGCCTCCGGAAATCGCGGAATAGTATCCGATCGCATCGTTGTCGTAGCCGCCGGAGACGGATGCCGAATCGCCGGTGGCGGTGTTCAATGTTCCGCCGGAAACCACCGAGAATTTGCCGATGGCCTTGTTCTTGACTCCTCCGGAAACGACCGATATCATGCCGCTTGCGGAATTGCGAGATCCACCCGCGATGAAGGATCGGTCACCGGATGCGGTGTCGAATTGTCCACCGGCAACGGATGCGAGTTCTCCCGATGCGATATTCCCTTCACCGCCGCCGACCGAGGACGATGCTCCGGAGGCGATGTTCGCGTTGCCGCCAGCCACAGTGGACCCGGCGCCCGTGGTGCGGTTGCCCGCGCCACCGGCAATGCTGGACCACGGTCCGTAGGTGGTGTCGTTCAATCCACCCAAGATGGCTGAGTTGTCTCCCGCGGTGCTGTTCTGGTTTCCTGTCACGAAGGTGTTCTTCCCGAAAACGGAATTTCCATACCCGCCGATGAGGTTGCCGGAGGACGTCCAGCTTTGGTTGCTTCCGACCACGATGGAATGGGAGCCAGAGCGATGATCACTGGTGTCGCCGCGTTGCTCGTTGTAGCCGACCACGAGATTGCCGAGGGCATTGGTGGCGCCGGTCGAGCCGAGCCCATTGCGGACGTTCACGTTCACGCTGTCGAAGTAGACCTCGTTTCCGGTGCGGGAAACGCCCTTGAACAGATTCTGCAAGGCGGCGATCTGCTGGGCCAGGAGGTCGGTGCGCAGGGAGTCGCGCAGTCGTGCGGCTTCCAGTTGGGAGGTGCGCTGGCGCAGGGAATCGGCGGTGGCTTGGCTGGCCGCGAGCCTTGCCTGAAGGGAGTCGATGCGCAGCGAAGTCGAGCCCAAGGAGATCGCATCCGCTTTCGATCCCAGATTGACGAGGGTGGCGTAGTTCTGCAGCCTGGATGTCAGTGCGACGGTGTCCAGCTTGGCGCCCAACTGCAGTCGCAACTGCGTCGTGTCGACCTTTCCGTTCAAGCCCACGGTGGTGCGGGCGAAGGATGCCGTGTCAGCCCTGAAGGCGCGTACGGCCCAAGGCGTGAATCCCAAGCGTGCACGGGGTTCGAGTTCGGCTCCACCTTCGATGCTCAGGCCAAGGAACAGGCTGTCGCGGTTGAACAGGGAATCGGGGATGGCAACAGTGGTCCCCATGGCCAAGGAGAACAAGCCTTTCCGAGTGACTGCGGTCTGGGCCTCGGTCCAGAGGGCGGTGCCTCCGGTCGATTGGCTGTAGAGGGAAAGGCCCACGGCGTGGGACGCGTCCCGGACGGGATTTCCCTTGGCATCGGTCAGGATGCCTTGGTAGGGCAGGGTGGCTGCTTGGGCTGCAGCCAAAATGGCAAGCACGGGAAGCAGGAAACTGTGTCGCATTCGGGCTCCGGATGGATGACGGGGATGGCTCTGGCTGGATCAGGAACCCATCAAATTAGCCATCAGGCGCATTGGTGCAAGATCCGACACCTCGGGTTGTGATCATGCTCACACCCCGTTTCGGATTCCATCTACTTCTCCCCCAGCCAGATCGCATGGCGGCTGCCCTTGCCGCCGTGGGCACCCGTTTGGTGCTTGCTTGCCACAAAGCCGGACCGGCCCAACCGCTTGCCAGCCCCAAGTGAACGCAATAATCAGTGGGCACCGTCACAGGATGGGGAAGATGACCTGAATGGTCGATCCGATGCTTTTGACGTTCTCGCCATAGGTGAAGCGCCAGCCCCAGTACACTGAGGAGAAGGTGAAGGTCAGGTCGCCGAAGAGGAACGGCTCGCTTTCTCGGCGGGTCTTGACCCAAAGCCAGTTGTACTTGACGGTGCCGGTGTCGTTCCTGTAGACCGTCCTTTCCTCACGCTGGGATGCATAGGAGTCCAATTTCACCCAGTTCCAACCGGCTCCCAGGGATGCGCGGGGACTCCTGCTTTGCCACTCGTGCCCGATGGAGAGATTTATGAGGTAGCTCTCCGTTTTCGGTTCGGTCTGACCCGGAGCCATCTTGAAATCGGATTCTTCGAAGAGGAGGATGGGTGCTTGGCCCGAAAGTCGAGTGACGATCGGGCCGATGTCCAATTGGGCCATGAGATCCATGGACATCGCAGGGGCACCTATGGCCATGCCACCCATTCCCGGTCCACATCGGAAGGTCACAGGGATTGAGCGGGACGTGTCCGGTTGCGTCGCCCAAAGACTGTTGGCCACAAGCAATGCGGCGATCACGGGTTGCCTGAGATGCTGGCAAGCAGCATCTTGTCCGAAGGACTCAATTGAGTGAACAGTTGGGCCTTGACATACGGGCGGTCCAAGTAGAATTCCCGACTTGTGATGGAATCGACGGAATCAACCAAGGAATCAATGCTGCGGCTGATGTTGTGATCGAACTTCTCGACGGATGAGTAGCCTCCTCGAGAGGGTGTCTTTCCGTCGCTGTATTTGGCGTTGCTGCGAGACTCCAAGATCAGAGTGTGCTTTCGCTGATCCAAGTCCTCCGAAGGGAATTTCCATGTCAATGAATAGCGGTGGCGAATCCATAAGACACCGTTTGTCGTGTCCAACGTGTCCGGTTTGGAAAAGCGCAGGGCAAGCGACGCTTCACCCGGAGGAGACCCTGCATAATACTCCGGCTCCTCGCACGCTGTGAGAAGGAGGCTCAAACCGACAGCAACGGCAAATTTGCGCAGGGAAATACCAAGTGGGGGAATCACCTGCAGGAATATAGCACTTCCGATCTATGCCGCTTTCTTCTCCCCCAGCCAGATCACGTGGCGGCTGCCCTTGCCGCCGTGGGCACCCGTTTGGTGTTCGCTTGCCACAAAGCCGGACCGGCCCAACCTCTTCGTGAAGGCGGGGTCGGCATAGGCCGACCAGAAGGCCACCACGCCACCGGGGCGCAGGGCCTTGCGGATCACCTCCAGGCCTTGAGGCTGGTAGAGCCAGACGTTGGCGTCCTGGGTCATGGCGCTGGGGCCGTTGTCCACGTCCAACAGGATGGCGTCATAGGTGTTGGTGAACTGGCGCAGCACGTTGGCCACATCGCGCACATCGACGATGGTGCGAGGGTCGTCCAACGGGAATCCGGCGAAGGCTCCCAGATGTTCGCGGTTCCAAGCGACCACGGCCGGGACAAGCTCGGCGACGCGCACTTGGGCTTGCGGTCCAGAAAGGCGCAGGGCCGCCGAAAGCGTAAAGCCCATGCCCAATCCCCCGACCAGGACGTTTCCATCGGGTCGGCCGGCCAGCTTGCGGCATCCCAGTTCGGCCAAGGCCTCCTCGGATCCGGATTTGCTGGTGGTCATCAGCGGGTCGCCGTTCACCCAGATCGACCATTCCTGTCCTTGCTGGAACAATTCCATGCGGCTGGATGTTCCAGGGACGATTGTGGTGTCAATCCGGTCACGTTTGATCATTGGCCAATTCAAGGTAGCTCCACCCGATGAATGCAAAGAAGTGATGACAGGCTCAGCAACGCTTTCTGCCAAATCGACAGGGCGAAGCTGAACCGGTTCGATAGCTTTGGCTACACAAGGGCAAACCCACCACCGGGCGCATTGTTGCTGGAATGAGGAAAGGCTGATATGAAATTCACTGCTGCTGTATTGACCGGATTGGCGCTGCTGGGAAGCACGATGACCCAGGCTGCGGCCAAGTATCCGTTCCCGCGCAACGCCAGCTACCCCAAAGGCATCAAGGCCGCAAGCGACTACGCCAGTTCAAGCGATGTCCAGGCCGCGTACAACAGCTTCCTTTCCCGGTACGAGACGGGAACCTGCGGCGGGGAAACTTGTGCTCGCATCACCTTCGACGATCCCACCTACACGGTTTCGGAGGGCATCGGCTACGGCATGTTGATCATGGTGTACATGGACAACGCCACGAACAACACCCAGACCAAGTTCGACAACCTCTGGAAGTACTTCAAGGCCAACCGCAACAAGAATGGCGTGATGAACTGGAAGATCCAGGGCTTCACCAACAGCTGCTCCGGCAACAATTGCAACGGCGCCTCGGACGCCGAGCTGGACGTGGCCTTGGCTTTGATGATGGCCTACAAGCAGTGGGGCACGGAAAGCTACCTGACCGATGCCAAGACCTTGATCGAGGCGATCTACACCCATGAGATCAGCAAGACCAACAAGGGGCTCATCAAGCCGGGTGACCAGTGGGAGCCGTTCTACAACTCCTCCTATGTCAGTACGGCGGCCTTGGAAGTGTTCAAGAATGCCAGCAGCAGCAACTGGGACGAGGCCATCACGGCCAACCTGAACATGGTGAAGGCCAACGCCAATGCCACCTCGGGCCTTGCTTCCGACTGGTGTGACGCTTCGGGAAATCCGGTGAACGGCAACAGCAGCATCAAGTTCGGCTACGACGCGGTGCGCACCCCGTACCGCATGGCCTTGAGCTACGCGTGGTTCGGGCACAGCCAAGCCAAGACCGTCAACGACATGGTCGCCAACTGGGCGACGACCAAGAATCCCATCAAAGGGAATCCGCTCCAGATCAAGGACGGGTACAACGTGGACGGTTCGGAGCTCGGCGCATGGAACGTGGCAACCTATGTCGGTGCCCTCGCCTCGGCTGGCATGGCGGATGCAAAATACCAGACATGGGTGAATGAGGCCTCTGCCCAATTGATGGGTGCCGCCAACGGCAGCGGTTACTACCACTCCTCGCTGAAGGTCCTGTACGGGTTGCTGCTCACGGGCAACATGAACAACTTCTGGAGCGGAAGTGTCATCCCGACGCCGACGATCCCGACCTACGCCCTCACCACCTCGGCGACCAACGGCACGATCGCCCTTTCGCCGACTGGCGGCAGCTACGACTCGAACTCGGTGGTCACGGCCACGGCCACCGCGAACAGCGGCTACAAGTTCACCGGTTGGTCGGGCGCCTGCACCGGCACGGGGGCGTGCAGCATCACCATGAATGCGGCCAAGTCCTTGACCGCCACCTTCGCGGTGATTCATGTGATTCCCAAGTACACCCTGACGACCTCGGCAGGAAATGGCTCCATCGCGCTTTCGCCCTCCGGTGGCAACTATGACTCGAACACCGTCGTGATCGCTACCGCCACCCCGCCCACGGGCTATGTCCTGTCGGGTTGGACAGGCGCCTGCACCGGCACCGGCGCTTGCAGCATCACGATGAACAAGGACGCCACCCTTGGGGCGACTTGGGCGCTCATTCCTCCGGCAACCTATGCGTTGACCTTGACGGTCGGTGCGGGCGGCAAGGTGGTCCGTTCCCCCGACTCCGCGACCTATTCCGCGGGCAAGGTGGTGACCTTGACGGCGCGTCCTGACTCCGTCTCCAAGTTCTCGGGTTGGACGGGTGCTTGCTCCGGCAGCGACACCGTCTGTACGGTGACCATGAATGAGGCCAAGACCGTGGGCGCCAACTTCACGGCCATCCCGTTCCATACGCTGAGCTTGAATGCGACCAACGGCACCATCACGACCTCCCCGGCAGGACCCAAGTTCGCCGAAGGTTCGACGGTGACCTTGACCGCAGTGGCTGCAAACGGGTTCACCTTCGACAAGTGGTTCAGCAGCTGCGTGACCACCAAAGGCAACACTTGCACGGTCGTGGTTCCAGGCTATGACGGCATGTGGGTCGGTGCGGGATTCGTCACGACCGTGGGCATTTCTCGTCGTCTGCCCAACGGCGAGCGTCTCCTGATGAGCCAAGGCATCCTGAGCTTCGACCCCACCGGATTGGGTACGACACGCCTTGAGCTGACCGACATTCAAGGGCGCAGCCAGGTGCTCTGGCAGGGGCAGATGGACGGAGCCCGCGACATCAAGCTTCAGGGTGTGAAGGCAGGCGTCTATTTCGTTCACCTCCAAGGCCAGTCGGGCAGCTTCCAGAAGCTGGTGCAGATCCTGCGCTGATTTCCGGAGGGGCGCTTGTGATTCAAGCGGTTTGCGGCTCGACTTCGGTCGGGCCGTTTCTGTTCCAGGGCTCTGGCGATGATTTCAGCTTGGTTTCTTGAGCTCTGGACATGGCCTGGTCGGGAATGCAAGGAACTACCTTGCGCCCGTCAGGCATTGGGTACCTGAAACGCGGGAATGTGATGGGAAAGGGGCGATGATGAACGCAGTCGTGATCAAGATTGGCGGCTCGATGGCCGAGGACCTCGGGGCGCTCTCCGAGCTTGCGGCAGATCTTGCGCGATTGCAGAGTTCCGGCGTTCGTGTGGCCTTGGTCCACGGCGGCGGCAAGGACATCTCCCGCAACCTCGGCTGGCTCGGCCAGGAGGCCCGGTTCGTCGAAGGTTTGCGCGTCACCGACGCCGCGGCGATGGACATGGTCGAAATGACCCTTTCCGGCCGGGTGAACAAGCTCTTGGTGCGTCTGTTGCAACAGGCCGGTGCCAAGGCCGTGGGCATCTCCGGCGTGGACGGCGGACTCTTCCGCTGCGAACCGCTGCGCGCCGATGGCGCTTTGGGCTTCGTGGGTGAGGTGAAGGCCGTGGACGGATCGGTGCTGGAAACGCTGTGGGCAGGCGGATTCCTGCCGGTCGTGAGCCCGGTGAGCATGGGCTCGGATTTCACCAGCTGGAACGTGAATGCTGACCAAGCTGCTGCGGACTTGGCTTGTGGCCTGGGTGCCAAGACGCTCTTGTTGGTGTCGGATGTTCCCGGTGTGCTCAAGGACGGCGCGGTGATTCCTTCCATCGAAGCCGCCAAGATCGAGGCCTTGGTGGAGGATGGCACGGCCTCGGGCGGCATGATCCCCAAGCTGCGCTCCTGTGCCCAGACCGTGGCGGCGGGCGTGGGATCGGTGGCCATTGCGGGATGGTCGGGTCCCGGGACCCTGGATCGTATTTTGGCAGGTGCCGC
This sequence comes from Fibrobacterota bacterium, assembly GCA_039798005.1. Classification (GTDB taxonomy): domain Bacteria; phylum Fibrobacterota; class Fibrobacteria; order UBA5070; family UBA5070; genus JBDKGV01. Next base: position 7,363 of record JBDKGV010000153.1, read on the forward strand.
CGGTACGCAGATTCGTTGATTGGGTCCCCACCCTGGGATTTTATTGACAACCATTGTTCTGGACCTCCGGCCCAGACCCGGCCAAAGGGGTGGCCGCACCCCTTTGGAAACCACGGCCAGGGGTTCCACCCCTTGGAACCCAACAAAGGGATCGCTGGCAGTGCATCGCAGTGGTCCGGGCAGCTTACGAAACCCGCTAGCGAAGGCGATGCGCCTTCGACGCGGGCCCCAATGGCCAAAGCGATTCGCAGCCGCGGTACTCACACGCAGCCGCTCGCGACGGTTTGCCGCGCGATCAGGATCGCAACACGGGGACCCCATGAAGGGTACTGGACAGGGCCACTGCCGTGGCCATTGCTTGATGCGTGCTTTGCAAACCATCCCGCATGGCACCAGCTTCAGTCCCCTTCCGAAGATGCTCCAACCTTGCGTCCCCCGGCGTGTTCTGACAAAGCGATGTGACGGTGGCGACGGTCCTTTGCTCGCGCAGCGGGCAAAGCCCGGACGATCCATTTCACGAAAGGCCTACGGTAAGGTCGGTTCGAAGCGCGAGCTGACTTGACCCGTTTCGCGGCCCACGGAGTGTCACTATCCGTGGGTCCAGCCGGCGGAACGGCTGGCGGTGGTTTCCAAAGGTGGGCCGGACCACCTTTGGCCGGGTGCAGGGCGGAGCGCCTGCAAAACGGTTTTAGGCCGGGCTGGGGTGGAACCCCAGAGCAACGGTTTCAAATCGACGAGTCGAGCCGTCCACAGGACAAGGGACACCAAACTGCCCCCGACCGTCGCCCGCAGGGACAAGACCCCGCAGGCCCGGCGGCCATGGCCCGCGCCGCGGGGCCGAGGAGGCTTGGCGAGCCCATGACAGGATCTGTCAAACAAGGTGCATGGGCGAACAGGGCGGGAGAAGGGCCCGTCTTCGGAACGCGCTTCCGCCGTGCCCGCGCCGTTACTAGATTTCCCGACTGCTGCCGGGAGTTCCGGGGTCCGCCACCGGTGCGGAGGGATAGGCTAATTGGCTAAGTCAGCGGTCTTGAAAACCGCCGCCCGCAAGGGCTTGTGGGTTCGAGTCCCTCCCCCTCCGCTTCGTGGC
>JBDKGV010000154.1:0-8438 GCA_039798005.1 Fibrobacterota bacterium
CGGACAGCTTTGTGATGACGGAATCTGTCGAAAATCCATAGGCCACCGCGGACTGCCATGCCTTGCCCGAAAGCGAAATGGTCACAGGCTTTGCAGAAGCGGACTTGTTGATCGCGATCACATGCAGGAGGTTCGGGTTCTTCGAATCAAGGCTTGCGTAGGTCGAGAAGACCGTGCTGTCGGGATTCTCCGCCGCCACGTAGGTGTCGCCGAAGCCGTTGCCCTTGCCGTCGAAGTTGCGATAGAGACGGAAGGCCGCTTCCAAGCGCCCCGAGAAGGCGGTGTGCAGGTTTGCGGCTTCGAGGTCGAGCTTTCCGAACACGCCCAGCACGTCGGCCAGCGCGATCGCACCGGACCAGTGGTTCTCGCCACCGTAGTTGTACTCCGTCACGGCAAGGCGCGTGCCTGCCCATGCCGTGTCGATCGACTTCAGGGTGCGGGTGAGGATGCTCACCGGCTTGTTGCCGGTCATGCCGGTGATCCAGCTGTTCTCCAGGTACGATGCATCCCAAAGTGATCGGGGAGCCTGAAGGCGCGCCTCGATATCCTTGGCGGTGCCCCCATCCGACACGGCCGCCACATTGATGCGCGAGTCCCCCTTGTCCTCCGGGTACCAATGGATGCCCAGCACATCGATCAACCGCTTGCCTGCTGCCTCGGAGCGTTTCTTCATCTCGCCCAGATAGGCGGCAAGGGCCCAGTCGTACTTGGCGGAATAGGTGCTCCAGTCGGCGCATGCGGTCCAAGTCGTCGTCGCGTAGCCGCACTGCCACATTTCCATGGCACCGAAGCTCTCCAGGCCGATCACCTTGACCGAAGGATCGACGGCCTTGATCGCCTTGGCCAACGCCTCGCTGTTGTCAAGCAGCTCCTTCATGGTGAGCGCCTGGGAATGGATGCGCGCGTGGGTCGATGTCCACAAGGCGGGCTCGTTGTCCAACTGGTAGTAGGGCACACCGCCCTGGTCGGCACGACCGAACTTCTGCGTCAGGAAGTTCACTTCCTCGTCCATGTACACGAAGGAATCGGTCGTTGAAGGCGAAAGCGTGAACGGCGATCCCTTGGCGAAGACCACCTTCTTCCAGCGCGCCGAGGGGGCCGTCTGAACCTCGCTCACGGCACCGGCACCGTCGGCGGCCACGTATCCCGCCATCTGCAACTGCACGATGGGCGCGCGCCCCAGTCCGAGGTTGCGCTCGACGAAGCTTGCCACCGCACCACCGGCACCCGTGGCGGTGGGCAGCGGAGACTGGGTCATCCAACTGTCACTGGAGTGCTGCCAGTCGGAGCCGGCGCTGGAGAAGTTGTTCTCCCAGTTGTAGCCGGTCATGCGGTTTCCGCCCATGCGATCGGAACCCAGCATGGCGGAATCGGCGGCGAGGTAGGTCGCCTTGTCGAAGTTCGACAGATTGTTGATGCCATAAATGGCCGGATTGATCTTGTGGCCCGGTGCGTCGGTGCGCACGCGGATGATCGATGCTGCCGATCCAATCGCGGCCAAGGCAAGCAAGGACAGTGAGACGGTTCGCGTCAAGGGTTCCTCCCGGAAATGCAGGTGTCCCCTCAATCTGGGTGCATCCCCGATTCCACGGTATCGCTTTCACCACTCAAGCGTTTTGTGGAATAACCAGCCGCGGATCGCACCTCGTCATTCCCGAAACGGGAAGAGCTCCTTGCGGAGCTCTTCCTCTCAAGATCGAAGGATCGGTCCAGGGCGCTGCGCCGGTTCACTTCAAAAGGGCACCGCCTACTTGACGATCACCTTCTGGAAGTCGCTTCCCGTCTCCCCGATGATGCGAACCACATAGAGACCTTCGCTGATGTTCTTCATGCTCAGGGAATGCGTTCCTGCGCTCAGGTTGCCGCTGTGGATGTTCGCGATGCGGTGGCCTTGGAGATCGAAGAGATCGACCGAGGTGTTTCCGGAACGGGCAAGGGTCAGTTGCATGCTCTTGCCTTGCACGGAGACCCGACTGGCCAAGCCCTTGGTGGCCGTATTGATCCCGGAGGTCTTGCCGCTTCCCACGATCCCGGCGTTTGTCAGGTTCTTGCCCTGCTCGGTCGCGATGACCTGGGCCTTGTCGAAGTTGTTGAGGACGATCGAACCGTCCACCACCACGTTGTCGAAAAACACGCTGCCCGCGAAACCCTGGCCGAAGATCTCGATGTAGACCTTGGAGAGGTTGCCCATGAAGTCGGCGTAATCGGTGCCGGTGAGGACGGTGGTGCCCTTGGCGGTGGTGGTGAGATCGATGGTGCACTTCGTCGAATCGCCGGCGTTCACCCAGCAACCCTCGGGCTGTGCCCAGCCCCAATCGGCGGCGGCATTGCCCAGGAAGGCCACGGTGAACCAGATCCCGGACAGGGTGTTCCCGTTGACGACGTTCAGGGTGAGGGACTTGGCCTTGGAGAGATCCGCAACGGTTCCCGAAGCGATGACCACGTTGCCCTTGGCCGTGTCGCCCGAAGGGGTGCTGAACTTGACGCGCAGCCATCCGTTCTTGGCGGTATCACCCGGCATCTTCTCGACCATCTTCCGTGCGGTGTCGAGCTTCCCGAGTTCATAGCTATTGGTGCAAACGCCGACCTTGGTCGTGGCAAGCGCATAGCCGCTCCAGCCCGGCATCTTGTCCAAGGTGATGGTGCATGGGTCTTCCATGTTGGCCTTCCACACGGCGTCCACGGTCTGGTCCAGGAACTTGCCGCTCCAGCTCTGGTACCAAGGCATCCACCACGACCACACGGTCCCGTTCTTTTTCATCGTGGAGGCATCGGGGATGGAACCGTTCTCGGAGACGGCCAGGATCTTGTCCGTCCCGAAGCTCGTGGCCAGCGCCTTGTGGCTTGTGACAAATTTCGTCGTGTAGTCCCAGGCCTCGTAGATGTCCTGGCTGATCACGTCGTACTTGGCGGCGCCCGGGTTCCAGTCCGCATCCGTCGCAAACTGCGGATTCCAGACCCAGACGAGGTTCTTCACGCCGTCCACATTGACCATGCGGTCGTAAATCAGATTGTAGAGCGACTGGAAGGCGGCGCCTCCCTTGGTGCCCCACCAGAACCATCCGCCACTTGCCTCATGGATCGGGCGGAAGATCGCCGCGACGCTGTCCTTCTGCAGAATCAGGAACTTTGCGGCGATCTCATCGATGTCCGACACGAGCTGCTTGTAGGTCGCAGACGTGGTGTCCCACGACGTCGTCCCGGCCTTGAAGCCCTTGGTATAGTCGAAGGTCGTGTAGGCCGTGGCGTTGCCGCTCTTGGTGTAGAAGGCGTCGACCGAGTCGCTCGGGTCCTTCCAGTGCCATGTGAAGGCGGGGATGCCACCCTTGCTCCACAGGTCCTTGGCGTGGGTGAGGGTCGAGTTCGTGTAGCTCTGGTACCAGAAATCGGAGGCCTTCACGCCGGTCGCAAACAGGAAATCAAAGCCCACCAACGCCGGATATTTTCCGGTCTTGAGGAACATGGAATCAACATCCACGAGCGCCTTGACGTCAGTTCCGGATCCGACGTCCCCGGTCATCATCCCCGAGATCGTCCTGACCCCGTAGTTGACGGCCAGAAAGTTGTACAGCTTCTGGGCTCCACCGCTCGCACCGGCGGTGACCGGTGCATAGCTGACCGCCGCTTGGGCTGTCGTCGTGGCGAAGGTCAGTGCGGCGATGGCAAGCAAGGACAAGGATGCGGTTCGCTTCAAGGGTTCCTCCCGGAAATGCAGATGTGCCCCCAATCTGAAGGAACGCATCTCTCCGCAGGAACCATTTCACGGCCCAAGCGTTTTGTGGACTGACCACCCTTCTCCCCGAGTCAGGGAAGATCGCGTCCGTAGTAGCGCAGGTCGTCCAAACGGAAGTCCGCCGATTCGAAGACGATGAACTGCAGGAAGCGAACCTTCTTGGAATCCTGGGCCCAACTCCTTCCCGCATCGATCGGTGACAAGCTCGATGCCGGCACGGCGAATCGCCGCCAAGTTCCCGTCGGCTGGATGACCAAGGCGTGGCTGGTCACACCGCCGCCCGTGTCCGCAACCATTTCGACCCGGACGTTGCCGCTCCCCTTCGCCCAGAAGACCAGGCTGTCCATCCCGGAGAGGTCCACCGTTTGCGTCTCCGTGACTCCGAAGTGAAATCCCAAGAGCCCGAAGCGGATCCCGCTCGCCGGGAGAGTGAAGAAGGCGTGCAGGCTCGATCCCGAATGCGCATCCAAGGCATCCCGCATCGTGGCGATGTCGCGTACCGTAGGCGTGTCGGCTCTTTCACTTGCCACGTACCACCAACCACCGCCGGTCAGAAGACCCAGCCGCGTGCGGGTCTGGCTCCCTTCGAAGTCGTCCAGAAGCCATCCCGGTTCAACCGGCACATCGCCGTCGGTACTGCCTGGGATGAAGAGATCACGGTTTCCGCCCGAGCGCAGCGTCACCCGGGCCCACAGGTCGGCCTTGGGCCATCCCGAAAGATCAATCCGCCCCGAATCGTCGGTCTCGACCGAACGTCCGAGCCCGTAGGCCTGAATCCGGCCAGGAAGCCCACCGCCATTCCCATCGCGCAACTGCACCATTCTTGGGGCCGTCTTCTCCACAAGGATGCGACCCGGCGACAGTCCGGGATCGAGATCCACCAAGGCCCGGACGGAATCCATCCCGTCGATTCCCGCGACCTCCAGACGCCAGGAGCTGCCCGAAGGGTACTCGAACCGGAAGCGCCCCGTGCTGTCGGTCCGGGTTTCCCGGATCACCGTGGCCTGCAAAGACGCACTGGAGCGCAGCTTGAGCGATGCCCCGGCGATCCCCTTGCCGGAATTGCCCACCACGACCCCCGAGAGCGTCTCACCACCAAAGCCACCGCCACCCGCGGTCATCTGCTCCGAGGCGCAAGCGCCCAGCAGCGCCAGAAGCCCAAGCCCCTTGCGCCACCCCCTCATGCGTCCTTCCTCCCGTAGGCCAGCGGAAAGAGTTCGAGGTTGAGTTGCAGCACGCGATCCGGAACGGGGTCCTTCTCCGCAAGCGAAAGGAACCGCTCCACCAAGGAGCGCAGCTCGCTGCGCATCTGCTCCAAGGTCGCCGCCGAAACCGAAAGGGTGGCCCATCCATGGTACCGTTCCGGGCGCGGGAACCGCTCCAGCGCATCGCCCCCGAGGTCGTGGACCTGCCGCATGAAGCCTCGCGTGGCGGTCTCGGTGTAGGTCATCCCGGTGACCAGGCACGGATCCGTGCGCACGATGCCCTTGGCCGTGCGGTGCGCGAGTCCCAGCTCGAGAAGCAGTTCCAAGGAGGAGCGGATCTCCTCCGGCGTCGCGGCCGGGCACAGACGCTCGGCCCATTGCGCCTCCCCTCCCACGAAGGCGTCGATGCCCAGAAGCTCTCGCAAGGCGGCGTGCCGCCAAGAGGCCAGGAAGGCGTCCTGGTCGTCGCGCAGCCGCGCCGCCGAGACCCCGCGCAGCTCCTGCAACCGCTCAAACAGGATGCGCCGCTTCGACGGCACCTCCTCCTGGTTGCACCCCACCAAGGCAAGGAAATAGTCCCGATCCCTTCCTTGCAGACCGATGCATTCGGCAAAGCGCAGGGCGATGTCCATCGAGATGTTCGACTTGCCTTGGAGCACCAGGCTGAAAAACGCATGGGACCGGTACCCCACCTCGCGGGCCAAGGCCCGGTACGAAAAGGCCGGCTCATTTTGCTTGCGCGCAGCGAACCAGTCCTTCAAGTACAGTCGGTAATCCAGATAGCCCAGAAGATCCGGCAACCTTGCGATGTTTTCCTCGGCATCCATCCTTCAATGATGCCATTTCGATGCGCTTGGCGCCTTGACGATCGCATCGCGTCTGGATTGTCCACAAAACGCCGGCTCAGCGGGCCCGGCGGATCTCAAACCAGCGAATCTTCCCGGCGATCCCGGCACGACAGAATTTGTCCTGATACAGAAGCAACGAATCGGGGAAGCTCGAGCGCATTCCAAGGTCCTTCAAGATCGCCTCGGTCCGGAAGCCCGGCAGGACCCGACGGCGCCAGCTCGACACCGAGGTGGTGAACAGGGTCGGCGCAGGGGCCAGCACATTGGCCGCGAACATGTCGATCTCGGCGTCCAGCCAATTGCGCAACAGCAGTCGCAACTCGGACGGGGGAAGGTCCTCCCGCAAGAGCGAAAGCGAGATGGAATCGCCCAAGGGCTGGGACTCCCACTCCACGCGCAAGGTCTGCCAACCTTCCCCGGAGCGTTCGCGCCGGAATTGCCAACGCGTTCCGCCGGGACCGATGCGCTCCTCCAGGCAATTCCCGCCCTTGTCGCGGCATGGGGTGGAAACCTTCAAGGGAAGCACCGCGGAACTGGCCTGCGCCTGCGGGACCAAGGCCAGCGAATCGTCCAAGGCTTGCCGCTTCACCGGGTCGCGACGCACGACCAAAAGGCGCGAGGCGCCGTACGGGCCCCAGGTTCCCGCCAGCCAGTCGCCCGGGCATCCACGGCACTCGAAGGACTGCCCGACCCTGGCCTCGAACAGGATGCTGTCCTGGCCAAGTGTCGAGGGGTCGCGCTCCAGCCACTCGCCTTGGGATCCGGCCAAGCCGTCGAGGATCCTCCAAAAGGTCTCGTCGGGAACGTGCACGGCGTTCAAGCCCTGCTCGGCGCTCCATTCGCTGTGCCGCATCCCGCGCACATCCGCCTTGACGCGTGCCAGGATCCTCACGCCACCGGAAGACAGTCGCGCGCATTCCTGAAGTCCGGGCCGGGCGGTATCGGCGACCGTCGGCCGACAGACGCTCTCCCACGGCTCGATCGCACCCGCCGCACCCAACAACCAACCCACAAGCCCTGCGATCTGGATCATTCCAAGGTTCCGATCCACGGAAGTCCGCGATGGTCGCCGTCATGATCCATCCCGTAGCCGACCACGAAGCGATCGGGGATCTCAAAGCCCACCCAATCAGGAACCAAGGCGATCTTGCGCCGCGCCGGCTTGTCAAGCAATGTGCAGAGCCGGACCGACGCGGCCCCTTTCTCCTGCAGCAATTCCAGCAACCTTGCCAAAGTCGCTCCCGTGTCAATGATGTCATCGACGACCAGCACGTCGCGCCCGGCAAAGTCGGGTTCGGCGAAGAACTGGAAGACCGGTTCTTGGCTTGGATGGGTGCCCTCGACATAAGTGTGGCTCTGGCAGAATTCCAAATCGAAGCGGAACTTCATCTGACGCATCAGGCAGGAAAGAAACGGAACGCATCCGCGCAGGAGTCCCAGCACCAGGGGCCTGCGTCCTTCATAATGCCTGCTGAGATCCGCCCCCAACTCCACCACCCGCGCTTGGATGGTCTCGGACGAAAGCAAGGACCGGGGCATCGTCCTCATGTCAGGCTCGCCAGGATGTCCCGCTCGGTGTCGCAGTCGAAGTTGAGCCGCTCCAAGGTCTCGATCCAGCCGATGACCTCTTCCCGTTCCCTGGACGAGATCTTCGCCTGACGCAAGCGCGGATGCAGATGCTCCACCCGCAACCGGTTGGCCACGTTCTCGATGGAGCTCTTGTCCAAGGGAAGTCCCGCCCCGTCGGCCAGATCGAGCAACACCAGGATCGCCTGGGTGCTGGCGCGATCGGACTTCGTGAGCACTTGGCTCAAGAGCCGGCGCAGCGCATCCTCCAAGCGAGCGGCCGGCAACCAAAGCTGCCCTGCGACCCCCAGCTTCCTTGCGCGTTCCAGCAGATCGCGCGCCTCACGCACTTGAGCCGGTTCCGGAGCTTCCAAGGCGGCTTCCACGAAGGCCGAAAGCCTGGCCTCCAGCATCACCCGCTCGGGGATGCGAAGGAAATCCGGCGCATCCACTCCCAGCGCATCGAGATCGGCGAGCACGGGCCGCCCCTTGTCCGCCAAGGTCTGGTAGGCCCCGAGCAGGCTCGCCAAGGCCTTGCGCGAATGCGCCTCACCCCATTCCCGGCGCTTGTCGATGGAAAGATCCGCAAGCACGAGCTCCTTGTCTCCCCACATGGCCTGCGCCTTGGCGCTCCATTGGGACGGAAGCCGCACCGGACTTTCCACGGCAGGCAGGGCGCTGGAAAGCTTCAGGCGGACCCGGGCGTTGCCGTCAAAGTCCTTCCACGCAAGGCACGCGTACCCATGATGCTCCTCGAACTCCGGGTCGTACACGGTGATCCAGCCGTGGAGCACACCCGACTCCAGCCGTTGGAGCGAGAGATGGAGCATGCGCCCGTGGACCGGCAAGGGACCGTCCGAACCGTGAAGCAGGCTGTCGAAGGCCCCATGGGCCGCAAGCAGCGCGCACGGGTCGTGAGGAGGTACGACCCAGCGGTCCCAGATCTCGGCACCCGACCAGCCGTTGAAGCACGAGGTGGCCTTTGACAGGATCTGTCGAATCTTGGCTTCCGGGTCGGGCTGCCCCAGCTCGCGCAGCAGCTCGCAGGCGCGGCGGGCGTAGCGCAGGTTCTGCACCGGCTCGAGG